>NZ_CP036348.1:6812649-7124826 GCF_007753095.1 Rosistilla carotiformis
TGACTCCCAATACGTAGATGAAACAGAAGAGGCGCGTGGATTAGATCGCGATTGCGATGCGAATCGTCGATGAAACGATCCGTTAACGCCTTGTCCGATTAGATGCGACAAAAAATACAGAGTCAATACTTTTAAAAACGCAATGACAAGAACTCCCCCGCAACACCGGCCCTTAGGTGAACTGATGTCACGTTATGGCATCAGCGAAGCGTCTCAAAACAGCCTGCTTTAACACCTACCACCGATCCAAAAGGTGGTATCCCACACTTTCATATACACATGGACAGCAGGCGAGGCGTGTCTAACTAAATGAACGTGGCCTACGACATAAAACACATGCAGCACCTCACACACAACACTTCCAACGAGCGACACGCACCCACTCAAAGGAATCCCCATGCAAGCACACCGCCTGGCGTTGCGGTTCAGACGCTCAATGATGTTCAGCGCGGCGAGGTGCCCCGATCTAACACATCGCCGGTCAATGGATCGGCCTGATCCCAATCCTTGAGTTCCAGCCTTCGCACGCCGCCGGAATTGTTCTGCCGCTTGGCAGCTCGATAGACGTCGCTGCGGCCCCCTTCAAAAGTCGCTGGCACTTGGAAAAAGCCAACGCTTCGAGGGGCGTGTTGAACCTCCGGTGCCGATCCGGGCTGAGTTCGATCGATGTAGACCGATTGCGGTATCATCTCGTAGACGCTGATGTCGTAGAGCGGCTGCGGCGGCAAATCGACGACCGATTCTTCACGAACCCGCATTCCGTTGGGCTGCAAAACCTCGAACCGACTAACAACTCGAGATCCCGGATCGCGTTCGAACGTCGCAGGCCGAGACTCTCCCGTCGGGATCTTCAGCCGCTGCAAGTTGTCGGGATCGCGTAAATCGGTAACGAGAACCCACAACTCGTTGGAGTGAGAGTTCGATAATTGAACCTGAACCGGCGTCAGCGGCGGATTCGGCTCGACCGTCTTCGAAATTAGCACCGGCGCAACGGGATTGCCGACTGGCTGCGGGACGCCGCCCGGTGGCAGGTTCCCCATCGCGCCAACTCGCTGCAGGCGGAACAACTGATTTTGCAAACCATGACGCGTGAAGACGCCAACACTGGCAGGGCGACCACCGCGTGGCTTCACGACGTCGATGACAAAATCGCGATTCGCTCGCAGTTCAAGCGTCACGAAGCCAGCGTTGTCGGGGACGATGCGGAACTGCATCGCATCGCCACCGCCCATCCGACGATCGAACAGTTGAGCGTTCCCCTGGTTCCCGGCCAAGCCGGTCGCCATCCCGATCGCGAGCCCCCGATCTTGCATCGGCACGATTGAGACATAACCACTGTCGGTTGGCAGCAAACGAAAGAAGACGTTCTGCCCGCCGGTGGCTTGCGTTTCGATCCGCATATTGGCGCCAGCTAGTGGTGCAACGGAAAGCAGCAAGCCGGGGCCAAGCGCTGATTCAATCACGTACACCGATTTAGGGTCGTTGCTGGGATTGCCCGCCGCTTGCGGTCCAACTTGGTTGACGGGGAACACGCCTGGTACGCCAGGATTGAAACCACCGTTGCCGCGCGGCGAGACGACCATCTGCGTCGGGCGAAACGCAATGCTCCCCAAAGGCCCGGCCAACGAAGCGACTTGCATGTTCCCCGCGCCACGCAGCGGCCAGCGGATCGCTTGCCCCATCGCCTGGCTCGAATAGGCGGCGTATCCGTTGGCGTCGAGTTGCGGATCGCGATCATAAATTGATGCCTGCCCAGTGGCATCGACGATCACCAATCGATCTGCCGTCAATTGCGCGGTCGATCGCAGATCGGATCCCGGCACGATCAGGTCGAACGTCTGCGCGTGGGCAAGTCGAGCGAACACCGATGCAACGAATAATGCAGCGAAGATCAAGCGGCTGGGCAAAGACATGGTGAGCTCCATCGGAACCGGATGCGTGGCGACTCTTCTCTCTTTTATATATGTCCCGCTTCGACGGGACTGGACGACAAACACGGAATTTTCTTACCAGCACGAAACGCAAGCGATTGATCTTGATCCGGTATCTACCCGCAGGAAGGGCGAGGGAGCGACGCACCTTCACTTTCTCGTGACCACTTACTTGCGCTTCGTGCGGGTATTCAGATCGTCTGGTTGCGCTTCGTGGTTGTAGTTCCGGGGCTGGTATCAAAGCGCCAAACTCGGCTGGCGAGCGGCGAAGCGGGGTGCAAAACGGATCGCCACATCCACCAATCCGAGTTTTCACAACCCTCCGCAAGGCCGCCGAGCGGGTGGCGTGGCCGAGGGAGCGGCCTACCTGGGAGGCGGCATTTGGGCTACCGAATGCCGCAATCTGCATAAATGTTGGGAAAGAAAACCTGTTGTGCCGATAGGGATCGGGCAAGCGATTCACGTGTTTGCTGACGATCGCGCGCGGATTAACGGCGAGGGAAGCAATGCGGCGGAATTGCCGAAACGGCGTGGATGAGTAGACTTTATAAAGACGATAGTGTCCCTTTTATGAACGGCTCGACTTGCGAGCCCTCAAAATGCACAACGACGGCGAAGGCCTGGATGAGCGAAATACATCACGAGTGCGGTGTTGCGGCGATCTACCATCTTCCACGTACGGCCCCTAGCCCGATGTGTCCGGACCAAGGTCCGTCGCAGATCTCGCGGCTGATGCCTCGGATGCTGCTGGACATCCAGAACCGCGGCCAATTGGCAGCCGGGATGACCAGCTTCCATCCCAAGCGGCCCGAGATCCTGGCAACCTACAAAGACATCGGCACCGTTTCCGAAGTTTTTAAGCTGAGCCATCGGGCCAAAAGCGAATCGATGATGCGATCGCTTGCCGGCCGCGCGGCGATCGGCCACGTGCGGTATGCCACCTGCGGCCAAGACGATCGCTCTTACGCCCAGCCGTTCGAACGCCAGCACATCCATAAGCGAAAGTGGTTCAGTTTCTGCTTCAACGGGCAACTTGCGAACTATCAAATCCTCAAGCATCGCTTGCTGGCCGATGGCGACCATCACCTGTCGCGCGACACCGATACCGAGATCATTTTGCACGAGGTCGGCCGCCTGCTGAGCAACAGCGAAGGCAAGCCCGACTGGATCGAGCTACTTGGCAAAGCGACCAAAGACTTCGACGGCGCCTACAGCATGGCCTTCCTGACGGCGCTTGGCGAAATGGTTGTCGCCCGCGATCCGCTGGGGATCAAACCGATGTGTTACGCGTTTGATGGCAGCCTGTTCGCCGCAGCCAGCGAAGACGTCGCTCTGGTGAACCTGGGCTTCGAACCCAATGACATCAAAACATTGCCTCCGGGGCATGCCGCCCTGGTAACCCCAGGAGAGGGTTTGCGGATCGAACCGTTTTGTGAGAGCAAGAGCCGAGCCCACTGCTTCTTTGAATGGATCTATTTCGCCAACGTCGCCAGCACAATGGACGAGAAGAGCGTCTATCTGAGTCGAACGCGACTGGGCGAAGAGCTTGCCAGGCTCGAGATCGAATCGGGTGAAGTTCCTTTGGATCCCGAGGACACGATCGTTGTCCCCGTACCCGACACCAGCAAAGCCGCCGCCGACGCGATGGCTTACAAGCTGGGCATCCCCAGCCGTGAAGGGCTGATCCGAAACCGCTATTCCGGCCGAACGTTCATCGAGGGGGGACGTGCGCGGCGCGTCAAAGCATCGACCAAATACACTCCACTTCGCGAAGTGCTCGAAGGAAAACGCGTCCTCCTAGTCGAGGATTCGATCGTCCGCAGCACGACGATGGGAGTCCTACTGGATCGTATACGCGAGATGGGTGGGGCCCGCGAGATCCACGTCCGCGTCGCCAGTCCGCCGATCGTTGCCCCATGTTTTTATGGCATCGACATGAGCACGATCGATCAATTGATCGCACCGCGCTATTTCGAAAACGCCAACTTGACCGAATCGGGGCAACGCGAAATGGCTCGCGAACTCGGAGCCGATTCGCTGCGTTACCTGCCGGTCGATGCGATCGCCCGCGCGATCGGATTGCCTGCCAGCGATCTATGCCAAGCCTGCATCACCGGAAAATATCCAACGCCTTGCGGTCAAAAACTGTATCAATTGGAACTGGATAACGAAGGCCGGCCGCAAAGCGCGGAACGGACCTACGAGCGACTGGTCTCCAACATCACATGACCGACATTTTCACAGCAATTGGCATCGTCCTGGTCGTGTCACTCACACTGGGACTGCTTGTTGCGAGGTCCCCTCAGCCCAGTGGGCAGTGGCGAACCGCCGCGATGGCGATCCTGCTGATCGGGGCGTTTGGCAATGTCTTCTACAGCACGGGACTAATCGTGTGGGCTCGTTACATCCCGCACTCAGCAGTGATCGTCTGGGCCAACGTCGTCCCGATCGCTGCAGCGATCTCCGCGGGACTCGCTTATCGCCTGCCTAACACGCCTCACTGGCGTCAACTGCTGGCATCGGGGCTTCTGGGCCTGCTCTCCTTCGGCACCGTCTTCTGGCCGCTACAAGGCTTCATCCTGAGACCACCGCAACCGGGCGGCAACACGTGGAGCCAGGGCGTGGCGCTGCAGACCTCCTGGTCCTCGTGCAGCCCTGCCGCCGCGGCGACGCTGCTGCGAGCCAACGGAGTCGACGTCGACGAGAGCGACTTAATGACAGCCTGCTTGACCGACAATCGCGGCACCGTTTCGCTGGGGCTGTATCGTGGCGTCAAGCTTTACGCCGATGCCAACGACCTTGAGGTCGAGGTGGTCCCCCCGTCGCTGGACCAGCTGATCATCGACGATCAATGGCCGGTACTGCTGATGGTGCGGCTGCCCAAGACGGGTGTCGAGGACCCGCGCTACGAACAGAACTGGGGCTGGATCCCCGGTCTTGGACATTCGGTTGTTTGCTTCGGTCGCCTCCCGAACGGCAACTTCGTCGTCGGCGACCCTTCGATCGGCCGCGAGCAATGGACAACGCAAGATATGGAAATCCTTTGGCATGGCGACGGGATTCGCTTGCATAAGCGAGGGGTGCCCTTCGACGGCAACGCCCCGAAGCACTAGAATGCGATGGCCCCGGTGCGATTCAGAGCGATCGCAGCGGGGCGTCCCTGCAGCGAAGCACAATCAAAACGACGATAGAAAACCTCCACAAGAGTATTTCAAAGATGGCATTTCGGTTACCAGTTGTCGCCGACCCGATCCCCGATCCAACCACTCCCGTCTCGGGTTCCGGTCGCCTGCCGCGCTGGCTCAAGCGTGAAGTCCCCAAGGGAAACGCGAACAACTTCACCGCGGGCCTGCTGGACGAATTGCGACTGGAAACGGTCTGCGATAACGCCAAGTGCCCGAACCGCTCGGAATGCTACTCGCAGAAAACCGCGACGTTCATGATCCTGGGGGCGATCTGCACGCGACCCTGCGGATTCTGTGCCGTCAATCGCGGCCGCCCGCCAGAAAAGCCAGAGGTGGACGAACCGCAACGACTAGCCGAAGCGGCAGCGCGACTAGGGCTGAAACATGTCGTGATCACCAGCGTTACCCGCGACGACCTGCCCGACGGTGGAGCCGACCACTATTACCAGTGCATCACCGCAGTCCGTGAACGGACCGGAGCGACTGTTGAAGTTTTGACTCCCGACTTTGTGCAATGCAAAGAAGCGTTGGACCGCGTTGTCGAAGCACGCCCCGAGGTTTTCAACCACAACATGGAAACCGTGCCGCGGATGTACCGCCGCGTTCGCGGTCCCAAGAGCGATTACCAATGGACGCTGCAGTTGCTGCGTCGTGTGAAAGAGCTCGATCCAACGATCAAAACCAAGAGCGGCCTGATGCTGGGGCTCGGCGAAACCCGCGACGAACTGCTCGACGCGCTGGCCGACATGCGAGCCTACGACATCGACTTCCTGACTCTCGGCCAATACCTGCAGCCGGGCGAAAAGTACCTGCCGGTCCAGCGTTACGTCACGCCGGAGGAATTCGACGAACTGGGCGAGATCGCCAAGAAACTCGGCTTCAAGCAAGTTGCCAGCGGCCCCTTTGTCCGCAGCAGCTATCACGCCCGCGACATGGCCGAAGCGTAGCTTCCACTCGCCCCCTCCGTGAGACTTGCCACGATGCACAGCGATCCCCTACCGCGTCGACACCGCGCCGATCGCCGAACATTTTTATTGGCCAGCACCGCCCTGACGACCGCCGCATGCCGACCGGAATCGGCAGCAGCGCATTCGATAGTGGATTGCAGCGGCAAACTTTCGCTCGGCTTCAGCCTATACGGAATGCGCGACATCAAGACAGAAGTTGCGATCCAGACACTGCGAGAGATCGGCTACGATTCGGTAGAGTTCTGCCTACTGGAAGGCTTTGACACCGATCCGGCCCGGCTCGATCGTGTCCGACGTCGCGACCTCCGCGCCACGCTGGCTAAATACAACATGTGCCTTCGCGCGCTGATGGAGCATCTGCCGCTGTCGACGGACCAGGCGATAAACCAACAAGCCATCGAACGCTTAAAGCGTGCCGCAGCCCTTGGCCATGACCTGGAAGCGGGTGATTCCCCATTGATTGAAACGGTACTTGGCGGCGGAAACTGGCTGGAGGTCCGCGACCGGTTCGCAGAAACACTGCGGAAATGGGCTGCGTTGGCGGAGCGGGAAGACGTGCAGATCGCGATCAAGCCGCACGTGCATCATGCTGTCGACACGCCAGAAAAAGCGCGTTGGCTGATGCGGCAAGTCGGTAACGAACGGATTGGCCTCGCGTACGACTACAGCCATTTTGCCGCGCAAGGGATCGACATGAACCAATCGGTTCGCGACCTCGCCGCGTACACACTCTTTGTTCACGCAAAAGACGCGATTGCCGATGGCGGCCAAACACGGTTCGCGCTGCCCGGTTCCTCGGGGAAGATCGATTACCCGCAACTACTGAAACGGCTCATCGAAAACGGCTACGCAGGAGACTTCTGCGTCGAAGTCAGTTCGCAGATCTGGAAGCAACCAGGCTACGACGCAATCGCCGCAGCCAAGGAATCTTTTCGCCCGATGGCCGACGCATTTCACGTCGCCGGGATTGAACGGCCGAAATAGAAAAGGGGCTAACGGCACGCACCCCCGGGAACTCTAGAATCGCTTCCGCGTGTGACGGACGATCCGGTTCAACTTTGGCCGGCCCGGCTCCTTCGGCTTTTCAGCCTCCTGAGCTTGCGCGACGCGATTGACCGGCACGGGATGGTCAAACCCATCCATCACGTCCTTGATCAATTGCTTATTGATCCGCTGTTCGATCGACGTCAGCACATCCCCTTCGCCGGGAACGATAAACGTATACGCCACGCCATCGCGGCCCATTCGCCCAGTACGGCCAACGCGGTGCACATAATCGTCGCAGTCCTGCGGCACATCGAAGTTGATGATGTGCGAGATCGTTGTGATATCGATACCACGACCGACAACATCGGTGGCAACCAGGACTTTCAAATCCTTGCTACGCAGTTGCTTGATCACGCGATCGCGTTCGCGCTGCTGCATATCGCCATGCATACACCCGACACCGTCATACTTTTCGCTCAGCTTGCGATGCAACTTGTCGGTACCACGCTTCGTCCGACAGAAGATGATCACCTGCTCGGGCGTCTCACGATCCAGCAGACGCATCAACAACTCCAGCCGTTTATCCGCGTCGACGGTAAAGTAATGCTGTTCGATCGTTTCGACCGACATGTCCTTCGAACTGCAGTCGACCGTCTTGGGTTCGAACATATAGCGTTCGGCCAAGATGCGAACCTGCGGCGCCATCGTTGCCGAAAGCAGCAACGTTTGCCGGTCTTTAGGACATTTTCGCAGGATCCGTTCGATCTGCGGACGGAACCCGATATCGAGCATCCGGTCGGCCTCATCCAGCACCACGCACCAGATGTCATGGGTTTTGAAGGTCCCGCGCTGCAGATGGTCGTGCACGCGGCCGGGCGTCCCGACAACGACCTGCACGCCATCGCTTAACTGCTGGGTCTGCTTGCGAAGGTTCTTACCGCCTGCCAATACGGCGATGCTGGTAGGCACCCCCTTCGCCAAGCGGGTCAGTTCCTGCCCGACCTGATCGGCCAGTTCGCGCGTCGGCACCAGAATCAGGGCTTGCGGCAGGCAGCGATCCTCTAACGGATCGAGTTGTTCCAGGATCGGAATGCCGAACGCGGCGGTCTTGCCGGTACCGGTCCGCGCTTGGCCGATCACATCCTCCCCTTCCAACGCAAGCGGGATCAGCCCCGCTTGGATTGGTGACGGGTTCTCGAACTGGCATATCTTTAACGCCCGAAGCATGATGGGCGAAAGATCGAGATCGCTGAAGGACAGCGATGGCTCCGAAGAGGTTGATTCCATGTTTTGACTGAGAATGGAGACGCGTTCGCGCGACGAAGGCACCGGCCTATCCAGTGCTGACGTTGTTTGCAGGAAATTTTGTACCGTAAGTTGTAGTGGGAATCAAAGCCTTTGACCATCGGGCTAATTCCGAGGTGGGCTGGAAGACCAAGACGCCAGCCCCTCAAAAGCACTGACTTATGAACAAACCAGCGCTTTCACAGACATTGATTGCCGCTTGCCAACGCGAGGGATTACTTGTCCCGCGGGCGTAGATTCTGCGGCAACTCGACTTCGATCTCCACCAGTTTATTGAGCTCACCATCGGCTTGCTTGTGCAACTCGAACGCGTCGTACAGCTGGCCGATCGCGGTGCGCGCTTCAAAGCGAAGCTGTTTGCCATCGATGTGGATCACCTGATACAGCTGCGTGTCTTCGCCCAGACGTTTCATAAACGGCCATCGCGTATTGTCGTACATCTTGGGTCCGCTGACCGAAACGACGTAGACCGTGCCGTGATCGGCATCGACGTTCTGCACCCCGGTGGGAACGTTGACCGTGCCGACAGGAACCTCCTTATCGGTACCAAATGCGGGGAATTCTTTTTCCGAAACCTCGACTCCCGGGACATCAAAACCGGTTCGCCCATAGGTGTGATCGTGCCCCTGCAGCACGAGATCGACTTTGTACTTGTCCAGAATCGGTTTCCAAAGCGTTCGCAGCTCGCGATTGTCGCGTCCCTTTCCGGTCGAGAAAATCGGATGATGGAACGTGCAGACGACCCATTGCGATGTATTGCTCGCCAAGACCTCTTCCAGCCAGACAGCCTGCTCAGCTTGCATTTCGTTGCTGTTGAGAGCGATCACACGCAGATTCTGATAGACCAACGTGAAGCAACTTTCCTCAAGCCCCTTGGGGCCGTTTTGCGGGAACGTGAACGATGGTCGCCAATGAGTGGTCAAATGCCGACTCTTGCCATCGGCGGCTTTGGATTGCTCGTGGTTGCCAGGGACTGCGATGCTGGGCGTCATCGCGTTGAGCCACGCGCCGGCACCAAACCATTCGCCCCACTCAGCGTCCGATGACCCGCGATTCACGAGATCGCCGGCGTGCAACAGGAACGCCGCTTTGGGCGCGTCGCGGTAGGCTTCACGAATCACTCGCGACCACATCGAACGCAGATTGTTTTGCGCATCGCCAAAGTAGACGAACGAAAACGGCTCGGCCTCGGCCGACGCGGTCGAGAAATGAAACCACTCGCTCCAGTTCACTCCGTCGCCAACGCGATAGGCATAGCGCGTCCCTGGCTTCAGGTCGCGAAAGCTGACGCTATGAAAATGTGCGGTGTTCAGATCCGTCTTCAGCGCTTCGGAGACCGCCGCTAACTGCTCCGCCTTCGCGGGAAATCCTGGGCCAGCTTCGGCGACGGCGATCTCGGCAAGCCCGATATTGACCGCGGTTGAGGTTCGCCAAGTGACCGCCTGGGTCGTGCGCGGGTCGCCGTCCCAAGACAGAATGATCCGATCGGGCATCGCCGTCGGTTCGTACATTTCATCGGGCTTGACCGCGATCGGAGCGTGCGAATGGCCATGCTCCCCCTCGTGTGCGATCCCCAAGTGGGGAACCGAGAGGATGGCGAAGCAGGCCAGCAAAAGAGTTCGGCAGAGCGTCATAGGTGGATACCTTGGGAATATTGTTTCGTTAGTTTCGACTTGAAGGCTATCGTGCTGCAGCAGTGTAGCCACCAACCGTTAAGAAGCGGTTAAGATCTCGCCAGCTAAGCGACGGGCCAACCGCAAGAACGCCGGCAAGGCACTGCTGCACGACAGCAGCTTATACACCCCTAGCCCGCCGCATTGAACCCACTCCGACCGAATAGCACACCCTTCGCTGCCAACTTTCCACCCCAACAACCGAAGCCAACTCCGCCGCCTGACCCACCACTGTGCCCAGACGCCAGCGGCCCCTCTTCGAGCGGATGCTGCGACCGCAAAGCGGAACGAGGGCGGCGGCGTCCTTCGACTCCAGCGTTGCCAGGAGCGTTGGCGATCGATTTTCGCGTGGCCGTATTGTATACTGGAGCCACTGCAACGCGTTCACCTTCCCCACAATCCCACCATTCCTGGAGCCCAATCCGATGTTAAATCGACGAGCGATGTTGCGCGTTGGAGGCGCGGGGATGCTGGGGATGTCGATGCCCAAGTTGATCCGAGCCGCTGAACAAACGCGGCAGATCAAGCCGAAGGCGAAGTCGGTGATCTTCTTGTTCCAGTGGGGCGGGCCGAGCCAGTTGGACACGTTCGACATGAAGCCGAACGCGCCGGCCGCGGTGCGGAGTCCCTATCGGCCGATCGCCAGCAGCGCCGATGGGATCGAGGTCTGCGAACTGTTGCCCAACATGGCCAAGCAGATGCATCATGTGAGCTTGATTCGCACGATGACTCACAAGATGAAGAACCACGCTTCGGCCGGCTATTACGCGCTCAGCGGTCACGAACCGCCTAGCGACGACCAACGCCTGCGAGATTCGCTGGATCTCTTCCCGGCCTACGGCAGCGTCGTCGACCATCTGTTGCCAAGCGATTCGGGGATGCCGTCGTTTGTGTCGTACCCTCACGTGATCCGCGACGGTTCGATCGTTCCCGGCCAACACGCCAGCTTCCTCGGCAAGGGGCACGATCCGCTACTGTTCCTGGAAGATCCCAACGACAAAAATTTCCAGCTCCCCGAACTCAGCCTCCCCGACGGACTATCGATCGATCGACTGCATCGCCGTCGCGAGATGCAACAGCTTGTCGACAGGCAGATGCGGTTGATGGAGCACTCGGGCGAAGCTCGCGGCTTCGACCAATATTACGAGCGGGCGATCTCGATGCTCACATCGGACAACGTCCGCAAAGCGTTCGACTTGTCAGCAGAACCGACAGCGGTTCGCGAGGCGTACGGGCGGACCAGTTATGGACAGAGCTGCCTGCTGGCTCGGCGGTTGGTTGAATCGGGCGTGAAGTTTGTCACCGTCTACTTCTCCAACAGCATCGGCGGTCGCCGCGTTGGACAGGGAGGCTGGGATACCCACGGCTTCGACAACACGCGGATGTACAAGATCGTCGACAAGTACCAAATGCCGCTGACCGACCAGACGCTTCCCACCCTGATCGACGACCTGCACCAACGCGGCCTGTTGGACGAGACGCTTGTCGTCTGGATGGGAGAATTTGGCCGCACGCCGGAGATCAACAAGAACGTCAGCCGCGACCACTGGCCCCAGTGCTACACCGCGCTGTTAGCAGGCGGCGGCGTAAAGGGAGGCTACGTCCATGGCAAGTCGGACGAACGGGCGAAGTTCCCGCTAGAAAAGGCTGTCAAACCGGAAGACCTCGCCGCGACGATGTATCAATTGCTGGGGATCGATCCCAACACCGAGATCTACGATCGCGACAACCGACCGCTGATCATCGGCGGCCGACCACTGTACGACGTCATCGCCTAAGCGCGTTACGACCACCGGCAACGCTGTGACGTTTCATGTCCATTCAATAACACACCCGCCGGGCGAAGCAGGGAGGGTCGGAAAACGTGCGTTTAGCAAGTTTTCCGGGGAGGGCTTACCGTTGGGTCGAACGGCGGCAATGCGATTGGCGTCTGGACGCCGCGTCGTTACTTCGACGAGATCACGGGCAACTGCGATGGGGAGCGTTCCGCCGCCGGTGATTCACCTGGATCGGTCCATTTGGCCTGCGTGAAGGCTTGCTGATCGTAGGCGCCGAAGTCGCTGAAGCAGAACTTCTTGGCTAACCGATAAGCGAGGTTGCGCTCGGGAATCTCATTGCCCGGAACGTATTGGCTGCGGCGCGGCTGCATCGCCTTCAGCTCCTCGATCGCGGTTCCACGAGCGGTCGTATCGCGGGCACCATGCTTCTCGGCGATCTGGACCAAGATGTCGGGCCGCTCCATCACGACACAGCCGCGAGTGTTCTGCGCCGTCATGTGGCGGAAGTCGCGCAAAAACTCCGACTCGTTAAACTTGTCCTTCAACGGCCGATCGTCGTGGATTGTTTCGGCAGCCAATTGAATGATCGGGCAGGGCTCGATATCGCCCCAAGGACCGATGTGGTGCGTGAAGCCAGTCACCGCCGGGCAGAGGGCATTCCCCGCGCCGTCGTGATAGGCATCGACAACGATGATCGGTTTGGTGGCTCGCGTGTCGACAACAAACTGCCGCACGCGGCGCTGTTGGTCGCTGGAGAGCGAGAGATCGGGATTGGCATCGGGACCGCAGGGACGATAGACGTGGAACCAACAGTACATGACTCCCATCTCGATCAACCGATCGACCCAGGCGTCGTTGACAAGGTCGTCGATATTCGTCTGACAAACGCTGGTACAGACACCCACCATCAGGTTGTGTCGCAGCGCGGTCTTGATTCCTTCCATCGTCTGATTCAGAACGCCCTCGCGGCCGCGGCGTTGATCGCTGATGATCTCGCTCCCCTCGACACTGATCAGCGGCGTGACGTTCCCCAGCCGATGCAGCTCCGCCGCAACCTCGTCGGTGATGAAGTGGCCGTTGGTGAAGACCTGGAAATAGGCGTCCGGATGCGACCGGAAGATCTCCATCAGATCTTTGTGCATAAACGGCTCGCCACCGAGGATTCCGAAAAACGAATTCCCCATCGCCTTGGCTTGCGTGATCGTCTTGTTAGCCGCCTCAACCTCGATCCGGCTCTGCTTCGCCCCGACGTCGACCCAACAGCCTTGGCAGCGAAGATTGCAGCTGTTGATCACCGACATATATAAGAACGGCGGAAAAAACTCGCCTCGCTTCAGCCGCCGTTTGTGCTTGTGAACGCTGCGAAATCCCTTGATGCCCATCAACCAAAACAGCTTCCACAGCAAACGCTTATCGGTTTCCAAAGCGAGCCGCTTGGCCATTCGCAGATACATATCAGCAGATCCGAATTCAGGGGGGATTGGGCAAGTGAGTGGGCGTCGGGCAGGGGCGCGACCGCCAGAATCAACTATAGCCTGCCGCCGGCCTCAATAACACTCCGTCGCCGCACCGCGCCGATTCGACCGCCAACGGAAAACCCGACTCCCCCACCGCCCCCAAACGGATCGATCCCTTCCGGCAGCGACGGCGACCAAGCCATCAACACGCTGGGCAGCATCGTCCTGCAACAGCAACCGTCTCGCGGTCGGCTGTAGCCCCACCCCAGCGAGCCCCTTATGATACGACGAGACAGCCACGCCAAGGATCACCCGAAGCTTCTTGCCGCGGCTGCCGCCAAATCACAACCGCAGAACCAACCTAAAACTCCGAATCCATTTCAATCAAGGAACTGAACCGATGGCGATCGTAATCCATGAAGACTTCGATGCAGGACGACTGGAAGTCAAAGTCAGCGACAAGCTAACCAAAGAAGACTACACACACTTCGAACCCGCCGTCGAACGATTGATCGAATCCGCTGGCAAAATCAAGATCCTGTTTGTGATGCACGACTTCCACGGCTGGGAGATGGGCGCGGTCTGGGAAGACATCAAATTTGCCACCAAACACTGCCGCGACATCGAAAAGGTTGCGATGGTCGGCGAGGCCCAGTGGGAAAAATGGATGTCGGCGATCTGCAAACCCTTCACCATGTCGACGATCAAATATTTTGAAGCCGACCAGGAACAAGAAGCCCGCCAGTGGCTGGCGTAATCTCGCGGATACACGACGTTACGCGATGATGTCGTGCGAGACACCCTGGATCCCGAGGGGGATTGCAGTTGTTAGCCGGAGGTCGTCGCACAGCGGCGCACCTCCGGAACACGACGCCCCAACGCGCGATGCCCCCGCAGGGATTGCAGATGGAATGCCTCTCGTCGAGGGAGGCGATTCGATTGCCGCTGGGGCTTCCTGCGGTGCTCCCTGCACTCAAATCACCGGCTACCGCATGGGGCCCTACGGGATTCGTTAACGTCGCGGGGCGTGCTTTTTCCGGGCAAGATGATCCCAAAGGGACCGAAGATAGACGTGCGAGCTCGCTTAGCTGATGCTCGGAGTGTGGACGCTGGCGACACCGAAATGTCGCAACAAAGCGAAAAAGAAAGTGGTCGGGGGCGGGATCGAACCGCCGACACATGGATTTTCAATCCATTGCTCTACCAACTGAGCTACCCGACCTTGTTGCAAGGCGAACAGGGATTTTGATTCCAACTGCACATTGTGTCAATCGGTAGCCAGGGGCCAAACGTTCTTGAAAGTCGAAGAAATAGACAGTTTTTCCGACAGGATGGTTTGGTGGGGCAATTTTCTTGCTCTGCGGTGGGATGGAAGTTCGCGTCGAATGCTGCCATGTTTTATACTGCAACCTCCCGAGAGCGCGGATCGACAGCCGACTGCGGATCCGCGAGCGCAAAGCATTTCAAAGGTTTTCCAAATTAGAACGGGTGGCTTCGCCTAGCGACTGCATCTTTTGCAGACGCAGCAGCGTGCCCGACCCTCCACCGGGAGGATTGCGATCCACCCTACGCCCCTGGCGACCGTCGCCAGTTTCGTCACCCAATCTATCCCCAGTCATTTCCATGTCGGTCGCAGACCCTTCGACACATTCTCAGGAACATACGCCGCGATCGCTGCGGATTTCACAGTTCGACCAGGTCAGTTCGCTGCTGATGGCGGTGCTGGTGTTCGTCGGCTTCTTCGTCTTCTTTATGTTCATGATCTGGCTGCTGGATCGGCTGAACTTCAAATCGGGCGAAGTGGTCGTGGCGATCGTCGAAGAAGCGGCCGGCCGAGGTGAAAACGCCGAAGGTTTTGAACGCGATTTTGAACCTCCAGGACAAGAAGAGGTTTCGGAACTGACCGAACCGACGCTGACCGACACCCTGCAGGCGGTTACCGATGCTGTCAGTTCGGTCGCCGCTTCGCTGGATTCGATGAACACCGACGCGTCGGCGTCGACAACGGGATCGGGCCAAGGCGACAGCCGACCTCCGGGCCCCGAGGGGGAAGGGGAAGATATCATCCCGCGATTCGAACGTTGGAATCTGAAATTCCAGGCGAAATCGATGGCTTCGTATGCCGAACAGCTCGACTTCTACGAAATCGAACTCGGGGCGATCGGCGGTTCGTCCGAAGGGGTCGATTACGCATCGAACCTCGCCAAAGCCCCCAAGAAGAAGCACAATCCGGACACTTCGACTGAAAAACGTCTTTATTTTCGCTTCACCCAAGCCGGCCCGCTGGAACGCTGGGACAAGACCCTGCTGGGCAAAGCGGGTGTGGGAGTGGGTGCCGGACGGCATGTGTTGAAGTTCATCCCGCCGAATCTCGAGAACATTCTGGCGCACACCGAATTGGAATATGCCAAAGAGAAAGGCTATCCCAGCGTGACTCAGATCGCCAAAACGATCTTCGAATCGCAACCGGGGGGGAATGGGCATCAATTCGTCGTCGTGGAGCAGCGGTATCGGAAACCGAAGTGACGCAGCTGCAATCGGCAACCGACCGGTTATAATTCAAGGAATTGAATGCCCCCGCGAGCACGTCGGCTTGCCACACGTTCGCGGGCGAATATGCTCGTAAGCATACGGTTTCCCTGAGACCTCCAGCCTCCACCTACTCTTCCTCCTTGGAACGTCTCCCCCGATTCGACGACCTGGCTCAGCCGGCTCGTTTGAATCCGGAAACTCCCGTCGAAATTAGCAAACGCTCAAAAAGAACCTTTCCTCGATTCGAGACCACGACTCTATGTCTGCGATGCTGCTGGCCAAAGCCGACGTTTACTCAATGATCGCCGATTCCATTTACTTTGCATTGGCGGCTGTCGCCTTGTGGGGTATCTACTGCGTGGTGATCGTCTGGACACGCGTCGCAGCCAAGCGATTCAAATCCGAAGACGAACAAAACGACTACTTAGACGAAGTCGCCGAGCCGCTGGAGTCGGGCAACTTTGACGCCGTGTTGGAACTTGTCGAAGGGGACGCCCGGGCGATCCCGCAGATGGTCGAATTGGCGGTGGAGAATCGCGAACTGGGTTATCAAAAAGCCAAAGCGTTGGTCGTCGAACGCTTCCAACGCGATGTGATCGCCGACCTCGAACACCGGCTCAGCTGGATCTCGACGGTAATCAAAAGCGCGCCGATGATCGGACTGTTCGGAACGGTATTCGGCATGATGGGAGCGTTTAAAACGCTGGCGACCGCCGAATCGGTCGACCCCACGATGCTTGCGGCCGACATTAACGTCGCGCTGCGAACGACAGCTTGCGGACTGGCGATTGCGGTTCCTTTGATCATCGCCACCGCCAGCGTGAACATTCGGATCAGCAAGATGGAAGACCTTGTCGGGGCGGGACTGAATCGCTTTTTTGAAGCATTCCGATCCGGGCTCTCGCGACCTCGCTAATCGCCGTGGCCAGCAAATCTTTTCCTTCCTGTCCCTGCTCGAGTAACCGACTATGTCCACAGCGGCCCCGATCGACGAAATCGATGACGATCCACCGATCACCTCTCCCACTCGGAGCGATGACGATGAACTGGACATCACGCCGATGATCGACATCACCTTCCTGCTGCTGATCTTCTTTGTCGTCTGCTCGAAAATGGATCCATCGCAGACGACCAACCTCCCATTGGCGGATAATGGCCTCGCGATTTCGGCAAAAGATTCGGCAGTGGTTAAGATGAAACGGGGAACCGGTGAGACCGCCGAATTGCAATCCAACGATGGCGTCACCTTCTCCAACGATCCAGCAGCACAACTCGAAGCGATCACCCGCTACATCACCCGCGAACGTGAATCGGGTAAAGCCAAGATCATGCTGATGTGCGAAAAGGACGTTCGCAGTGGGGAGGTGACCCGAGTGCAGAAGATGCTCGGTGACGCTTTCCCCGAGGTCGAGCAGACATATATCGCGGTCAAAGAGGAATAGGGAGCTGATTGGATGAGCATGACCTGTCCGCAGTGCGGCTTTCAAACGCATGGCGTCCGCTGTGAAAACTGTGGTGCCGATCTGCCCAACGCCGACGCGATCCCCGTCGACGCAGCGCCCCTCGCAGCCGAACCGATTGAAATCGAAGCGACCGTCGATAGCATCGATGCCGAGGGGATCGAAGCGGCAGAAGCCGACACTCCCGCGACCGAAACCGCATCGAGTGTCGAGACAACCGCCACCGCCCACCATCACGGGCACGCGATGGCCGAAGCTGTCAACGCGACTAACTTTGGCATCGAAGAAGAGGTCGCCCCCGACGACCTGGAGATGCGTGGCAAGATCCGCGACGATTCGGAATTGGACATGACGCCGATGGTCGACGTGACCTTCCTGCTGTTGATCTTCTTTATGGTTACGGCGTCGTTCAGCCTGCAAAAATCGATCACCATGCCGCGCGACCAAAGCGATGCTCCCAGCACCAACCAACAGGACGAACCTGAAGAGGAAATCGATCTGGTGACCGTCCAGATCGACGAATTCAATTCGTTCACCGTATTGGCGGCCGATTGGGAACGCGAGGTACCGGGTAAACAGAATTTGATTCGGGCACTGAAAGAGGCGAAACCCGAATCCGAAGCTCGATTAAAAATCGAGGTTCACGAAGACGCCGTGATCGAAGCGGTCGTCGATGCGATGGACGCTGGAGCGGAAGTCGGATTCTCCGAGATCCAGAAATCTGAGGTAAAAGGATAGTTGATGTCACAGTCTGTGCTCGCTCGCGAACTAATCGCCCTGATTGAACGCCGTGGTCTGTTGGATCAAGAGATCGTCGATGCTCTGAACCAACAGATGGAAGAGGGCGGTGCGCGGGTGACTCCCGAAGCGGTCGCAAAGCTGCTGGTCGATAACGGCCATCTGACTCGATACCAAGCGACCAAATTGATTGGCGAATTACGTTCGGATCAATATCAAGAGGACGAACCCGAACCGGTCGAAGTGGCCGAAGAACCCGAACTGCTGTTGGACGAAGGCGAACATCCGCTAGAGATCGAAGCGATCGAGGTGGAAGCGGTGGAGGTCGAACCAATCGAAGCTGACGTCGTCGATGCCGAAATGGTCGACGCCGAAGCGGTCGAAGTGGAAGCGATCGATGATCAGGGCCTGGCGGACAAACCGAAGCGATCGACAAGTGGTTCGCGACGAACCACAAAACGCAAGACGTCTAAAAAGGAACCCGAAAAGAGCGTCTGGGACTCCTTCAAGATCTATGGCGTTGCCGGCGCGATTTTGGCCTGCCTGCCGCTGGGATGGTTCTTCTGGAACTACATCAACAAGGGTAACGCCGCCGAGTACATGGAGCGTGCCAACAACTTCTACGCTCAAGAAAACTACACCGGCGCGAAACAAACGTACCTAGATTACTTGGATAGCTTTGGCGAAGAGACCGAGGATTCCTCCAAGGCGCGCGTTCGGATCGCAATGGCCCAACTGTATCAAACGATGCAGAACTCAACCGATCCCGAAAAATTTCTGACGACGGCGTCCACACTGTTGCCCACCGTAATCAACGAGCAAGCCCTTGGCGAGAACCGCGCCGACCTAGCAGGACTGCTGGTCGAGGTGGCGGAAAAATTTGTCTCGCAGGCCGACAAAACCGTCGATGCCGACGAGAAGGAAAAGATCATCGGCCACCTGGATCAACAGATGGAATTGATCGCCGAACCAAGCTACGTTTCGACCGAGCTTCGCGAAAGTTTGGGCAAACGCTTGGCGATCATTGAAGAGGATCGCTTGCGGGTCAATCGCGACATCAGTCGGGACCGCAAACTGGCCGACACGATCGCGACGATGAAACAGGCGTTGGAGGCGAAGGATACCAAGACGGCTTACGCGGCGCGGAAACAGATCATCCGCGAGTACCCTCGACTGCACGATGAAGCGCAAATGAACGCCTTGGTTGTGGAAGCCAGCAAACTGCAACAGGAGCTAGTCAAAACGGGCGTTGCCGAACTAAAGGTTTCCAACGATGAACTGGAGACCAAAATCCGAAAATCGATCGTTCTGGCCAACCAATCGGGACGAACGCTCAACGAACTCGGCGACCTGGTCTACTTCGTGCGAGTGGGCGGATCGGTGCAGGCGCTAAAAGCTTCCGATGGCTCGCTGCTGTGGCGGCGCTTTGTCGGCTACCGCGACGAACACCCACCCACCGCGTTAGGCGAAACGCCTGAAGATGGCGTGCTGCTGTCCGACGGTTCGCAATTGGAAGTCCAACGACTTTCGGGATCCGATGGCAAGCTGCAATGGCGAGCCGCGATCGGCGAAACGTTTACCCAGCCGGTCGTCGCCGATGACACGATCAACTTCAGCACCCACTCGGGCAAGGTCGCTTCGCTGGACGCCGAAACAGGCAAAACGCTATGGGTCTCGCAGATTCCGCAGGCGCTGGAAGTCAGCCCCGGAACCGAGAACAAGAAAGGACTGGCGGTCTCCTACGTCCCCGGCGATCACAGCAACCTGTATGTGCTGGACCATCGCACCGGCAACTGCATCGAATCCTATTATGTCGGGCACCAAGAGAAATCGATTCGGGTGCCCCCGATGTACCTATTGAACCATGTGTTTGTCTTCGAAAACCGGTCCAGCGATTATTGCTTGATGCATGTTTTGCAAACCGACAAACGGGGCCATGAACTGAAGCAATCGCAGACCAGCTTCCGATTGACAGGGAATGTCTTGGTCGATCCGCAAATCGAAGGCCGCCGATTGATCGTCGTCACCAACTTGGGACAGATCTCGGTATTCGAAGTAGAACCCACGGCGGAGACGAACAAGGTCAGTAAAGTCGCGGAACAGGTCCCCTCCTACAGCGAACCAACGCTGACGCAGATGACGATCGATCGGTCGCAGATGTGGGTCACGGGCAGCCAGATCATGCGGTTCGATTTGCAGATCAACACCGGACGCGTCATCCCGGGAGAAGTCAAATATGCGGGGGATATTTTTAGCGCTCAACCAAAACTGGTTGGCAATGCGTTGATCCACGCTCGCGTGGTCAGCGGCACCAAGGGGATCCGCGTTTCGGCCGTGGAACCAAAGACGATGGAGGTCTTCTGGCAAACCGATCTAGGTGTGCCGACGGCATTTGTTGCCAAGCACGGATCGGCCTTGCACGCGGCGACATCGCAGGGGGCACTGTACGAAATCGACGCCGCGTCGATCGCTTCGGGAGCGACCAAAAAACCGGTCGAAAATCCGGGCGGTCAGGGGCACGGCATCCAATTTGTTTCGCCGATTTCATTTGGTGAGAACACCAAGATCATGGTCAATCAGACCAAACCCGACCAGATCGCTGTCTACGACCCGTCGCGCGAAAAACAAAAGCTGCGGCTCGTCAAACTGGCGCTACCCGACGGCCGTCCTACTGCCGATCCACTGGTGGTCGGCAAGGGGCTGTTGATGCCGCAGGATAGCGGCCGGATCGCGATGATGGATTGGCAGAGCGGCCGGATGCTGTCCAACCCGTTCCAGCCCTCGTTGAAGCCAAACGAAAAGGTCACCTGGACCTCGCTTGCGTCGTTGCCAAGCGATCCCGAGCAGGTGATTTTTGGCGACAATCGCAAGAAACTGTATCGCGTTCGGGCAGGCGACCAGATCCGCCAACTTTCCGACAGCGATGTCGAACGGCCTTTGCTGGGTCCTTTGACAATCGTTGGCGATCAGGTGCTGGCGATCGCAGCCGGCCCATCGGCCGACATGTTGCTGACCTTTGACGCCAACAGCCTCAAAGCCGGCACCGAACTACTGCTGGCCGGACGTGTCACCTGGGGCCCAAAAGCGATCGATTCGGTAGCGGTCGTTGCGACGGACAATCAGAAGTTGACGGCTTATGATTCAACAGGCAAAGCCGCTTGGCAGATCGACCTGCCCGCGGGCAACCCGGTCGGTGATCCGGTGCTGGCCGATGGTTCGCTGCTGATCGCGGGGGAACAAGGTTGGGTGCTACGAATCGATCCCAGCAGTGGCGAATTGCAGGGCACCACCGATATTGGTCAACCGCTGTCGGGGACCCCGATCGTGTTTGGCAGCGTGGTCGTCGCCCCCGGTGCCGAGGGAATCGTGTTTGCCATCGATCCCCCCGCCAATGCAAATTGAGTTGACCGCGCCGGCCAACGAGTCCGCTGAACCTCATGGAATTGAAATTTAATACGATGCCTATCGCAAGTTCGCTCGACCCACGAAATCGTCTCGCCATAGCGCGGACGCTGTGTCTGTGCGTCCTTACGTTACTCGGCACCCACCGCACCGCGCTCGGCCAAAACGACGCCCAAGGTCCCGTTCCCAGTGGCATGGAACTGCTGGATGTCGAACCTTTTGATATTGTGCGGTTCACGGAAAAAGCGGGGGGTGGTGCTGTCCGCACCATCCTCTTCGACTTCCCCAATCGCAAGCTGCCGGTCAATCCCAAAGGCAAATTGGTCATGAGCCTGGTCGGCTTGGAGGGAAACAAATACGAAGCGGATTGGAAAGATATTGAAACGATCGAACTGTGGGAAAAACGCCTGCAGGTCGAAGTGCAAAAGATGATCGCGGAGAAACGATTCGACGACGCCTATCCGTTGCTGGCGATTCTGCTGCGCGATTACCCGCAAGTCGAAGGACTCGACCAATTGCGGACCGACTACATGTATCGCAACGCCGCCGATTCGTTGAAACGAGGTGCGTACAAACACACGCTGGCGATGCTCGAATCGCTCCGCCAGCACGACCCTTCGTTTAATACGGAGATCGTTTTGCGAGTCATCGGCGCAGTGACCGATAAACTGATTCAAGAACTGGTCGATGGCGGACAACTCGAATACGCGCAAAAGCTGCACGCCCGACTGGAGAACGATTATCGCAATGCCGAGATCTCGTCGATTCCCAAGTGGGCCGAGATATTTTTGAAGATGGCCGCCGAAAAGCGAGACGCCGCATTGGCGGCCCGTGAGCGGGGCGACATGCGATCGGCGCGCGCTTTGTCGCGAGAGAGCTACGCGATCTGGCCGCGGATCGAAGGGGGCAAAGCATTGATCGCCAAGATCGACGCCGAATACCCGCTCGTCAATGTCGGCGTGCTGCAGACCGCGACGGTCTTCGACCCGACACGGATCGACAATTGGTCGGCTCGTCGTGCCGGACGCTTGCTGTATCGAACACTGTTCGAAATCAGTGGCGCTGGCCCCGAAGGGGGCGAATACGATTTTCTGTTTGGTGACTTGGAGGTCAGCGATGACCGCAAGGAACTGTATTTTGACATCGACCTGAACAACCTCCCCCCGGCGCTGGCGACCGCAAATTCCTTTAACGTCTCCGAATTGCTGATGAACCGCGCCCGTCCCGACCATCCCGACTATTCGGCCCCCTGGGCAGCGTTGTTAAACCGTATCGAAATCCCAACACTCACAAAGATCACCGCCTATTTGAATCGTCCGCACGTGGTCCCTACCGCCTTGCTTCAACGCAAGATCGATGGCGGTGTCTTCGAAGGCGAACCCGATTCGCCGACCGGATCGTATCGCTTCGACCTGCAAGAAGACGGAGTCACACGATACGTTTATACGGGAACGGATTTGCAGCCCCATCAACCGCGAGAGGTCGTGGAAATCGAATTGGCCGATTCGGGCGATGCCGTCTCGGGCCTGCTGCGTGGAGAATTGGACGTTGTCGATCAATTGTTCCCCGCCGACGCCGATCGGCTGCGGCAAGATCCGCGCGTCAGTGTGATCAACTATCCCTTGCCATCGGTTCACATGCTGGTTCCCTGTTCGGACCACCACTTTCTTGCCGATCGAACCTTCCGCCGGGCGCTGCTTTATGCCATCGACCGCGAAACGATTCTCAGCGGCGAACTGCTGGCCAACAAATCGGTGCAGGGCTGCCAAGTGCTTTCGGGGCCGTTCCCCGCGGGGATCGAATTAAACGACCCGTTAGCCTACGCCTACGATGAAACGATCCAACCGCGACCCTATGAACCGCGTCTGGGCAATCTTTTGATCACGATGGCGAAACAGCAAGCCGATGCGTTGGCGAAACGAAACAAAGAAAAGCCGCCGGAGCTGAAGCCGATTCGCATCGGTTACCCCGCCACCGACATCGCCAACGTGGCGGTTGAAGCGATCAAGACACAGCTTTCGCTGTTGGGTGAATTGAAAGTTGAAACGATCAAGCTGCCCCCCGGACAAACCTGGCCCGAACCGGGCCAATGCGACTTGGTCTATGTCATGGCAAGCGTCTGGGAACCGGTCGCCGATGCGCGGCGGATCGTGGGCCCCGATGGGCTCGCAAAATCCGATAGCCAATTGGTCGGGATGGGATTGCGGATGCTGGAGATGTCCAAAAACTGGAAAGATGTCCGCGACGGGCTCCGCGAATTGCATCGCATCTCGCACCACGAACTGCCCGTCTTGCCGTTGTGGCAACTTGTCGATTCGTACGCTTTCCGCAAGGACATCCGCGGCGTCGGCCGCAGCAATGTCACGCTGTATCAATCGTTGGACAACTGGCGACTCTCCTCGAGCACAAAATAACGCATGCGATCTTTCGTCAACGGTATCGTCCGAATCTCCTGTCTGCCTTGGCTGGCGCTGCTAGCCTGCGCCGCACGCGGGGAAAATCCCGTTCCGTGGGACTTCAAGCCCTACAACGTGGTCGTCTGGATCGTTGCCGACGACCGCACCGCGCTCGACATCCCCGACCTGATCCACAGTCTCGACGAATCGTTCTACAAGTCGCCCGGTGCCGCGTGGAGTCCCGTCGTCGAAGAACCGCCACAGGAAATTCAATCGATCCTGTATCGCAACTTTGAATCGCTGCAGTACGACGACATTGCCGCTCGCGATTACGTGCTGGCGATGAAGCGGAACCATCAATTTGCGTCGTCGGTCCGTTCGATTGCAACCGCCGGTGACAAGCTGGAACAAATCCCCGGCGATCCGGTAGCGATCGAAACGATGGCCCAAGCCGCCGATGAAATCCCTAAGGCGAACTGGAATCGATTCCTCGATTCGCTCACCTTCGAAACCCCCGATCGCTTGCGAATGGCAGGGGCCGCGCAAGACGGATCCGATGTTGAGATCTACTTTGATGAAACCTTCATCGCGCGATTGAAAAACGCCTTAGACGAAGGGGCCCCACGACTTCGCGCGGCCGTTGAAAAGTACAAGGAAACACTGCCGACAGCGACTCCCGCCGAAGCGGTACGGATCCAGAAGATCATCGCCGAGAGCGAAGCCTGGGGAGCGATCAGTGACATGACGACGCTGACTGAGGATCAACAACTGATCCTGAAGCTCAGCGAGACGCAGGAACTCCCGATCCCCACCGACATCATCCTGCAACCGATCCGCGCGGCGCTCGAACAGCGGCAACCGTGGGCCGAATTTGTGAAGCTGTGGAAGATCGATGAAGACGATAATCTGCACATGCTGCTGCCCGGCACGCAGACGTTTCTACCGTTGCCCAACCGCGTCTTTAAAGATTTCTATCTGAAGACAGCCCGTCCCGATGGGATCAAGACGCCCGACGGTGCGGTGGGGATCGACAAACAGGACGAATTCATCAACCAACAAGTTCTGATCGATCAATTGCGCGAAATGATCGTTGAAGGAAACGGTTGGACCAAGTTTGGAACGCGTCTGGTGGCTCGCCCCGAAGGCGTGCTGTTCCTCGAATCGCAGTGGTCGGTGGGTGAAGAAGAGGAAGTCTACGAGGCGGCCCGCAAGGCGAAGAAAAAGATCGTCAACAACGACCTGATGGACGCGATGATCCTACCGCGTGGGATCGCGCTGAACTTGGACCCCGAAGCGAAAATCATCGACCCCAAGATTCCCGGCGCGGTGGCGCCCAGGATCGAGGATCCGGACAAGGTGTTTGTCGTCCGCATCCGTACCGAAGTCTCACCGATGGCGATCTCAGTTCGCGAACTCGATTGCCCGATGCGATTGATGGGACCGATCGTGAAAGCTACCGCGACGGATCAACGCGACCTGGCCGACGCTGTCGCGCGAGCGACCGTGAAATCCTTCGCGCCGATCGTGCGACTCGACAATGTCGGCAAAAAGAACGCGACGGGACGCGTCCGCGCCGGCGGTCTGCTGATGATCGAAAATGCCGAAGGCGAACTGGTCCTGGATGAATCGTCCCCCGCAGCAATCAAACCGGGGGACCTCCTGCAACCGATGATCCGCCGAATCGATCGCTTCAACAATCCAAGCCTCTTGGAAATCGTCGACTTTGCTTACCTCAAGGCGACCCAATTGGATAAGGCGAAGATCGAGATGGATGCCTACGCCGGCCGCGTCGGCACACTGCAAGGACGATCCGATCGCCGGACCACGCGAACCGCGATGAAGGTCCGTCCATTCCTGGATGAAACGATCATCCGATTGCACGCACAACGAGAGCCCGACGTTCCTTTGATCGGTTACGACATCTACAGCAAGGAACTCGATTCGATCGAGATGGAACTTGTTGGCCGAACCGATTGGGATGGCCGGATCTGGATCAAGAAGTCCGAACAACCCTTGTTGCTGCTGTATGTCAAGAACGGCCGGTCGGTGCTGGCAAAACTTCCTGTGGTTCCTGGACAATCGGAGATGGAAATTGCCGACATTCCCGGCGACGATACACGTCTACGAGCCGAAGCGTATCTCAAAGGTGTCGAGAATCAGATCGTCGATCTCGTCGCGATTCGCACGCTCTTGGCGGCCCGGATCCGGATCAAGCTTGAGAAAGGGGATCTGAAATCCGCGCAGGAATTGTTCCGATCTTTGAAGGAACAGCCCAGCTATACGTTCATCGCCGATGACATGGACTTTCAATCGACGATCATCCAAACCGAAAGCAAATCGCAGAACGCGTCGATCCGCAAGATGTTCGGACGCACCCGCGAACTGCTGAAAGAACACATCTCCGACGCCCTGATCAACTCGCTGCAACGCGACCTGATCGCCGTTGAAAAGGGCGAACCGATGCCGAGCAAAGCAAGCGCCGAAGCGGAAGCCAACTAGCCATCCGCTGGGCGACGCCAGCATTTCGCATCGCCCTCGATTAACCGGCGACGCCGTCCACCACTTGCAGCCCGCCGTCGATCAATTCGTAGCGCTGCTGCATCAGATCGGCCAAGGCCATACTGTGGGTCACGACGATCAACATCGCGTTTTCCTGCTTCTGCAGATCGACCAACAATCGTCCCACAGTCTCGGCGGTGTTGCGATCCAAGTTCCCCGTCGGTTCGTCAGCCAGCACCAGTGTCGGTTCGCACAACAATGCGCGAGCGACCGCGACGCGTTCGCGCTCGCCTCCGGAAAGCTCGCTCGGCAAATGCTCCAACCGACCGCTTAGCCCCACGCGTTCCAAGAGCTCTTGTGCTCGCTGGATCCTCGCCGCCGACGGCTTGCCGTGAGCCAGCGACGGGACCAGCACGTTTTCGATCACCGACAACTGCGGCAGCAGATGATGCTCTTGAAAAATGAAGCCGATCCGTTGGTTGCGAAACAGCGCGATCGCTTCTTCATCCAACGCGTAGGGGTCGACATCGTCGAGTTTCACGCTCCCCGAAGTCGGTCGGTCGAGCGAACCGAGGATGTGCAACAGCGTACTTTTCCCCGAACCGCTGGGACCGATGATCGCCGCGTTTTGCCCCGCTTCCAATTGCAGCGAAACATCCCGCAACACGACCAAGGGATCGGTCCGCGTTTCATATTGCTTACTAACCTGTTCGACAACCAACTTGCTCATGGATGACTTCTCGCGTCGCGTAGGGATTGCGTTTCGCTAGCGGCTGATTCGCGTCGCCCCAGCTCTGAACGGCTGGCAAAATTGCAAACCGCCGATCAAGTCATCCTACCGAGAATCTGTGCCATTGCTAGACAGCTTGCACGCCCGACCCGCTCGCTGCCGTGCATCGCCGACCGTTCGCAGCGTACCGCCGCATCACCGCGGGACGCTTAAACAACTAAAGTGATCCATCGACAGCGTCGCCAAAATCGCTTCGATCTGGCTTTGCATGCTTGGATCCCGCTGCATCGCCGCCTGAAATTGTTCGGACGCCAGTCGCGTCTTTTGATGTTCGCGATAACACTGGGCCAACAAAAAGTGATGCTCGCCAGTCGGTGCGATTTCGACAAGCTGCTGATACGCCTGCTCTTCCAGCAATCGCATCTGCAGCCGCCGCGCAGCGAATCCAATGCCTTTGTATCCGCTGACCAGTCCCGCCGTCTTAGCGTCGCTATCGGGCTGTGACATCCAGAACTCCAGAGACCGCCGATAGGCTGCCATGCTCTCTTCGGGCCGCTCCATCCGCTGGAAACAGAGCCCCTGATAATCGAGCGCCACCGGATGGAAGTTGGCTCCGTGGGTCAGCGGTTCGATCCGCCGCAGCGCTTCGCCGTGGCGTTCCAACTGGACTAGCGTGGTGATCTGCTGGGCAATCTCGCCAAGCGAAGTCGGTTCGGCAGCGTCTGCCAGTTGATCGATTAATTGCGTTCGCCGCTGTTGCAGTTGCGGCAGCAGAGTGACAAGCGGAGTCCCGTCGATTGTTTGTGTTGGTACCAGCTGACTCAATTGATCCGCTTGCCGCGCGGCCAACGCGATCCGCTGGTTCTGCAGCGATTCGGTCAACGCTTTCTGTAAGTCGGCGGCGACCGCGTGTGCGTAAACTGCGGGAACCAAGATCCACAGCCCCGCAAAGATCGTCCGGCGTGGCCACGCCGATAGGACGCGTTCGATATCGCCGTCGGGCGACATCGACGGATCGCGGTCGCGACGGTCGCCAGCAAGGCGAGCGACCAGATTCGCAAAACCAACCGAACCGCTGGCCACACAAAGACCGATCGCTCCTCGAATCGCAACGAGACTCCACTCGCTGAACTCGCCGCGGGGCAGGGTACTGGCGGCCCAAACCATCAGTGCGGCGGTGCTCCCCCAGCCGCAGAACATCGCCGCGGCGCTGATCCCCGGCGAAGCGGAACGCCCGCGGCGCAGCCATTCCAACGCCAACGGGAGACTTAAAAATAGCGAGCAAACCAAGACGTCGACCCGTGCAAAAACGAGGATCGCATCCCCGGCAGGTGTTCGCCATTGCAACAGCAGCCCGACCCACGAAGCGAGCGTTAGCAGCGCGATCGCGTGGGAGAGCAGCGGTTTTGCGTTAGGTTGAACCGGCGACATCATGCGCTCTCCACCGCCAGGTCGGCTCGGGTTCGCTTGGGCGATTTCCAGATCAGGCCGTCGAAACAATAGTGCCAAAAGGCGACGATCATGTTGACCAACAACCAAACCTCAAAGTAGCCACGCGACAACAGGTAATTGCCCGCGCCGATCAGCATGACAAACGCGACTAAGAAAAGCATCCACATCCCCGCCAGATAAGCGAACACGCCCGGCTGGGCATCGCCGGGGTTCGGGGGCTTGCCGCGCGATTGCTGCACGCTCCAGGTGACGATCGCCAGGTATTCCAGCGAATGGAAGATTGCCGACGCCAAGGCGAGGCGGAGAACCAATTGACTGTCTTGCAGATGGCTGGCGTACAACATCGCGGTGAACAGCCCCATCATGCTGGCCAGATAGGCAAAGCTGGCGATGCCTGAAGCGGCTAACGAACGCATCTGGAACAACTGTCGCAGCACGAAGTACAGCGGGATGCCAGCGACGATCAGATCCAGCGGCGCGAAGGCGTCCGATCCGGGAAAAGGCCCCTCGGTCCATCCCCAACCGGCCACGCGAGCGATCACATACAAAACAAACCCGCGAAACAACGCCTTCTCTACCGAAGACGCTCCGCTGTCCCGATGCTCCGGTTGCCGACGCTGATAGATCCGATAGATGCCGTGATGTTGAGACGAAAAGTGCCAGGCGTTCCAGACGTAATCGATCACCCCCAGGCATAACAGCGTGCCGGTTCCAAACCGCAGGCACAGACAACCCGCAACGATCGCTAACGCCAGCCCGATAAAGAGCCCACGCCGATCGGCGGTCTTCTTTTTGTCCAATCCGACGAGAACCAACGTGATCCAACGATGCGGCGTGGTGATAAAGTAGATCTGCCAAAACGTGAGGCTCTGATGCATCGTCGCGCCGCCGAAACCGTCAACAAACAGGATCAACGGCCAGAAGATGTTGGCGATAAACAGCAGATCGATCAGCGGTGAAAACAGGAAACCGCTGGCCTGATCCCGCGCCGCGGGAACGGCTGCGACGCGCGATCGCACCGGCATCGGGGAAACTTGGGCGCTCAAGGCTTCACCTGTGGCGTGGAGTGTTTTGGTGCGAGAGCCTCGTGGATTCGGATCTCGTGATCATGGAACGCGATCCCCGCCGTCCACTCGGTGGCCGGCATATGGCAATCGATGCAATCGCCTTGAGGACTGGCGGTGCACAATGAATCGTGTCCCGATTGATGGCACTGTTGGCATTGCTGGATGTAGACGGTGCGGTCGTGCGAGACGGTGTCGTGGGGATCGTGACAGGTCGAACAGGTTAGCTTGTCGGGTGATTCGAGATAACACCGACTGCGCTTCAAACCATACGGCTGAAAGCGAACCAGTTCGTGCGGCTGTGCCGTCGGCGAGACCGAACTCTCGTCGCGGTGGCACTGGGCGCAGGCATCGATATAGTCTTCGGCAGACGCGTACTGGACCAGCGGCTTGGATTCCTCACCGCGTCCCTGCTGCGCGAGCTGGGCGTGCTGCTTCCGCGGCCCGTGACAGCGTTCGCAACCGACATTGGCGACATACAGATCGTTTTGGATCGACAGCTGAGCGGGCGGCCCGACGGTGGTGTGACAACCAAGGCAGCTGCGAACATCGCCGGCATCCATCGGCCGGCCGTAACACTGCAGCGATTTGGCTTCGTATTGATCGAACTTCTCATGTTCGGGTGTCAGCCCAATCCCGCCTCGATTGGCGAGGAACGACCAACGCATTTCCACACCGCGCTGAGCCCGCTGGTCGACGAAGATCGGTGTCTGAGCATGCGTCCCCGAACCGAGCAGCCAGGTGACCGGAAGCGATGGCAGATCGGGATCGTCGGCGTCGCGAACCATGAAGCGGTCGCGGTGTGAAGTGAATTCAAAGGTCTGGGAACGCCGCGAGTCCTGGTAGGGCGGCCCCGCAAGCAGTTCGGATGCGAAGTCCGAATCGAGCATGGCCACTGCGGTGCGAGAGTGTCCCGAGCGAAGCTGCGCAGCCGCTTGCTTGGGATGGCAACTGGCGCACGCGGCATCGCCAGCGAAGTGCTGGTCGATCATTCCCTTCCACGCCTTGACTTGCGGAGGCTCCGCCAATGAATCCGATGTCGCCCCAAGCGCCGACGCGTCGGCCGATGGGACTGGCGGAACAGGCCAGATCGTATCGGCGACCAAGAGGGCGACAACGCCAAACGCCAACAAGATTCCGATCGCCGCAGCGGCCGGAATCTTGGTTGTCAGACGAAGCTGCGGCGAAGTATTTTCCTCTGCCGCAACAACGCGCTGCTTCTTTGGGATGGCTTTATCTCTTCTCAACGACTAGCCCAACGGTGCGTCTTTGATCTTCCAGACATCGCCATTTCGTTGCAGGGTCCAGACCTGTTCGGTCTCCGTTGCATCGGAAGGCTTTTTGCGGCCACCATCTTTTCCGGATGTGCTGTAGACACCGCCAAAGATTTTGACTGGCACGGTTGCGCTGTCACCATCGACGGTTGCTTCTCCGACAACCTGGAAGCCACGCGCCCCGTAGTCCTTGCGATTTTCGGGAGCTGCCCCGGTGACAAACGCTTTGGAAAAGCTCTCTTCATCGCCAGCGGCGTCGCCCAAGCCTTCGACTTGAGCATTCAGGTTTTGAGCATCGGTCACTTGGACCGGATCGGTTGAACCGCAGCCAACCAGGGCGGGGGCTGCCAAGAGAGCAACGATAAACAACTTGCTAACGTTTTTCATGGATCTAAAAGTGTTGAAGGGGGTTTGAGTTTGGGGGATTTCGTTTGGCGACATCAAGCACTGGCGGCGCGGGCGATCTTTGCCTCGCGCCGGAGGTCAGCTGCTGGAATGCCAACAGCCCGACCGGTGTTGTCGCTATCGTTTCGTCGCGGCTTATTCCGAGACGACTTCGCCGTTTTGGGCGGTGTTCAACGGACGCCAGACGGCAACGTTATCGACCGTCTCGGAGAAGAACCGAACCGATCCATCGGCCATCGCGGTATTCACGCCTCCGGGATGAAAGCTTCTCGCGGCGGCATAGACGTTTTCGGTGTCGCGTTCTTCGGTGCATGCCAGCAGAGGAAAGCGGTCGTCTGGGATCGCTTCATCACAAGCGGCGATCACGTCCCGTTCGCGTGAGTTAGGATTCAGGAAGGCGCTGAAAATCGTAGCTCCCATCGCTGGCGACATCCAAACGCCGCGGATGTCGGTGCTGGAGGTTCCCGTAAGCCCGTCGGTGCCAATGATCTCGCTCAACGCCACGGTATTGCTCAATCCATCGGTCAAGTCCTGGCTACCCATCCCCTTGGAGTGCTGATAGCGATCAGCTCTGGTAACTGCGGGAGTATTGAACTTTTCCTGCGTGGTGTAGTAGGTGCCAAATGCACCGCGAGTGGCACTGCTTTCCCAAGAGAGCATGTTGCCCGAGCCCCAGCTGGCCGCATAGTTGCTCCCTTTGCCCAGGGCTTCGAGGCCGTAGCCGCCGTCGCTGAATTGCTTGGAGAGTGTCACGGCCGAAGGGCAGCGAGAGAAGGCGGGTAGCTGCTCGCGACCGAAGAAGGTCGGATCGATCGATTCGCAGTGGTCGCAAGGGTTCTGGGTTCCCGTAGGGCGGTCGGCTTCACAGTCCTCGACCAGATCCCACAGACCAGGTTGTTCGACATATGGCAGAAGGAGCGCCAGCCAGTGCCAGCCCATCTCGTTTTGGCCGTGCTGCCAGCCGCCGGTTTTATAGCGATTGGCCGATTCGTCGTAGTTAACCCAACCTGGTGGCAGCGTGCCGAAGGTATCCATGTGGTTGTGCAACGCCAACCCAAGTTGCTTCATGTTGTTTTGGCACTGCATCCGCCGAGCCGCTTCGCGAGCCGCTTGGACTGCAGGCAGCAACAACCCGACAAGGATGCCGATGATCGCGATCACGACCAGCAGTTCCACGAGGGTGAACCCCATACGGTTGGGACGTCTTGAGTCCCCGTTTTTCTGTTGAAGACAGGTCACTGTAGAAATGCTCCTCAAATGAGTTCGAATGAAAACAAAGTCAGCGCCGAGAAAACCGATAGCGCAGAGAACGCAACAAGTCGTTGCGCGTGACTTCTTTCGACGGGAGCAGGCTAGAAGAAGATTATTCAGGAACGGTTGCGTTTAGATGAAGAACGCATTAACCGGCTTTCCCATTCGGACCGCGCTAGAACAGTGGTAAATCTGAGCGCATTCAGCATCATTTGAGTAGGCTTACGGAACACTAAGGCGGAATCACACCGGAAAACTTTTCAACTTTTTTTCCTACCAGGAAAGCGATCCCAGCCCGGCATCCGCCCCTGTTACTGAGCGCCGCTGCCCAGAAGAACCGGAACGTAGGGAAAGTTATCTCCGGCGCGACTTAGGGTCGCGCGGTGACGGTCAATGTTGTTTGATACTGCTTCCCCTCGCGCAGGAGAACCACAGCCACCTCTTGGCCGATAGGAGTCAGGCCGACTTGATTGACCAGGTGGTCATCATCCTCGATCTCAACGCCATTGAACCGCTGGATAAGGTCGTCGTGTTGCAGGTGTCCCTGAGCCGCTGGCGAATTAGGCGTCACCTTTTTGACCAACGCGCCACGCGGCCGACGAACCCCCAATCGAATAGCAGTCTCTGGACCGAAGTCAGGATCCAGCGAAACCCCCAGATAAGATCGCTGCAGCCTGCCCACAGTGGCGAGCTGACGCGCCACAAGCATCACCATATTGATTGGAATCGCAAATCCGATCCCTTCGCTGCCGCCGCTGCTGCTGGCGATCGCGGTGTTGAGCCCAATCACTTCTCCCTGAAGATTCAACAACGGGCCACCGCTGTTGCCGGGATTGATGGCCGCGTCGGTTTGAAAGAAGTCCTGCAATTCGATTCGCTCTTCGCCCAATGTCAGATCACGACGCCCCTTTGCACTGATGATCCCAAAGGTCACCGAGTGGCTGAGGCCGAAAGGGCTGCCAATCGCCAGAACAAAGTCACCGATGTCGACACGGTCACTATCGCCCAGTTGGGCGATTTCCAAGTCCTCCCCACGCACCTCCATGATCGCCACATCGGTGCTCGAATCACTAATGATTCGTATCGGATGCAGTTCGCGACCATCGCTTAACCGAACCGTAACCTGCGACTCCTTGGCTCCAAAGACCACGTGCCGATTGGTCAGCACGTAAAAACTTCCATCGATCTCGACGATCGCCCCCGAACCGGCTTCGTCGAACTCCTCGCTGCGGCCACGTTTGGTTTCGGTCTTACGGGCTTCCAGATGAACCACGCTCGGCTTGGCGACCCGAGCGACATGCTTCACCACACGACTCATACTTTGCAGAACAGCGATTTCGCCTGGGATATCGATCTCCGGACGGGGAGCGGCACGATCGTTTACAAGACTGGCGGGAGTCAGCTGAGCAAAAGCTGGCCCCATCAGTCCGCAAAGGATCGCGATAGTCAGGATCGATCTTGAATAGTTCATAGTTCTGTGAGTCCCGAAACGCAAATACGCCACCGTCGAAAAATATCGCCTGCCGTACTGAACATCGGTATTGTTGCGGTTCGACTTCGCTGACGTCGATTCAACATGGATGATGCACAGCATCGACATAACACGAAAAAAGCGAAGCGTTTTCCAAATTGAAATCGCTTCGCTATCAATGATATTTAGAATCGCCAGTCAGGGCCAACATCCCTGCAGCGAAGCCAGCCCTCGCGAATCCAACGATCGCAACGGGGTGGTGGCGACCGCAAAGGCAGCCTACACGCTATCGACTTCGCTACCGTTTTGTGGGCGGCTCCAGGACCATCCCCCTCCGGTATCGGTCCCTTCGCTTTTGCGTTTACATTCGATGCATTCGGTCGCGTAGGGAACGATCTGCAGTCGGGCGACCGGAATTACTTTGCCACACCCATCACAGCTACCGTAAGATCCATCGCGCATCCGGGCTAGCGCGTCGTCGATTTGCCCCAACTCGCGGCTCTCGACTTCCGCCAATTGGCTACTCAGTTCGTCGCGCGCCGTGTCCGACGCAGCGTCGAGGACATCGCCATGGCTCTGCTCGCGAAGTTCATTCAGCGAACTCAGATCGCCCGCCAGAACTCGACGCAATGCATCCCGCCGTCGAACGAGCAATTGTCGCAACTTCAAGATAGCTTGTGTACGTGCCATATCTCTAACAGCCTCAATTCAATGATGGTTAATCTTCGGATTGCCCACAGCCGTCTCGATCTTTGCAGTCGAACCATCGCAGTCTGATGCGACTTTCAACAGCCCGCCTGACGTAACTCAGACGGCATTCCACGGGCTCAGGTTCCTCTACTTGGTCCGGTGAATTCCTCGCAGGCAATCTAAACTATAGTACGCATTCCCAATCTGAAGCGGCGCGTAGCTCAAATTCGCTGATTTGAGTTGTCACCGACAACTCGCAAGTCGTTCAATGAAAATGACTTGCGCATGCTAGCCGAGGTCGATCCAGGTTCCCTTCCGAACGCTTTTTTTGTCGGACAGTTTGAATTCCTTGCTATCACGCCCTCAACCTACCGACTTCTACCCCAGCGACGAGGCTTCGGTTCAAGAAAATCGCCGATCGGGCAATTGCTAGCTGAACCAACCCGCATTTTTGGGATAAATAGAGCTTGAGAAATCCAAGGAAAGTCGGATCAGTCTGGTTTGGAGGAATGTACGAACGTTATCGTTCCGATAGAAGAGATGACGGGATAGTCCCCATGGAAGGAATCAATCGGAAGGCAACGACGTGTCCGCACCAGCTAACACCCACAAGCCAACGCAAAACTCGGGCTCCGATGGCCCCAGTACGAATGACTACGTAGAGTTTCAAGTCGACCGCGTCGGGCACCCCCGCCGCCGGTTACGACTGAGCGGCCAAAGCTACACATTCGGATCGGGCGAAGGATGTTCGGTCCGTCTGGAGGATCCGTCGTTGCGCAAGACGCACGCCATCCTCATCCGCCAACAGGACCGGCTACTGGTTCGCGGATACGGCATCGCGATCTTGGTCAATGGGATTCGCGTCACCGAAGCGTGGCTTGAACCGCAGGACAACATCCAGCTGGGCGACTACACGCTGACGTTGCTGCAGGGGGTTCGTAACCCAGGCTCTCCAACGACGCAACCGTCCCGGCCCCCGTTACCAATCGCCGAAGCCGCCCATTCGCCATTTGCAGAATCGGCCCGTCACTTCATCACCTCGCCACGGCAAACCAGCGACGCGCAGCCGCTTGCGCGTAACCCAAGGAAAGATGGCGCCGCGACCTCCAGCCGCCTGTCTTTTGCCGACGGGATGCGTTTGGTATCCAAATCGCCTGTCCATTTCGACGCCGAAGATTATTTCTCGCGTCTAACTCCGCTCGCCCCAGCGCGTCAACCCTCTTCGGACAAACCGCCAGCCCTGGACCCCAGGGAAGCGGCACGGCTGCAGCGCTTGGAAGAAATGCAAGCGCAGTCATCGCAACACGCCGAAGCCGCGATCGCTTCGAGCGCGGCATCGACCCACGCGGTGGAAACGCTGGCCGACAAACTCGATTCGCTGTTCGAACAATTGGCCGTCAATACCGAACGGCAGCGTTCCGACGCGTTGCAACAAGAACTTGAATCCGCCAACGCGAAACACGCGAACCAGCTAGAAGCCTTCATGCTGCTGACCGATCGCGTCAGCGTGCTGGAAACCGCCGTGGACCGTGCCAACAAAGAGGCTCGCCAACACCGCGAGAAGCACGAACAAGCCCTGCTACGGATCCAGCAATTGGAAACGCAGTTGAGCGAAGCAATCGCCACGCACAGCGCGCGGCAAGCCAGTTGGGAACAGGAGACCGAGGGACTACGCAAATCGATCGACGATCTGAACGATCAGCTCTCTTCGGCGCAACAGCATCTATCGGAGCAGCAAAAAGAATCGCTCCAATGGCGCAAAGAATTGGACGATGCCATCGCGGGCGCCGACAAATCCGCGGCCGAACATGCCACGGCCATCGCAGCGCATCTGAAACGCCAAGACGAATTGACCGCCGAACATGCCCGCGTCGTCGAAGAACTCGCGTTGCAGCATGCCGAACAGAATGAAGCGTTGGCGGCAGCGCACGCCCGTTCGATCGAGGACCTTTTGGCGGAGCAAGAGCAACTCAAATCGCAGCTCGCCCAAGAGCTCGCCGATCATGAACAGGCGTTGGAGCGGGAGCAAGCCGAGCACCAACAGGGGCTTGCGGTCCACGCCGAACAAAACGCAGCGGCAGCAGCGAAGATCGCGCATCTCGAAAACGAACTTGCCGAAGCGGTGACGAAATACAAGAACCACCAACAGGTCTGGGAGGCCGAAGCCAAAGAGCTCAACGCAACGATCGAACAGATCAGTCGGCAGATGGCGATTTCAGAAACGAAATACAATGAACAGCGAGAGCTGGCCGACCAATTGCAAAATCAACTGACCGATATCGAATCGGCCAACGCCGTTGCTGAAGGGGAAGTCGTCGATCAAACCGCCGAATTGCTTCAGGAATTGCAGAACGCACAAGATCGGTTGGCGGCGCTGCGGATCGAACAAACGGCTCGGCAAAGCTCGTGGCAGCTTGAACGCGAAGAACTCGAATACAAGATTTCCCATCAAGCGGCCGAACTTTCGCAACTCTCAGCCCAGCGTTCGGCGGTCAATCCCCAAGACGAAGCGACGGTCGCGAACCGACTCGCCGCACGCCTGCAGGCCGAAGTCAATCGGCTGCACCAAGACGCACCTCTGGAAACGCCGGACGCCAAACTGCCGTTTGCCGAATTCACAAACGATCAAGAAGGCAACGGATCGGAAGCGTTCGCCCTCCTCGCCGATGGCGAAGCGTTGACGGCCGAGGACTCCCTGCCGCAAGGCCTCGATGACGCAGCGCCCTCGACGCAACAAGCTGCCGAAACGTTTTCAACCCCCTCGAAACAGGAACCCGACGCTGCCGACGCTGCATCGCTCGAGGACGAACCCGCTGCGGAAAGCTTCGATTCCGAAGCCATATCGGCTGACGACGCCGAAGTCCAAACCATCGCTAGCGCCGATGCTCACGTTGACGACGAAGAACCATCGTCCGTATTCGCTTTTCCCCAGGAAGAGCATGCCGCGACCGACGCCGAGGTATCGATTGAGGAAACTCCAGCCGAGCCCCTCGAGGCGCCGCCTCAGCACAGCGTGTATCACAACCTAACCGATCCCAACACGAACCCCGACGATCCATCGGCACTGCAAGTCGAGGATCAGGAGATGGCATGGGGAACCGGGGCGGAGAACGAGAACGCCGACGATGACGATGACGAGCCGATCGCTAACACCTACGTGATCGAGAACCCACAACAACTGGACATACCCGCCAGCGGGCTGCCTGCCTTTGGCGAGGCCTTTGGCTTTCCTCCTCAAGCCGCGGCGCAGCCCGATGACGATGCGCCCTTCGGCGAAGACGCATCGTCGGTGGCCAATGCGACGGAAGGCGAAGGCTCGTTCGGCAGTTACGACGAAGCGGGCTGGGAGGACGACGCGGGGGAACTGGTCATCGATTCGTCGACCGACGACGAAGTCTCTCCATGGGGCGACGACGACGACGATGCACTCAGCGGCTTGGCAGCGGAGATGATTGGCGAATTCAACCAAGATGCTCCCCAAGCGGGCTCGTTTGCCAATCTATCCGAATCGAGCACCTACGATCCCACCGCCATGGACCTGAACATGTCGATGTCGATGGGTGTCTCATTCCCGAACTCTTCCGACGCTCCCGAATCAAGCGACGCTGATGAACACGGTCCCGGCCCGGTCATCTCCCAAGCGTTCCCCAGCATTCCCGAAGCCCGTGAGATCGACAAGGCCGACAGCGGCATCGATGCCGACGATTTTGCCGGGCACACTCAAATGATGCCCGCAGGGGGCTATGTCGTTTCTCCGCCAGAAGATCATCTTGCTCAAGACGCGGTCGATGCGGAGCGCGAGACCTACGACCCGCCGCACAGCGAAGCCCCCGTCGAACCTGACGACGTGATGGTCGATTCCGCCGCGGAGCTCGCCCCGCCGCCCGAGCCGGCGGAAGAAGAAGCGTCCTATTATGGTTCGCAAGCGATCGACGAACCCTACGACGAGGCTCCCGCGGAAGAACCCGTTCAAAAATCGGATCTGCCACGCCGCGAAGTTCCGCTATACGAACCGCCCAGTGAGAGTGCCGCGAGCGGATCGGTAGCCGAAACGCCTAGCGAGGACGAAGAGGATTCGATCGAAGCCTATATGAATCGCTTGCTCAATCGCATGCATGGAAAGAACGACGAGCCCGAGCCTGCGGCGCCGTCGCGCCCCGAGCCGACGGCGGCCCCCGTCGTATCGCAACCCACCGTTGAATCCTTGGTGGAAGCGACCGTCGTGGAAGAAGCCAAGCAAGACGTGATGCACGAATCGGAATACGTTCCACGCAGTGCCGCGCCGGAACATACCGCCAACCTTACGGCGATGCGTGAACTGGCCAACAGTTCGGCTCGGCAAGCGATCGCTAAAAGCGTTCGGAATCGGCAACGCAGTCAATCGATGCTGAAATTGTTCCTTTCGGGAGCATTCATCATGGGCAGCGGCACCTTCGCCGTGCTTGCCCAACGCCAACTGATGCCCTACGCATTGGCCTCCGCCGCCTGTGTGCTGCTGGCCATCTACTGGGGACTCAGCGGCCTCAAGCTGCTCAAGGGAAGCGGTACTCCGTCTTCAGAGCGATCGCAGCCCCCCGCGAAAGAGCCGTCCGATACGGCGGCGAATCGCGATGCACCTGCCGGTGGCGATCGATCCTAGGCTGCACCGCCGTCTCAAATCTCCCCGAATCACGTCGCTGCCGCTTCATTTTGAAGCGTTGCTCGGCAGAGATGTGAATTATTGATGGAGCTTGCGTGTTTTTCTTTGCGGTTCTGATTTTGAACCGTTGACGAACCTGGATTGTGTCGATTACCTTGCATCAAAGGAATTCAAGCTAAACCACCACTCCATTAGACAAGCTAATATTACGAGCAAACCTTCCGTTCATGCAGATCCGAGCACTCCGAGTATTTTGTGACATCGCCAGCCAACGCAGCTTTTCGCGTGCGGCTGCGGCTCACGGCATGACTCAAAGCGCTGCCAGTCAGATCGTCCACCATCTGGAACAGGACCTGTCTGTTCAATTGATCGATCGATCCAAGCGTCCGCTGGTTCTCACTCCCGCCGGGCAGCTCTATTTCGAAGGTTTGCAACGCATCCTCTACGATTTCCAAACACTCGAACAGGAAGTTCGTTCGTTTGGGAAACGGCTAGCCGGACACGTCGAGGTCGCTTCGATCTACTCCGTCGGGCTCAGCTACATGCCCTCGGCCAAGTCGGAATTTGCCAAACGGCATCCCGATGTCGATTTGCATGTCGAATTTGTGATTCCCGAACGGGTTCACGAATCGGTGATGGAAGGGACGGCCGACCTCGGGTTGATCTCCTATCCCAAGAGCACGCGAACATTAAATTGCGTGACCTGGCAGCGCGAACCGATGAAGCTTATCTGTGCGCCGGACCATCCCTTTGCCAGTCGTCGCGAGGTCTGCTTGGCAGACCTCAACGGCCAGCTGATGCTGGGGTTCGATTCGTCGCTGAAGGTCCAACGCGAAATCGTCGCTTACTTGACGCGAAACGGCATCCGCCCCAAGTTCGATACCGGTTTCGATAACATCGATTCCTTGATTCGCGCCATTCAACTCAACAGCGGTATCGGCATCCTTCCCGAGCCCGCGATCCGACGCGAGGTCGCCAACGATTCACTACGTGTGATTCAATGCCCCGACCTCGAAATCACTCGTCCACTTGGCATCATCTGGCGTCGTGGAGCCCGTCTTGGGCCGGCGGCGTTGGAATTTGGTGCATTGCTGTTGGGACGTCCGTTAAAACCGGACGAATCGAGTTCTGAACTTCGCCGCCGTGCCGACGCTGAATTGAAACAGCTGGCCGCCTCGGCCGCGACCTAGGCCAGCGCGAGAACCTCTGGTTCTCGCCACCGCCTCTGCACGATGGATCGCTGCAGATCGTTGCTCCACGGACGGCTGCACCGAACGTAACCGTTACACGTAAACATGAAAGTTAGCCCTATGAATACCGACTTCCACTTGCCGCCAAAGCAGGGACTCTACGACCCGGCACATGAGAAAGATAGCTGTGGTGTTGGCTTTGTGGCGCACATCAAAGGCAAGCCCAGCCACCAGATCGTGTTGGACGCCGACACGATTTTGAAGAACATGGATCACCGCGGCGCCTGTGGTTGCGAAACCAATACTGGCGACGGATCGGGAATCATGATGGGTTTGCCCCACCGCTTCCTGGCGCGCGTGGCCCAATCCGAATTCGGCGTCACCCTTCCCGAACCGGGCCGCTTCGCTGCCGGCTTGGTCTTCCTGCCTCAAGACGACGCCGAGCGCGCCTACTGCAAGCAGGAGATCGAAAAGCTGATCGCCGAAGCAGGCCAGACCCTCGTTGGTTGGCGCAACGTTCCCCAAGCCACCGATGCGGCGGACGTTGGCCCGACCGCGCGGAAGAGCGAACCGAACATCGAACAACTGTTCGTTGCAGCGGCTGAGGGGATCGAGGGCGAAGCGTTCGAACGCAAGCTATACAGCATTCGCAAGCGTGCCAGCCATATGCTGCGGGGCAGCAAAACGCTTGTCCAAGCGAAGGTGTTCTATATCTGTTCGCTATCGACCAAGGTCATCATCTACAAGGGAATGTTGACGCCGGCTCAATTGCTGCCGTATTACCCCGACCTCACCGATCCCGATTTCGAAACCCATCTGGCGATGGTTCACAGCCGGTTCTCGACGAACACGTTCCCCAGCTGGGATCGCGCTCAACCGCTGCGCTTCATGAGCCACAACGGCGAGATCAACACGGTCCGCGGAAACAAGAACTGGATGGCCGCGCGCGAAGGAACCGCCCGCAGCGAATCCTTTGGCGACGAACTGCAAAGCCTGTTCCCCGTCGTCGAGCCTGAGTGCAGCGATTCGGGCACGTTTGACAACGTGTTAGAGTTCCTGCTAATGAACGGCCGAACGCTGCAAGAAGCGATCATGATGATGGTCCCTGAAGCGTGGCAGAAGCACGACACGATGCCCGAAGAGAAGCGAGCCTTCTACGAATACTTCAGCTGCATGATGGAACCGTGGGACGGCCCCGCTTCGATCGCTTTCACCGACGGTCATTACATCGGTGCGGTTCTCGATCGCAACGGCCTGCGTCCCAGCCGTTATTACATCACGACCGATGATCGTGTGATCATGGCCAGCGAAGTCGGCGTATTGCCGGTCGATCCGGCGATTGTCAAAGAGAAGGGTCGTCTGCAACCAGGCAAGATGTTCCTTGTCGATTTCGAAGACGGCCGCGTAATCGCCGACGAAGAATTGAAGACCGAATTCGCCAAGCGGGCCCCGTACGGCAAATGGCTCAAGAACCAACGCATTCAACTTTCGGACCTGCATCCCGAAGAGGAACCGCACGGCTTCGATTCCGACACCTTGCTACAACGGATGCAAGCGTTTGGTTACACCATCGAAACGATGCAGTTCATGCTGCGTCCGTTGGTCACCGAGCTCCGCGATCCCGTCGGATCGATGGGGAACGATTCGGCCCTGGCCTGTCTTAGCGACAAGCCACGGATGATCTACGACTACTTCAAGCAGTTGTTCGCTCAGGTGACCAACCCGGCGATCGATTCGATCCGTGAAGAGATCATCATGTCGTTGGAGTGTTACATCGGTCCCGAGCTGAACCTGCTCGAAGCGACCGAGGAGCACTGTCACCGCCTGCTAGTGCCTCACCCGATCCTGACCAATGAAGAATTGGCGGCGTTGAAGCACCTGGACCACCGCGGCTGGAAGTCGCAGACGATTGACATCACCTTCGACCGATCCGAAGGAACCGATGGCCTGCGAAACGCTTTACTGCGAATCGCAGCCGAAGCGGAAGCGGCCGTCGACGCGGGTTTCTCGATCATCGTACTGTCGGACCGCGGGATCAGCCACGATCGCGTTCCGGTCAGCTCGCTGCTGGCCGCTGGTGCGGTGCACCAACATTTGGTTCGCAAGGCCAAGCGAACGCAGATCGGTGTCGTCGTCGAATCGGGCGAAGCGCGCGAAGTCCACCACCACTGCTTGCTGATCGGTTACGGTGCCGACGCGATCAACCCTTACCTGGCGTTTGAATCGCTGTGGCAATCGCGTCGCGACGGCCTGTTGACCGGCAAACTGGACGACGACGACAAGATCGTTGCCGCCTACCGCAAGGGGGTCGCCAAGGGCATGCTCAAGGTGATGGCCAAGATGGGCATCAGCACGCTGCAAAGTTACAAGGGTGCTCAGATCTTCGAAGCGATCGGTTTGAATCACGATGTGATCGACCTCTGCTTCACGAACACCGCCAGCCGCATCGAAGGGGTCAACTTCAAACTGGTTGCCGAAGAGACGCTGCGTCGTCACCACCTGGGATATCCCGACGTCAAATCGGCTCAGCTGCCACAGCTGCCCAACGTCGGTGAATTCCACTGGCGTGCCGAAGGCGAAAAGCACGCTTGGGCTCCCGAATCGATCGCGTCGCTGCAAGCTGCCGCTCGGACCGGCAACAAGGATGCGTACTGGAAGTTCGCTAACTTCATCAACCACGACAACAAGACCCGCTGGACGCTGCGTGGCCTGCTCGACTTCAAAGAAGGCGGGACGGGTCCCCAGGTGCCATTGGAAGAAGTCCAATCCGCTTCGGAGATCGTCAAGCGATTCTGCACCGGGGCGATGAGCTTTGGTTCGATCAGTGCCGAATCGCATGAGACCCTTGCCGTCGCGATGAATCGCCTGGGCGGAAAGAGCAACACCGGCGAAGGTGGCGAAGATCCGTCGCGATTCCTACCGATGGCCAATGGCGACAGCAAGCGTTCAGCGATCAAGCAGGTCGCCAGCGGACGCTTTGGCGTGACGATCGAATACCTTGCCAACGCGGATGAAATCCAGATCAAGATCAGCCAAGGTGCCAAGCCGGGCGAAGGTGGCGAGCTGCCGGGTAAGAAGGTCGACAAGAACATCGCTCGAATTCGTTACAGCACGCCGGGCGTTCAGTTGATCAGCCCACCGCCGCACCACGATATCTATTCGATCGAGGATCTGTCGCAATTGATCCACGACCTGAAGAACAGCAACCCCGCGGCGCGGATCAGCGTGAAGCTGGTCAGCGAAGTTGGCGTGGGCGTTGTCGCTTCGGGTGTGGCGAAAGCACACGCCGATCACATCCTGATCTCGGGCGATTCGGGCGGTACGGGGGCTTCGCCGCTGACCAGCATCAAGCATGCCGGTCTGCCATGGGAATTGGGCATTGCCGAAACCCATCAGGTCCTGGTTTTGAACAACCTTCGCAGCCGCGTGGTTTTGCAAACCGATGGTGGTCTGAAGACGGGCCGCGATGTGGTCATCGCCGCGTTGTTGGGAGCTGAAGAGTTCGGTTTCTCGACCGCACCGCTGATCGCGTTGGGCTGCATCATGATGCGTAAGTGTCACTTGAACACCTGCCCAGTCGGAATCGCGACGCAGGACCCCGAACTGCGAAAGAAGTTCGCTGGCAAGCCGGAACACGTGGTCAATTACCTGTTCATGGTCGCCGAAGACGCACGTCAATTGATGGCCAAACTGGGCTTCCGATCGATCGACGAAATGGTCGGTCGCAGCGACGTCCTGAAGACCGACGATGCGATCCGCCACTGGAAGTCCGACGGCCTCGACCTGACTCCGATCCTACGCCCAGCGACCAAGATGCACGCCGACGTTGAAACGCGTTGCACCATCGCTCAAGACCATGGACTCGAGCACGCTTTGGACAACACCGTCATCTTGCCACGGGCAATGAAGACGCTGGAGACCAAAGAACCTGTCGTCATCGAATCGCCGATCGTGAACATCAACCGGACCGTCGGCACGATCCTGAGCCACGAGGTCGCGAAGCGATACGGCCAAACGGGACTGCCCGAAGACACGATCCACATCAAGCTGACCGGTTCGGCCGGACAGAGCTTGGGAGCGTGGTTGGCTCGAGGAATCACGATCGAACTCGACGGCGATGCCAACGATTTCGTCGGCAAAGGCCTCTCGGGCGGTCGGATCGTGATCTACCCACCGAAGGTTAGTTCGTTCACCGCCGAAGAGAACATCCTGGTCGGCAACGTCTGCCTGTATGGTGCCACGATGGGTGAAGCCTTCTTCCGCGGCCGGGCTGCCGAACGCTTCTCGGTTCGCAACAGTGGTGCCAACACCGTCATCGAAGGTGTCGGGGATCACGGTTGTGAATACATGACCGGTGGACGTGTGGTGATCCTTGGTTCGACGGGACGCAACTTTGCTGCCGGCATGTCGGGCGGTATCGCCTACATCTGGGACAAGGCGGGCGATTTCAGTCTGAACTGCAACCTGGGAACCGTCGAACTCGAACGGATCGAAACCGAAGCCGAACATGACGAGGTCAAGGAATTGATCGAAAAGCATGTTCGCTACACGGGCAGCACGGTCGGGCAGGAAGCCCTGGACGATTGGGACACCTTCGTGAAACAGTGTGTCAAAGTTATGCCAACCGATTACAAGCGTGTTTTGCAAGAACTGGCGGAAGCAAACCAGACGGTCAACGCTTAGTCTCCGCACCGCAACACACGTGGACGCAGCCTGGGCAGTCGACCTGCCCAGGCCCGCACAACGGGGCCGACGACGCCTCACACAATTCGCCTTTTTAAATTGAGAGTATCACGATGGGTAAGCCAACTGGATTCAAAGAGTTTGACCGCAAAAAAGTGCCTTGGCGACTGCCAGTTGTCCGCATCAACGACTACCAGGAAATCTATACCGAACCGAAAGAAGAACTGCTCCGCGAGCAGGGTGCCCGGTGTATGGATTGCGGTGTGCCGTTCTGCCAATCGTCCAGCGGTTGCCCGATCGACAACCTGATCCCCGAATGGAACGACCTGGTCTACAACGGTCGCTGGGAAGACGCGATCCAGCGGTTGCACAAGACGAACAACTTCCCTGAGTTCACCGGTCGGGTCTGCCCCGCGCCGTGCGAGGGTTCGTGCGTTTTGGGGATCACCAATCCGCCCGTGACCATCAAGAACATCGAGAACGCGATCGTCGACCGCGCGTGGCAGGAAGGCTGGATCAAGCCCGAACCGCCCAACTCGCGGACCGGCAAAAAGGTAGCGATCATCGGTTCGGGCCCCGCGGGTCTTGCCGCCGCGGATCAACTGAACCGCGCCGGCCACCTGGTCACCGTCTTCGAACGAGCCAGCCGCATCGGCGGGTTGCTGATGTACGGCATCCCCAATATGAAGCTGGACAAGAACCAAGTCGCGCGTCGCGTCGACAAGATGACCGCCGAGGGGGTCACCTTCAAAACCAACGCCAACGTCGGCATCGATGTCGACCCCAAGGACTTGCAGAAGGATTTTGATGCGGTTCTGCTGGCGACCGGTGCGACCAAGCCCCGCGACCTACCAATCCCCGGTCGCGACCTCAAAGGGGTCCACTTTGCGATGGACTACCTGACTGGCAACACCAAGCGGGTTCTCGACAAGACCGACACGGCCGAATTCATCAACTCCGAAGGGAAAGATGTGATCGTGATCGGTGGTGGCGATACCGGCACCGACTGCATCGGCACCTCGATCCGCCACGGCTGCAAGAGCATGGTCAACTTTGAGCTGCTGCCTCAGCCGCCCGAAGAGCGCGCTGCCGACAATCCTTGGCCCGAATGGCCACGTGTCTTCCGTACCGATTACGGTCACGAGGAAGCGGCGGCTAAGTTCGGCAAGGATCCGCGAACGTACTGCATCCTGTCGAAGGAATTCATCGACGACGGCCAGGGCAATTTGTCGGGCATTCGCACCGTGGGTGTCGAATGGACCAAGAAGCCCGATGGCGGCTGGGCGATGAGCGAGCTCGAAGGCTCCGAGAAGGTTTGGCCCGCACAACGCGTCTACCTGGCGATGGGCTTCCTGGGGCCAGAGCAGTATTTGGTTGAATCGATGGGCTTCGAAACCGATGGCCGATCGAACTACAAAGCCGAGCATGGCAAGTTCACGACCAGCATCGAAGGCGTCTTCGCCGCCGGTGACTGCCGTCGCGGACAAAGCCTTGTCGTCTGGGCGATCAACGAAGGCCGCGGAGCCGCTCGTGCGATCGACATCTACCTGCAAGGCAGCAGCGTTCTGCCAGCGCCAGGGACGACGATGGGAACCGAATTGTCGGGCACCTAAGCCTGAACGATTTCACGAACGGCCGTGGCCAACAAGCCGCGGCCGTTTTTGTTTCTGGTTCCCCAAGCGTCTGACACCGCCAAAGCTGCGGCGTGCAGGAAGCCGTAACGTTTGCGCGACCAACGGCGATCTGCCTCCCCCAGCCGCCCCGCCGCGGACTTCTACTTCAGGCCGCGATTGCCTGAACAACCGGCCTCAAGAGCTGCCTATAATGCTGGATGCCGATCGTTAGAGGGCGTCAAACATCGAAGCATCGGCCTCCAAGAGCTCGCTCACACTTGAGCTCGTTCGGCTGCCACGGCGCCGGAAACGCAATAGCAACCGTCGCCGATCCACGGCATCGTTGCCTGTCACACACCTCCAACGGAGAGTCCGATGCAAGAGGCTGATTCCACGGATCCGGGAGCTCCACAGGCGGCAACCGACACCGAAGAGACGACGAAGGTGAAGAGCCAGTGGTTGCGGCGACTGCTGTTGGCCGGCGGTGTTTTGACGATTGTCGCGTTGGCCTACATCGAGCTGACGCTGCGGCGACCGATCGGTAGTGGGCCAGCAGGCCCCGAGGTCGCGCCAGCAGCTTTTAGCGAACCGTGGTCGTCGCGACAATTCAAGTTGCTAGGGATTGGCGACAGCGTGACGGCGGGCTTAGGAGCCAAGAGCCCTGCACATTCTTACTTTCAGCGTCTGCTGAAGAATCCGGAGGATGAGTTTGCGGGGATGCAGGGGATTTGTCTGTCGCGCGTGCTGCCGAACATCGAAGCTGAAAACTTGGCGGTCTCCGGATCGACATCGCCAATGCACTGGGAGGTCGTTCAACGACTGTCAACGCACGCGGTGGAGACCTTTGGAATTGTTGTGATGACGACCGGTGGGAACGATCTGATCCACAGCTACGGCCGTTCGCCAGCGCGCGAAGGGGCCATGTACGGTGCCACTCTGGAGCAGGCCCAACCGTGGAGCGATAACTTTGCGGCCCGATTGGATCGGATGCTCGACCGAATCGATGAAAGCTTTCCTGGCGGCTGCGAGATATTCTTGGCAGACATCTACGATCCGACCGACGGCGTTGGCGACGCGCCAAGTATCTTCCTGCCGCCGTGGCCCGATGGGCTGGCAATCCATGCCCGCTATAACACGATCATCCAGGCCGCGGCAGAACGTCGGTCAAACGTAACGCTGGTCCCGATGTACGAAGCGTTTTTGGGGCACGGATCGCATTGTCGCCAGTTTTGGCGGTCGACCTACGACCGCAGCGATCCGCACTATTGGTTCTTCAGCAATATCGAAGACCCCAACGATCGCGGTTACGACGCCATTCGGCGTCTGTTTTTGAACGCGATCGTTACCCGCCGCGACGTGCTGCCGAGCGGTGGCAGCACGGAATGATGCGACTTGCCGGCGGTTGGCCGCAAGATGCTAGGCGGCTTTACGCTGTTGATGGATCCGTTGGCTGGCCGCTTCGACCGATTCAGGCGGCGTCGCAAACGCGCCCACTTGTTCCGGTCCGCTTGCGTCGCCGAGCCATTGGCGGCAGTCGATCGCTTCCAAAACCTGTTCGGCCACGGCGACAGCGCGAGCGCCATCGGCACCGCTGACCGTCGGCTGGCTGCCGCTTTGGATGCTGATCACAAAGTCGTGCTGTTCGTCCAAGATCGCGTTTCTCGGCTGAATCTCCGGCGACTGCGATGCCAACCAATGGCTGAACAATTGCTCGCGGAAGTCGGCCAACGGTCCGGCGGCTGTCAATTCGAACGAGCGTTCGGCGATCGAAGCCTCGGGCTGAATCAAGGTCGCCGAGGGGCCGGAGAAGTCGATATTGGCGTAGCCTCGCGGGCCGTAGACCTGCATCGTTCGAGCCGCCGCGGGGCTGATTCGCGATGCCTTCAGATTGGCGACCAGACCGCATTCAAACGTGATCCGAGCTTCGGCAACGTCTTCGTGATCGCTGATCACCGACAATCCGCTGGCGTCGATCCGTTGGACCGCGGCGGAGGTGAGCGAGAGGACCAGGTCGATGTCGTGGATCATCAAGTCCATGACGACGCCGACGTCCAAGCAGCGGCCGGGAAAGCTGCTGGCTCGAACCGCTTCGATGTATTTAGGATGCTCGAGCATCGATTCGGCAGCCGACCAAGCAGGATTAAACCGCTCGACGTGGCCGACTTGCAGCGTGCAACCGTTCTGTTTGGCCAAGGCGACCAAACGATCGGCATCTTCGCTGGTCGTGGTGATCGGTTTTTCGATGAACAGATGCTTTTTCGCGCGAAGCACGTCGCTGCCGATCTCCGCGTGCAGATCGGTCGGGGCGGCGAGGATCACGCCGTCGACAAGTCCCAGCAGATCGCGATAGTCGGCGAAAGTTGGCACGCTGAACTGATCCTCGATCGCTTGCCGAGCGGCGGCGAAGGGATCGCTGACGGCGACCAGTTGGACGTCGTCGATCGTGCTGAGCAGTTTTGCGTGGATCTTGCCCAAGTGGCCCGCTCCGATCACGCCAAGCTTCAATCGAGTCATCTTCTCTCTACTCCGTTATCGTTGGGCCAAGTGGCAGATTCGTCGGTGGACGCCCGATCAAGCAGCCTTGCGGCGATCGCGTCCGCGGCCATTTTTGCCGCCGGTTTGATGATCCAGGAAATCGAGCAGTCGCAGCAGCGACGGCTGAATCGGCCCGCTTTCAAGCAGACGTTGTCGTGTTTCGGTAACGCCAACCGAGCGGCGATAGTACAACTTAAACGCCTCGGTGATCACGCGGATTTCGTCGTTGCTGAAGTCGTTGCGTTTGAGGCCGACCACGTTGACGGTTCGCGGACGGGCGGGCGAGCCTTCGGCGAGCATGTAGGGTGGCACATCTTGCTTGACGCGTGAAAGTCCACTGATGAAACAATACGCGCCGATCGAAGCGTAGTGGTGGACGGCCACACCGCCCGAAAGGATCGCATCGTGATCGATGTGAACGTGTCCACCCAGCATGCAGTTATTGGCCATCACGATCCGGTCGCTCAAACGGCAATCGTGGGCGACGTGGGCGTAAGCCATCAAATAGCAATGGTCGCCGATCGACGTGATCCCGTCTTCTTTTTCGGTCGCGCGATTGATCGTGCATCCTTCGCGGATCACGTTCCCATCGCCGATGATGACCTGCGTTGGCGAACCTTGGTAGCTGAGGTCCTGCGGTTCGCCACCGATCACCACGTTGGGAAAGATGTGATTGTTTTCGCCGATCGTGGTGTGCCCCATGATCGTGACGTGATTCTCGATGTGCGTTCCGGCTCCGATGCGAGCATGCGGTCCGATAAGGCAGAAGTGGCCGACGCGGACATCGTCGCCCAATTGAGCGCGAGGGTCGACGACGGCGGTGTGCGCGATGGTGACGCTCATAGAGGAAGCCCTTCCTTGGGCCACGGTGGTCCGTTTAGTTAATTAGTGACGCATTCATTGCGTCGTTTGATCCTATCAACATTTACCCAACGACGGCAATTCCGACTTTTGGCAACTGCCTTAGGCCGTTTTACGAGAACCGTGCATCGACCGACAGCTCAATTGTTGCAATTGCGTTGCCATCGATGCGTTCAGTTCGTGTCCACCGCGATGGGAAACAAAACGTCCGATCAGCGGGAATCCGGCCAGTGCCAGGTCTCCCACCAAGTCCATCGCTTTGTGGCGTGCGCACTCATTCTCAAAGTGCAAGCTGTTTTCGACTAACCCATGGTCGTCGAAAATCAGCAAATCTTGATTCGTTACGTGTCCAGCAACGCCGCTGGCTCGCAACTGTTTGGCCTGGTCCGCTGTCACAAAAGTTCTCGCAGGAGCCAGTTCCTTGGCGAACGATTCAGGAGTCACCTGGAAAGCTGCGGTCTGCGGACGGATCGGGCAATCGTCGCCATAGTCCAACCGGTATTCAACCTCGAAGCGATCCGAATCGCTTGGTGACGCCTCGATCCAATTCGACGCCGAACCAATTCGCAACAAACGGTCGACCCGATAGGGGCGAATCGTCGTCGATTGTTCAACCCGAGCTGTGGAGTTGAGGGCATCGACAAACGCCGCTGCCGATCCATCCATTCCGGGCATCTCTTCGGCGTCGACCTGGATCTCGCAGTTGTCGATCTGCAGCGCCGCAAGCGCCGCCATCAAATGCTCGACCATCGAGACCACGGCCCCGCCATCGCTGCTTAACACCGTTCGCAGCGACATGCTTTGGCGAAACCCAACCAAGCCCGGGACACTTGGGTTCCCAGGCAGATCGGTGCGGACAAATCGGATCCCCGAGCCTGGGTCAGCCGGCAGGAAACGCACCGTGACCTGCTGGCCCGACCAGTAACCGCGACCGGTCACTTGGCAGGCTGCTTCAATCGTGTGCTCGACTCGCTGACAAGTCATAGGAACGAACTCCGATATCGACCGAAAACAAAACTAGCGAGTGGCAACTTTAGTGCCCATGGCTTGCATGACCATTTGGGTCAGGTCCAACTTAGGGCTGTGGTAGACCACACCCTTCATCACGCCACGCAAAACCGAATCTTGCTTTTCCAGTTCCATCTCTTCGCTGTTGTAACGCAGAACCAGGTCGATTCCGTTGTATTCGGAAACCTGCTTCACGACGGCGCGGATCTTTTGGTAGTTGTCGAAGTAAATGCGTGCTTCGGCGTCTGCCAATTCTTTACGCTTGCGGATGGTTTCCAGTTTGACCTTGGATTCCATTCCAGCCAGCTTCTCTTCTTGGCCGGCGTATTCGGGCGAACCGGGCTTGTAAGTCTTCAGCAGCTCAGCTTCTTTCTGCATCGACTTGCGAACGTTCGCCATCTCTTGCTCGTACGCCTTCATCGAGTTTTCGATTTGAGCGACTTCGGACTTGATGGCGTCGGAATTCTTGAAGATGTACGCGACGTCGATCACTGCGATCTTGCCGCCGGCAGCTTGTTGGGCCGATGCCAGCGCTGGCACCATCGCGATGCTCAACAGGGTACCGAGAATGATGGTCGTTGCCTTGGTAATCCGCACGTCTGCTCTCCTTGTCTGGTGCGTTGTAGTTTTGCCACGGGCCGAGCGTCTCAACCTGCGGCGATCGACACATTCCATGAGTCGACCTACGGGGCGGCTATTCTGCCGACCTGTCCAGTTCGCGTAAAGATTAATTTGACCAAAAGATGACCCAAACGGTCATTTCTTTTCGCCCAAAATCGCCTTCACGCTGCGAGGTTGCCCTTGGCGAAGCACTTGAAATTCAAGCGTCTCGCCTCCTACATGCCCCGCCAAATAGTCCAACACCGTTTGAATCGATGTTAAATTCTGGTCCCCTGCCTGAATCAGAGCGTCGCCCACCATCAAACCAGCCTGTGCCGCAGGCCCGTCGGGAACCACTTGGACAATCGTCACCCGATCGTCCGACATGCGAAGTTGAACACCTAAAAATGCGGTTTTTTGCTTGCGAATCCCCTTTCCTCGCCGTGTGGTTTGGAAAACGGGTCGCTGCGACTCAGTCGCAATTTCACGTGTCGCCTCGGTAACCATATCGGTTATCCGGGTCAGTCCGATCAAATTGATTTTGTCGAAATCATCACTTGGTCGGTGATAGTCGTTGTGCAGCCCGGTAAAGAAATGCAGTACGGGAATGTCCTTTTCGTAAAAAGATTGGTGATCGCTGGGGCCGTAGCCGCTGGGATCGATGTCTAAAGAAAATTGAGACTTTTCATTCAGCTGCCGGATCAGTGCATCAAAATTTTCGGCGGTTCCAGTTCCGTAAACCGAGAGCACGTTCCCTTTCAGCCGGCCGACCATGTCGAGGTTCAACATCGCCACCGTCTGCTCCAATCCAAACCGCGGATTGCGGACATAATGAGCACTCCCCAACAGCCCCCGCTCCTCGCCGGTGAAGGCGATGAAGACGATCCGCCGACGCTGTGGCTCCTGCGATTGGCTCAACTGGCGAGCGATCTCCAACAGCGCGGCGGTCCCGCTAGCATTGTCGTCAGCGCCGTTGTGAACCGCGATCGTTCCGGGAGCCAGCGAACCGATACCTCCCATCCCGACGTGATCGTAGTGAGCACCAACGATCACCGTCTCCTCGGCCAGAGATCCACTGCCGGGCAGTTCCGCAATCACATTGCGAGCCATCACCTTGTCGGTTTGTAAATCGGTTTGGATCGACGCGGTCACGCCCGGCAACAAGCCGCTGATCGGACGGAAGTCGCGGTCGATCGACTGTTCGATATCCAGCAGCGATCGGCCCATCGACTGCTGCAACAAGCCATCGATCACGGCCCGAGAGACGCAGACGGTCGGCAGTTTCTTGTCCGCGCTGCCGTTGCCCGCATCGGTGACCTCCAGGAGCGCGTCCTCGGTATTGCTATCATCTTGCTTGCCCAATTCGATCGCCGAAGCGTGGTCGTTGACGACGATCACCCCGACGGCACCGTGCGCGATCGCGCCGCTCATCTTCGTCGAAAAGTAGGCTGCCGGTGTAGGGCTGGTTTTGCCGAGCGGATTGTTCGGTTCGCCCAAACGCGGTTCTTTGCGGAGCACGATCACGATCTTGCCCTGCACATCGAGACCGGCGTAGTCGTCGTAATTGGCTTGTGGTGCGGTGATCCCATAACCGACGAAGGCCAACGGAGCTTGAACCTGTCCCGAACTGCCGAGGGCTAGCGGGTTGAAGGTCTTGCCCAGTTGAAGGTTCAGCGGGCCGGCGCCCTGACGGTCGATCTGCACGTGGTTTTTTGCGGGATCGCCCACGGTGATCGTCGAATCGACCGCTAGCGACTGAAACGGCTGGCTGTCGATCAATTCGGTTCGCAGGCCGAGGCTAGCAAATCGCTTGGCGATGAACTCCGCCGCTTGGGCGATTTCGGGAGTCCCGACGCCTCGTCCTTTGAGTTCTTCGCTGGCGAAATAGCGGATGTCGCGATCGATCCGCTCAGCCGCTTCGAGATCGCTCCCCTGGAGCGATTGCATTCGCTGCTGCGACAATTCCTCCGCACTCGAAAGTGCCACAGGCAGACCAACAAAAATCAACAGGACCGTGGACAGCCGCGCGTAGATATTCAACCTTGAATTTCCGTCGATGGGAGGCCCGTCGCAGAAATCGCAACCGGCTCACTGGATTAATGGGTGTGAAAGACGACAAGCTTGATTGTCGCCGATTCATCCGCCCCAACAACCGGTCGCGCAGCCATTTGCAGGGCTACGGTGCGGTGGGAATCCCGCCGGTTCCGGTTGGACTGCAGCGAGCGGGCGCCACAGTCGCTTGCTATCAAATTCGCGATCCACGCTCCGATCGCTCCGGCAGACCGGAGCGATCGGGTGAAGGAATCTCGAGATCCTTCGACGAGAACTCTCGCCGACTTGCGGCTTAGAAGATGCCTCGGTCGAGCGAATCGTCGTCGTCGGAGCCCGCGTCGTCCGCATCGGCATCGTCGCCATCCTGGTCATCTTCGGGTTCGTCCAAGCGAACCAGGATGTAGTTCTCCACGCGTTCCCCTTCGAAGTGAACCAACAGTGGGACTTCGTCTTGGGTCAGGTTGTAGAGTCCGGTTTCGGCGACCACTTTGTCGCTCTCCCCGATTCGCATTGCGACGCGTTGGGTGTTCTTATCGACGCGACCTTGAATCGCCGCCGATTCGTCGGTTTCGCTGTTGTACAGCGTACCGGCGATGATCCCCGATTTGTCGACCGCCAATTGGACGATCCGCGTCGGTTCGACATCCTCTTTGCTCGTCGAAAGCGCAAAGGTTCCTAACGGCAACCATTCCGCTTCGTCGGCCGCTTCTTCGGACTCCGGAGGCTGAACGGTCGCCAAAACGGCGGCGCTCTGCGCGAATTCATCCGCCGACGCGACGTCTTCACCATCGATGTAGACGCGGTTGTCTTCGTAGGTCACGTTGCCGCCGCTGCCGTAATCATAATAGATCGGCTCGGACCAAACCGTAGCCGGTGCGGTCCAACTGAACCACGACGACGCGACGTTCCAGGTCGGCCGCTGCCACCAATAGCCCCACGGATAATCGTTGAAGCGATGGTAGTAGTGCCAACGACAGACGCCACCGGGATGCCGGTACCACCAGTCGCCGTGGAACCAGTTGTTGTGATGATGATACCCCGTCCAACGCGTTCGCACGTTGTTGCCCCAGCCGTGCCAATAATTGACGCGGCCAGGCCGACTGCCGGCCCAGCCATGCAGGCCGCCCATCTGCCGGTCCCAACGCTTCTCGATCGAGACGATGTTGTTCCTGTCGATATTCACCCACGACGGACGGTTGTTGATGACCGTGTTACCGATCCCGATGTTGCCGATGTTGATCGGGCGATCGTTCCAGCCGGGGCGGCCAGCGGTTCCAGGCGGAATATGCCCAGGCCGTCGATCGGGATGATGGTCTCCAGGTCGACCGGGGCGGTGATCGCCCGGCCGATCGGGGCCACCAGGACGGTTGCCGGGTCGATTAGGATTGCGATCGCCCAAATCGCCAGGCTTAGGTCCTGGCTTGTTCCCAGGTTTCTGCCCGGGTTTATTTCCAGGCCGCACGCCTCCGTCGAGACCTAAGAAGTCTCCCAAATCGCCAGCAGAAGGGTGATCGCCGTGGCCGGGTCGGTTGCCGAAGCCAGGTCGATCGTTGCCGCCGGGTCGGTTGCCGAAGCCGGGTCGATCGTTGTCGCCAGGTCGGTTACCGGAACCAGGACGGTTGCCAGCGCCGGGGCGGTCGTTGCCGCCGGGGCGATTTCCGGAACCGGGCCGGTCGATTTGACCGGGCAGCGTCGAGGGGCGTCCGTGGCCGCCAAGGCTTGGGAAGCTGGGGCGGTCGTCCAAATTGCCAGGCAATTTGGAGGGGCGATTTGATCCGGGACGATCACCGCTACCACCGAGATTGCCAGGGAGTGTGGAGGGGCGATTCGATCCAGGACGATCGCCGCCACCGCCGAGATTTCCTGGCAGATTCGGCTTCGAAGGCTTCAACCCACCGCTAAAGCCGCCGCCGAATCCCGAATCCCCCGGGCGTGACGACGGGAAACTGGGGCGGTTGCTTGTCGATGGCCGAGATGGCGTGGAAGGTCGCGTCGACGGCATCGAAGGACGTGATGGAGTCGAAGGTCGAGTCGAGGGCATCGAGGGGCGTGATGGCATCGAAGGCCGAGTCGATGGCATGGAGGGGCGCGACGGCATCGAGGGCCGACCTCCGCCACCGCCGCCGCCGAGATGTGGCATGCTAGCAGGGCGTCCGCCGCCGCCACCAACACGTCCGCCACCGCCGGCTCGTCCACCGCCGCCACCGTGACCACCACCGCCGCCACGGAATCCGCCTGCCAGTGTGATGTTCCCATCGGAGACGGGCATCACCAGCAACGCGCAAACAAGGATGATTCGCTTTTTCATGGATTCAAACTTTCGTTGTTTTATTGTTGCGTGGTTGTGACAGTGGCTTCCGACGCGCCACTTGTTTCGACGCGTGTGACCATGACCGATGGGGTAGAAGGCTGCAGTTCGCCTTCGATCTCGCGACCAACCAATTGGACAGCAAACGCATCGTTCGATTCTGGGGTCAGGATGTAAGTTCCCGACGCGGTCCGGCCATCGGCCAGCGTTTGAGTCGCTTTGATCAGCCAATCGTCGCCGTTTCGGCTCCACATCCCTTCGCCAAACGATCCATCCGCGTCGAACGTCCACGATCGCAATTGCTTTTGGATCGGATCCCAGCCGATGATTTGAGTGCTCTGCGCGATGCTGCCATCGTCGGCAGTCGCCTGGAAGGATCGGATCAGAAACGATCCGCCGATCGATCGGCGAACCGTCGCGCGGACGGGTGATTCGCTGTCAGCGTCCTGCCACGATCCGACCAACCACTCCAGCTGCGAGATCGCATCGGCTGCCGACGCGGGGGTTGGAACCGGCATCTCCTCCATCGAATCGATCAACCATTGCTCCCCCTGCTTCTTCAGGATCGCGGAAAAATGGTTGAAGACGGGAGCGTCGGCTCCGTTGGTGACAGCGACTTGGCCGTCAACACTCGCAACGCTCTCGGTGATCATTCGCACATGCTCAACGGTGCCGGAGATCTTGATCGGTGCACCTTCTTCGAACAGCGTCTTGATGTCGCCCACGATTTGATCGCGGCCATCGGTGCGTTGCGCCAGATTATGATCCAGATGCGTCGCATTCTCGGACCAAGCCTGGGAAACTGCATCGAAATCCTTGGCATTAAAAGCAACGACATAGTCCTGGATCGCGGTGCGAACCTCCTCTTCGCTTCCCACCGCGACGCCGCTTGGAATTGCCAATACAGAGGATAGGAGCCAAGCGAAACAATGCATCGATCTCATTTTAGGGTCTCTTCAGAAGTCGGATGAGCGGACAGCGCCACGACGCGACGGAGTCCAAATTGGGGTTCAAGTTGGCCAGCAAGAACGGTTCAGCTATTGAGCCAACTAAGTATACGGTCCTCTGCACCCGATGTAAGGAAAAATCGAAAGCGCTGTGAAGCGGATGTACCAAGGAGAATCAGATGGCACGCGCCAGCTTGGCAGTTGTACGTAAGTCACGGTGAATTGTCGCGACCGAAAGCTTGCCAGGCCAGTTAGAAGTCTTTCGTTCGTCGCAGACCGTTCCACATCGCATTCATCCTATTCAGGGCCGCAGGCTCGACCATTTGCATAGCCCAGGCCATCGGCCTGGGTTATAGCGGCGATGATTGACATGGTTGGGCTATAGGCCCGGCGGACTGTCACCACCTCCCCCCGGGGCGTTGCACCTTCGCCCGTTGTGAAATGAAACCGGGCGCCGTCGGCTGTACCCAGCCCTGCCGGCTGGGCTATGCAAATTGCTGGACCTTCGGCCCGCGACAGGCGTGCCAGGAATGTGCCTGTCCCCTTTCGCCCCTTGTGGCGTCGGAACCGGGGCTAACGCCCAAACGGCTAATTAAACCGACAAGCCGCTAGCCATGCGGCTGATACCTCAAACTGAAACACTGAATAGCCCTGGAAAAATCGATTCTTCATAAAGCAACAGCCGAGTATTAGTGTTACAATAAGCCTCCCCCCTCCCACCCATCGAGCGTCTTCACGCTTGCAACACTCGCCCGCCCCATGCCTCACCTTTCCCAGAGGGCTTCGCTGATGTGCGTATCACCGCGTTCAATTTTCAAAATTGCGCTGCTGTTGATCTCTGCAACCGACGCCGGGATGGCGATCGCCGCCGAATCCAATCCGCCGACCGGTGCCCCGTCTCCAGCCGACGTCGAGTACTTTGAGCGGAAGATCCGACCGTTGCTGCACGAGCATTGTTTCGAGTGCCACGCAGCCGATTCGAAGACGCTGCACGCAGGCCTGCGACTCGACAGCCGATCGGGAATGCTGCAGGGAGGCGACAGCGGCCCGAGCGTTGTGCCGGGCAAGCCGGACGAGAGTCTGTTGATCTCATCGATCCACTACAACGACTACGAAATGCCTCCCAAAGGCAAGTTGTCCGATCGTGACATCGCCGAATTGACAAACTGGGTCTCTCGCGGCGCTCCGTTTCCAGCCGCCGCCAGCGACGATCCCGCTCCCGCCGCGGGAATCGATATCCAGCAAGGCCGCGAGTTCTGGTCATTCCAACCGCTGAAAGAATCGCCGTTGCCGGAGGTCGCCAACGCCGAGTGGCCGCAACAGCGGATCGACTGGTTTGTGCTGGCCGCTCAAGAAGCCGCCGGCCTGCAACCGGCGGACGAAGCCGATCGGCGGACGCTGCTGCGTCGCCTGGCCTTCGATCTGACCGGCTTGCCCCCGACACTCGCCCAGCAAGAACAATTTGTTAGCGATAACGATCCCGAAGCTTACCATCGCCTTGTCACCGATCTGATGCAGTCGCCCGCCTATGGCGAGCGATGGGGCCGCGTTTGGTTGGACCTGGCGCGGTACACCGATGCGACCGCGTCGTGGTTGAACCAAGAGGGGAAAGCGCATCTTTATCGCGACTGGGTCGTCCGGGCGATGAACGACGATATGCCCTACGACGAATTCGTGCGGCGCCAATTGGCGACCGACATGATCCCCGAGACCGGGCCCGACGATATCGCCGCGCTGGGCTTCCTGGGACTCAGCCCGACCTACTGGAAAGAGCTGCAATTGCCGTGCGAGATCATTAAGGTGATCGTCGCCGATGAGTGGGAGGAGCGAATCGATGCGATCTCGCGAACCTTCTTGGGGCTGACAGTCGCCTGCGCCCGCTGCCACGATCACAAGTTCGACCCGATCACGACCGAGGACTATTACGCCTTGGCCGGGGTCATTGCCAGCAGCCGACTGACAGCCCGACCCCTCGTTTCCGAAGAGGAATACGAACCGATTCGGCTTGCCAAAGAAGAGGTCGCTCGGCTGGGAACAGAAATCAAAGCGCTCAAGAAAAAGAAGCCGTTGCCGAAAGAGGAAATCGACAAACTGACCGCGGAACGGAACCATCTGGCCACAGCGACCCCTGGCTACAGCGACCCGCTGGCCACGGCGGTCAGCGAGGAGTCGCTGTATGTCGTTCCGGCGGGCCCGACGAATCACGATGGCACGCGATTGGATTACAAACCGGGCTCGCAAGATCTGAATCTGTTCATCCGCGGCAATCCAAATCGCTTGGGGCCGATCGTGCCGCGTCGCTTCTTGAGCGTGCTGTCGTCGGACGAACCGACGCCGTTCCAGCAGGGAAGCGGCCGCTTGGAACTGGCCGATTCGATCACGCGGCAGGCCGCGCCGCTGACCGCTCGCGTGATCGTCAACCGAATCTGGCTGGCTCATTTCGGCAGCGGACTCGTCTCCACCCCAAGCAATTTTGGCCAGCTGGGCGAGCGACCGACGCACCCCGAATTGCTGGACGATCTGGCGGCTCGGTTCGTCGCCAACGGTTGGTCGCTGAAGTGGCTGCATCGCGAGATCGTGATGTCGGCAACGTATCGCCAATCGAGCCGTCGATCGGACGAACAGGAACAGATCGATCCCGACAATCGCTGGCTCGGTCGCATGAACCGCCGTCGGTTGGATATCGAGGCATGGCGAGATGCGATGCTGACCGCCAGCGGCCAGTTGGATGTGACAACTCCCGGCGAATCGGTTTCGTTCGACGACAACAAGAACCACTACCGAACCATGTATTCGACGATCCATCGCCGCGATATGTCCAAGGGGTTGCAGCTGCACGACTTCCCCGATCCGAACGGGCACAGCCCTCAGCGGATCGCCACGACAACGGCGCTGCAAGGGCTCTATCTATTGAACAGTTCGTTTGTCGCGGGGCAAGCCGACGCGCTGGCAGCGCGGATCGTCCGCGAAGCGCCGGGCGACCTGACGGCGCAGATCGACCTGACGCATCGGTTGCTGTTCGGCCGGCCGGCGACAGCGGATGAAATCGAACTGGCGACTGAATTTCTCGCCGATCAATCGGACGATCCGACAAGCGACGTATGGCGACAGTACGCTCATGCGGTTTTGGGTTGCAACGAATTCCTCTTTGTGGACTGATCCATATGTTTCCTGAATCGAACTCCGATGCCACACCGATCGATCGCCGCAACCTGTTGCAGACGCTTGGTGGCGGCATGGGCATGCTGGGCGCTGCGTCGATGCTGGCTCAGCCCGCCACCGCAGCTTCGGCTGCGGGACGCGTGCTGCACAATCCGCCCAAAGCAAAACGGGTAATCCATCTGTTCATGAACGGCGGTCCATTTCAATGCGATCTGTTTGATCCAAAACCGATGTTGGTTAAGTTTGCCGGGCAGCGACCCTCAGGTGCCGATCTGGTCACCGAACGCAAGACGGGCAACCTGTTGCCTTCGCCGGCGAAATTCAAACCGGCGGGAAAGAGTGGCGTTCCGGTCAGCGATCTGCTGCCCCACTTGAGCAAGCATGTCGACGACATCTGTGTGTTGCGATCGATGCACGCCGACAATCCGAACCACGGCCCGGCGCTGCTGCAGATGAACAACGGCACGATTCTGCCAACCCGCCCCAGCATGGGAGCTTGGTTCCTGTACGGCCTGGGGACGGAGAACCAGAACTTGCCCGGGTACGTCGTTTTGTGCCCTGGCCGTCCGGTGAGGTTCTCGATCCTTTGGAACAGCGCCTTCCTGCCATCGGCTCATCAGGGCACTTATATCAACCATTCCGACCTCGATCCCGGCAAGATGGTTCCCTATTTGCGGAACGAACAATGGGATCGGCAGGCGCAGCGGCGGCAACTGGACCTGATGCAAAAGCTCAACACCGCCCATCGCGAGATGCGTGGCAGTGACCCGGCTTTGGATGCGAGGATGCAATCGATGGAGACTGCGTATCGGATGCAGACTCAAGCCAACGACGCCTTCGATCTGAACCAGGAATCAAAAACGACCCGCGAAAACTATGGCTCCGGTCACTTTGCCAACGGCTGCCTATTGGCGCGGCGCTTGGTCGAACGAGGCGTCCGTTTTGTGCAACTGTATTACGGCAACGGACAGCCCTGGGACACGCACTCCAACCACGACGAGAGTGTTAAAAAGTTGGCGACCGATATCGACCAACCGACAGCTGCGCTGTTGGGCGATCTGAAGCAACGCGGCTTGTTGGAGGATACGCTGGTGATTTGGGGCGGCGAGTTTGGCCGCACGCCGACGTCCGAAAACGGCAACGGCCGCGACCACAATCACCACGGCTTCACGATGTGGATGGCCGGCGGCGGCGTCCGCGGTGGGATGACCTACGGCGAGACCGACGACTTTGGATTCAAAGCGGTCCAGGACAAGATGCACGTCCACGACATGCACGCCACCGTCCTGCACCTGCTAGGGCTCGATCACGAACGCCTGACCTACCGCTACGCCGGCCGCGACTACCGCCTAACCGACGTCCACGGCCGCATCGTCCAAGAGATCATCGCCTAAGCGACAGGCGTCACGCGATGTAAGGCTGGCGAGTTTATTCCTCCGGAACGTCCGCGACAAAATATTCGTGCTGAACCCAACGGGCATCGATCTCGCAATCGAGCATCACGCGTCCTAGTTCGAAGTCGTCCATCGGTCCTCGAACCGGTACCTCTCCACAATCCAGATGATTGCCGATCGCTGGGTTGGCTGCGATCCCAGTGATCATCGACCGAATTCGAATCGCTCGGATCGGTCCGCCCATGGCGACGAAGTGCTGCCCGTACCCGCCATCGCGTCGGTGGGTTGAATTCAGTGCGGCGATCGCGTCCCACGACCAAGGGACCTGATCGGGCGAGAGCCTCAGGTCCTGTCGCAGCGATTCAGCGAAGGGTTCCAGATCGACGCTTGCTCTCACTGTGGCAAACGTCTCGTTGTCGTAGCGGCTGACAAACTGAACGCCTTCGGCCGACAATGGCCGGGCCGAAACGGTGGAGACGTTTTGCCCGATCAGTCGCGACACCGACTCCGGCATCGTTTCAGTTAGCGGGCCGCGCAGTCGTGGCGAATTCTGAGGGGTGCCGAGCGGAGGGACGAAGCCATGATAGCTTCCTTCTTCGGCGGTTTGCTTGCGGAATGCGCGGCTCAGCGGGACGTATTCGTTTTGCCGACGAACAGCTTCCGCATCGGCGACGCGGCGTCGCCATCGCAACAGCTCGCGCGAAGCGGCTCGCTCGCCGGAAATCGTCGCGGCGGCGTCCCCCGTTTTGGCAACTAGCGAATCCAACGCAGTGTTAAAGATGAGATAGCGATCGTCCGGCGGCAGCTGCAGGGAGGCCTGAGCGATCGCATCGATATAATTGCGGTAGAGCGCCAACGCTTCGTCGGCGGAAACTCGCTGTGCATCCGCTTCGATCAACTGAGCCAATGAGGCGTGCATATAGGCTCGCGTCTCATCGATCGCGACCAACCAACGTCCTCCGGGATCCTCCGTTTCGCCACGCTCATCTCCATAGCCAGCGGGAACCGGAAAGCGCAAGCCAACTGTCATCGCCGCCCATTCGATGGCTCGGCAGCGCGCACATGCGACGCTCATCGCGTGCCAGCGATTGACGAGCACCAGGATCGCCTCGGGTCCGGACATTGGCTTGCCGTCAATCGTACAGGTTCCGGAGGCACCGACTTCACGGACTGCGGTTTCCATGTCCGTCGCCAAAGATCCCACATCGGGCGCGATAGCTTGAATTGCTGCGGTCAGTTGCTGCTTGGCAGCTTCGATTCGCACCGGTCGCAGCGCCGCGTCGATCTTCGATGCGATCGCTAACGGCGCCAGATATTTGCGCGTCGCATTGGCTGGCATCCAACCGAGTAGCGGGTTGAGCGAATCGATGCCTTTCAAATATTTCGCTTCCGCCGCCGACCACTGAGACTTCGCCACCAACGCCTCCAGCTCTTTTCCAAGCTTTTGGATCGCGGGGAGTTGTTGATCTAAACGCTGTCGGGCCAGATCGCTTTGACGCTTTCCGCGCTCGGTGGTGCGAGCGGCTTCGAATGCTGCACGCACGGTCTTCAGGTGGCTCTGTGCGCGCATCTGGTAATCGACACCTGCGGGTTCGGCATGGATGACCAACAACGCTGCATACCGCTGCAACTGCATCGCTTTCGCGTAGACAACGCCCAGTTCATTGATCGGCAACTTTTCGGGCGTTGCAAGTGTCTGCTGATACATCGGCCCGCGTGGCGTCAACAGTTTGTCGATTCCCGCACAGGCCGCTGCTAGATGGCCGCTGTGTTGGCACGCTTGATGAACATCCAGCGATGCAACAACATCTTTTTCGGTCGGGTCTGCCGACGCAACAGAACAGCAGACAAGCATCGAAACCACGCCGATCGGCACGCGACGCGCAAACATGCGTCCTGCCATGGCGAGAACTCGCGAGAAGTGGTTTGTGTAGAAAAGAGGCTTCGTCATTCTAAAGGCCCTGTAAATGTTCCACTGGCAGCCAGCGTCGTGTTCTCGTTTGCAAGGGTGAGCGTGCCTTCGAGCGAGATCGTCTGTTGCAAGACACCTTTTTGGACTGTCAACTGCACCGGGTGATCATCGGGAGAGTACCAGACTTGATCGCCCGATTGGAAAAAGAAGCGGCCGGAGATCTGCCGTCCCGCCAGTTCATCGAAAGACGTTTCCGAGACCGGTGCATGGATCAGATAGGCCACCTTCCCCTCAGCACCCTCTTCGTCCTGGTAGTTCATCACTTGCAAGATTCCACCCCGGCCATCGCTTAGCGGATGGAATAGCACACGGCATTCCAGCTCTTCGTAAACTTGGCCGATCGTCACCGTGGCCGTTGGTTTTGCACCGGTGATATCCGTTGCGGTTTGATGCGCCACCTCTTTGGCTGCGTCGGCGATATCGGTCACCGCAGCGGCAGCTTTCTCTTTGGCCTCGGCCAACAGATCCGTCTCACCACCACAACCGACAAGCAAGCTAGTAAAGAGCACGGGCAGCAACGACAAGGTCGCGTGTAGCTTGAACTCAAGAAACCGTGGAGACATAGGCTCGGATCCACTTGGGTAGCCGAAGGATCAAACGCGTCGACAACGTCACGCCGTCGATCAACCGAAACAGCGCGTTGTATCGGATCTTGCGCGTCGACCGTACCCAGGCGGCAGTTAATTTTCGATGAAGCCTAATTTCGGTCACCGATCGATCCTGGCAACAGACTTCGACCGGACACCCTATTTCGAACAGCCGGCATGAATCCCTGGCATCTCGTCCGCTGCAGATTGAAACGTGACTTGTCGGATGCAACGTCGCCGTTTGAGATCCATCCTGACAGCTGTGCAGCTCTTGAATGGGTTTATTGAAGCCGCGCCGCCACGGGTCCTTCGGTTGCCGCAATATGCAAACTTGACTACCGGTAAAATTCTGCGACTGTGCGTCACAACAAGCTGCACGCACCAACATCACCGTTTGGGGCTTAGCTCAAATTGCTGGCCCGTGCGTGAAGGTTACGTGAAGGATCCAAGAGAAGTCGATGTGCAAACCTTGCCCGGCGGCTACCCCCTTTGTAACCTTCTTCGCAGTCACCGCGATGCCGGTAGCGACAGCAACACAAAAGCGACTTTCTTAACCAAAAACAGTTCGAACAAACGTCACTCGCTTCACACGGGCAAACTTCAATAGTCCGGCAGACACAGCGACAGAGAGTTGGCTACACCACGATACGAACCGGGCAAGACGCGAGTTCACTTTTCAAGACAACTTCATCGTCGGCAGCCAAACGCCCCGGCGAATAACCATCGACTGACCCACTTCAACACCCAGGCAACCGGGGATCAATCGCGAAAGCGCCGTTCCCGAGGAGGAGCATCCGGCAAAAGAGAATTCACCGCTAGCGGCCTGACGTTAGGGCAACTGGCAAAGAGGCACGAGACGACGACAGCTTCTGCTCAATGAAACAAGTCGCCGCCCCGCGCCGAAACCGACTAGAAAACGAAAATTAAAAGAAAAGCGTTAACACAGTTTAACACAAATTTGGAGAATTGAAGAGATGCAATCTCGAATGAGCCGTAAGGCTTTCACGATCATCGAATTGTTGGTCGTCATTACAATCATCGCGATCTTGGCCGGCCTGTTGTTGCCAGCTTTGAACAAGGCTCGCGAAGCAGCCCGCAACGCCCAGTGCAAGAACAACTTGCGTCAATTCGGCATCGCGATGAACGAATTTTCGGTCCGCGATCCTCAAAGCCGCTTGTGCAGCGGTGCTTCGGATTACTTCCGTGACGGATGCATGGACACTTGGGGATGGGTCGCCGACGTTGTTAACAGCGGCTCGGGCAACGTCAACGACATGTTGTGCCCATCGAACCCTCTGAAGGGTTCGGAAAAGATGAACGATTCGCTGTCAGGTACCGGAGGAAGCGCTGAAGCAGCTGAAGGTGCTCCAGCCTCTCGTCTCATCGACGGGCTTTGTGGCGAAGACAACTTTGCAGGTGCCGCTCCTGGTGCAGCTACCTTCGGTGGCTCGGCTGCAAACAGCGTTGATCGCGCTGAAATTCTCGCTCGTGCATTCTTCGAGCGAGGTTACAACTCGAACTACGCTGCTGGCTGGCACTTGGTGCGCAGCGGCCTGAAGATGGCAAAGCAAACCAAGGGAAGCGTCGAGCTGGTTACCCTTGAAGCTCAGGCATCGAAGGGACTTGCTGGATCGACCGGACCTTTGCGTCAGAACGTTCTAGACCGCAGCTCGGTCCCAACCTCGAACATCGGCATCTTGGGCGATGCGGGTCCTGGCGACGTTGACGAAGCCATCCTCGACATCACCATCGGTTACGGCCCTGGCTTGACCGCTGTAACGTACGGTGCCGGCGATAACCAAAGCGACCGAGTTTTCATCAATGCCGGCGAACTGTTGACCGAATCGTTCAACGATGGTCCTGCATTCTTCCAGAGCGCAAGCAACGCTGTTCGCTTGATCAAGAATTCGACACTCCTTGGCACTCAAGCACCGACGACGGTTGCAAACTTCAACGTGTTGATGGATACCCAACGTTCTTGCGAACTGGAAACTCCAGGTTCAAACACTGCCTGTGCAGCCGCAACCACCACCTCGGGTACCTTCATGCAAGACACTCGTGACTGGTTTGCCGTCCACGCCGATTCGTGCAACGTCCTAATGGCTGACGCTTCGGTGAAGGTATTCTTCGACAACAACAACGACAAGTACTTGAACCCAGGTTTCCAAGTCCCAACCGGACTGTCCGACGCTGAGTATCTACAAGTTGGATACCGTGGTTCGGAAATCGAAATGCCAAAGGACCGTTTCTTCAGCGGTGTCTTCATCGACGACACCATCCTGAAGGGCACCTTCGAAGATTAGTAAATCTGGAACATCATTCATATGATGTGATGCAAAACCATCCCTTTGCATAACTTCCAATAAACGCCAGGTGAGGTTGAGTTCAGCTCGACCTCACCTGATCGTGTTAACTCCGCACCAGCGGAAGCAGCCTCTCGCAACACGCATACAGTCCACCCCCTCCTACCCCCTTCGATTGAAGTCACATGATCCGAGATGCATTTTTGCGGCGCATCGTTATTGCCTTGGTTGTGTTCGGTACCATTGCCACCAGCGTTTTGGCGCTGGCGGTTACAGTCACCTACAAGCCCTGGGGTGTTCCCGACATTCAACGCGCCGAATACGAACAGAAAGTCGCAGACATCAAGGCGCGTAACGAAGCGCTGCAGACCCGCGATAATTCAACCGCGCCGCGCGCTGTGATCGAACAAACCATCTACGATTTCGGCATGATGGACCCTCTGCAAGAAGGCACCCATGAATTTGTAATCCGCAACGACGGCGACAAATTGCTGGTCCTCACAGGGGGAGGCACAACGTGCAAGTGCACGCTGATCAAAGGGGGAACGCAGACGATTGAGCCCGGCACAAGCTCGACCGTTGCATTGTTCTGGAACACAGGACGAAAACGCGATTATTACGAACAACAAGCGATCCTCCGCACCAACGATCCGCTGTTGCCAGAAATCAAGCTGGTGGTTCGCGGCAAGGTTCGGTTTGAAATCGGCGTTTCTGTCGCTGAGGCTAACTTTGCGAACCTACAACCCGATGGTGACGGGCAAACCGAATTCGATGTCTACTCCCAATTGTTCTACGAGTTTGATATCGATCGCATCGAAACTACGTTAGATGACCTTACATGGAAGATCGAACCACTGCCGTCCGATGCGCTCACTCAATACGACGCCCGCTGCGGATACCGGATCGCGTTGACAATGCCACTTCGCAACGTGGATTCCCTGTTCAACGGCGTTTTTCGAATGTGGATTAATCGGCCCGAAGAGGCGATAGCAGCAGCGGCAAGCAACGACTTGGCAACCTCTGACTCCTCGGAAGAATCGCCGAGTCCAGAGATTGAAGAAGAGGAAGAAATCGATGACCCAACCGGCGCGACAATCTTGAGAGAGCTATCGGTGCGTGGACGTGTTCCTCGCCGCTTGGCACTCTATGGCAAAGATCTCAATGGCAGCGCTGGCCTGAGCCTGGGGATCCTGCCGACTGGCAAGCGTTATGAAAATCGACTTGTGGCTCGGACCCGTGGAACCACACTTCCCAAAGTGTTACGAGTCGCGAAGGTTGAGCCAGAATTCATCCAAGCGACCATCACTCCAAAAGATCGAGAGGGGTGGTACTCGTTAACCGTTGTGATCCCCGAAGATGCACCAATGACAATCTTCAACACCTCAGAATCGGTCGGTCGCATTGAAATCGAATGCGATTTGCTACCGAGTGGCAAAATGGTGCTACCACTTTCCGGCGCCATTGTTGAGTAAGCGGGTGCCCGACCTCACAGTTGCGGATGTCCAATATTACAAATCCCAAGCACGGTGTCATTGGCTAGCCCGACGATGCCGGGCAGCCTCCTACGACGCTCAATCGATATGACTGGAGACTCGCTCGTCCAAACCAACTCAAACACTTCGGTCAGTAGCAAGGCCGATGCTTGCGCAAAATGTGGTGCAGGAAACCCTGAAACTTCAAAGTTCTGTGTTAGTTGCGGGACTTCTTTGTTTGAGAAATGCCGAAAGTGTGGCACCTCAATCCGACTAGGGATCACCTTTTGTGGCGACTGTGGATTTAACGCGAAGGAAGCTTTTGAAAAAGCGCGAGGGGAACTGAAGGAGTCGCTGCGGCGGGCGATGGAACTGGGCAAAGAGCATAACTACGAGGATGCGATCTACTTTGCTCAAGCCGCTTCGGTTCCCCCCGACTTTCGATTTCAAGACTTGGCCGACAAAGCCAAGGAACTTGTCGAGCGATTAAAGCAGCGTCGCGACAAATATGCTGCCAAAGTTGCCCAGGTCGTTCCTGCGGCCAAGGTCGCTTCGGAGAAAGGGCGCCTGGACGATGTGATCCAACTCCTTTCATCGGTCCCCCGCGCGCTGCTGTCGGATGATGTCTGGGCGCTTGCCGAACGGGCCAAAGCGTCGCTGAACGAGAAGGGGGATCTCACGCAAGAGATCCGCGATGCGGTGGCTCGCCGCGACTATCAAGATGCTGGCAGTTTGTTGGACCGGATGTTGCACCTGAATCCCGATCAACCCAAGTTCGTTAAACTGGCCGGCCAGGTGGGCAACGAACTGATGAAGGCGGCTCTAAAATTGTGCGAATCGGGCCAGTACCCCGCCGCCGACAAACGACTCGCTTGTGTCCCCGACGTCGCCAAAAATGAAAACTACCGCAAGATGCGGACGATGTTGGACGAGCTGTTTTGGGTTCGCAATCACTTGATCCGCTACCCCTACGCGACTCCCGCGCTTGCCAAGATCAGCAAGAAGCTGACCAAGCTGACGCCGGGCGACCCCAACGCGATCAAGATGCACGAGCAATTGGTGCAGCGAGTCGAATCGGGAGAACGTGACGAGCGGGCAGCGCATGCAAGATGGAATTTGGATAATCCCGAGTTCTACCGCTGCGAAGTGAATCAATTGGCAAAGCTTCAATCGATCGATTGCGATGCCGCGGCGGCAATCCAGGAACGCCCGCTGCGATTCGCCACCGCAATCGGTGCTGCATTGCAGGGGATCGGCAAGGCCCGCTACGACATGCGATTTGCCGGAAAGCCACAAGCGTCGGGGATCAAGAAGCTGCTGCAGCGGAAGAAACAGCAAACGGCAGCAGCGTGGGGCTTGGATATCGGCCCCTCATCGATTCGGCTGGTCCGGATGGAACTGGGAGACGGTGCGGCGAAGCCTAAAATAACCGAAGCGGAATACCTCGAATTTGCTGCACCGCTATCGCGTCCCGGCAAAGAGATGACAGCTTCGGTAGCGATCCGCGAGAAGCTCGACTTGCTAGCCGAAAAGTTCCCACTCAAAGAGGAACCGGTTTGGATCCTGTCGCCTGGGCGACAAGCACTCGGGCGTTTTCTCGAAATGCCGCCGTCGGACGACAAGAAGCTCAACGGGCTGATCGAAGCGGAGGTGGAGCATCAGTTTCCCGTCCCGCCATCACAGCTTGTCTGGCGACACTGGCTGGCCGATCCATCGACCGAAGGTGCCGCGCCGCGTTACGCCGCGATCATTGGGGTCCGCGACTTTGTCGTCGATCAACAGATGCGACTCTTCGGTGAAGTGGAGATCGAACCAGCGGGGATGCAAGTTGAACCGGTGGCGCTAGCCAACCTGGCAACCTTTGAATTTGCCGACGTTCTAAAGACGGAAGAGTTCACGATCACGCCCCCCGCGATCGCGATCCTGGACGTGGGTGTGGAGACGAGCATTTTAATGGTCTGCACCGAAAACGCCTTCAGCTATCGCACGTTTGATATGGGAGGCGATCTATGGAGCGGTGCGCTGGCGCGTCAACAAAAGGCGACGATGGACAAGGCCGATCAACTGAAGGCAGCGATCGTCGACCAGCCTCAACTTGCCCCGCTATTTGAATCACTGGACGAGCCATTCGGCCGCTACAACATGCGATTGAAGCAGATGTTTGCTGCCTGCCGGTCGAATCTCGGCGAATTTGTCCTCAAGGGACTGTGGTGTACTGGCGGTGGCTGCCAGATCCACGGCTTCATGGAACGCATCTTTTCGGATGAACAATGAATATTAAATCTATAGTTAACATTTTTTTGACCGCGATGCTCCTCCTGGTGATGGGCTGTGGCGGCAGCATGCAAGACGACATGATGGTCCGCGCCAAGGCGCTTGCCGAAGCGCGTCGCGCCGACCGTGAAAAGGAAGCGGCCGAAGCGGAACAACAAAAGAAGGAAGCAGCGGAAAAAGAGACTGCAGATGCCGAACTCGCAAAGGCGGAAGTCAAGGTCGCCAAAGCGACACCGCCGACAGCGCCGCCGAAACCGGCTATTAAAAAACCCGATCCGGTGAAGCCACAAATTGCGAAACCCGCTCCACCCGTTGCCGCCGCTGCCACTCCCCAGCCCGCTGCTGCACCAACTCCATCGCAGGACGCACCCAGCGTGACGATGGTCGCTGCGTCCGAAACCGTTTCGCTGTCCGCAGGCACGCCGGCGGGGGTCGCGATACCGCCGATTCCCGGACTCATGCCCGCAAATGCAGCCCCCGGTTCCGCCGACGACTTTCCGGCGATGGACTTTGGGAACGATGGAGTTGTATCGTCGACCACACCTTCCTTCGCGCCGGAATCGCCAGCCCGAACGGGTGACACGCCCATTCCGCCAACCGCCGATGTGAAAGATGCCAGCGATAAGCTGCGCGAGCTGTTCAGCGAACAAATGGCTGCTGCCAAAACGGCTGCCGATCACGTTGCTCTGGGGCGACTACTGATAGTACAAGCCGACTCGCTGAGTAACGATCCGGCTGCACTCTACGCGACCTTGCAAGCTGCGCGAACCATCGGCTGCTCCTCGGGAAACCTACCGCTGGCTCAAGAAGCCGATGTGAAGATCCGACAGGTGTTTGCTGTCGATCCAGAACAAATGCAACTTGACATGATTCGACGTTTTGCCGGTACTGCCTACACGCCCCATCGCTATGTCGATGTGAATGGATTTGGAACGATGGCGACCAGCGTCCTGACGGCCGCAATCGAAAAGGACGACTATAAAGTTGCGTCGCTCTGTTCCAACCTGATCGGACGCATGGTCCGACTGGGAGATCACTCCCTGACCCCGCAAGCATCGGAACAATTAGAAAAGTACCTGAAGATTGCCCACAACAAGTACAAAAGTTCAGTGCTGTCGATGGAGGTTCTCCAAGCCAATCCAGCCGACCCGGAAGCCGCTGCCGTGGTGGGAATGTACTTCTGCTTTGTCCGCGGCAACTGGGACGAAGGGATTCGATTGCTGCGACTCGCCTCGGACGAAAAGCTCTCGAAAGCAGCAATCACCGACAGCACCGCCACCGCAAACGAAACGCCTACCGCGATGGTCCATGCAGGCGATGCATGGTGGGCGGCGAGCGAACACGCCAAAGATCCCCTGTTGGAGTATTTTGGTCGTGGCCGCGCCTTGCACTGGTATCGTCAGGCGCTGCCGCAACTGGGCGAGACTCTCGATCGCTTACGGGTCACAGGAAGATTGAAAGGTTACTCCGAATCGCTCGATGGTAGTCTTGTCGAATCGATCATGCGCGTGGCGGGAAGCAATGCGCCAACCGTCGACTTCTATACAGAAAAATAGTGACCGCAGGCACGAAAGTGCCACTACTGGTGAGGTCGAGTATCCGCCTCAAAAGCTGGATCTTTAAGCCTCCTTCACCGATCCTTCACGACCCTCTAGTAGAAAAGGGGGATGAACGATCGCTACGACAACTTGATCGACGTGGAACCCGTCAGCGGCCAGCGATTGGCCGTAATCATTCCAGCGCTTAACGAAGCGCGGACGATCGGCGATGTGATCGACCGGATCCCTCGCGAAATCGATGGAATCGATTCGATTCGAGTGATTGTGATCGACGATGGTTCACGCGATGCAACCGCCGAGATCGCAACTCAACATGGTGCAACGGTCGTACAACATCCACGTAATCTTGGCGTCGGCGCTGCCTTTGCCGCTGGCCTCGAATACGCGCTCCGCAGCGGTGCCGACGTGATCGTGAACATGGATGGCGATGGCCAATTTCGCCCCGAAGACATTCCCGATCTGATCGCCCCGATCCTGACGCGGCGCTACGGGTTTGTTACCTGCACTCGATTTGCAGACGTTGAAAAGTTGCCCGAGATGCCGCGAATTAAACTTTGGGGTAACCGGATGATGTGTCGGCTTGTCAACGCGATCATCGGCGGCAATCGCTTTACCGATGTCTCTTGTGGATTCCGCGCCTACTCGCGCGACACCGCCTTGCGAATGAATCTGTTTGGCAGCTTCACCTACACCCAAGAAACCTTCATCGACCTGGCAGCAAAGCGAGTCTCGATGACCGAAGTGCCGTTGGTCGTTCGTGGCGAACGCGAGCATGGCAAGAGCCGCGTGGCATCGAACCTGTGGCACTACGCCTTCCGCACCTCATCGATCATCCTCCGCGCCCTCCGCGACTGGCGTCCGCTGCTCTTCTTCGGCAGCATCGCCGTCACCTTTTCAGGACTTGGCGTCGCCATGCTGGCGTTTGTCGGATGGTGGTGGTTCACATTCCAACAAACAAGGCCCTGGACATCGCTGATCACCGTCGGTGGCGTCTTTGCGGTGATGGGAGTCGCGTTTGCCGTACTCGCGCTGATCGCCGATCAAATCGGCCGCAGCCGCAAAATCCAAGAGCAATTGTTGTACATGCAGCGGCAACAAGCTTATGCGCGCAGCGGTTCGGAGCTTGATCGGGCACCGCCCCTTCGAGAAAACCTCATCGAACCCGCGTTCCAGGCGACAACAATATGAAGCCAAACGCAACGCCGATGCGGCTGCTGATCACAACCAGCACCTTCCCGATCCACCCCAACGACGGAATCCCACGATTTGTCCTCGATCTTGCGCAGGCGTTGTCCGCTCACGGAGACGTGCGAGTTCTGGCGCCCGATGCGCCAGGTGCTGCGACGGACGAACAGATCGGCGATGTGCACGTCCATCGATTCCGCTACTTCTGGCCTCGCTCGCGCCAGCGATTGGCGATCACCAACCAACGCGGCATGCGCGACAATTTGCGAGGTTCGTTGCTAGCCAAATTGCAAGTTCCCTGCTTCTTGATTCGCCAGGCGATAGTGGTGCGCCGCGAGGTGCGTCGCCATCGGATCGACGTCGTCAACGCCCACTGGTTAGTCCCGCAAGGTTTGACGACAGCCTGGGCGCTGAAACGCATGCGACAAGTCAAGTTTGTATTGCATGTCCACGCGGGGGATGTCTACATGCTGCAACGTTTACGCATCGGCCGAGCGATCGCCCGATATGTCGTCAAACGTTGCGATGCAGTTTTCGCCGACGGCAGCCACGTTCGCGATGCCCTGCACGATTTGATCGGCAACGACTGCGGGACGGTCTTGCAGCCGATGGGCGTTGACGGTGCCCGGTTTGCCACCAACACGAACGCTGGAGCGGAAGACACGATCGACAAGAAACTCCCCGCACAATACATCCTGTTCGTGGGGCGATTAGTCGAAAAGAAGGGGACGATCTACCTGATCCGAGCCCTGAAACGACTACAGGAGACGCATCCAGGAATCGCGCTCGTGATCGCCGGTTTCGGTCCCGACGAGGCAGCCCTGCGTCAGCTGACCGAAGAGCTCGAGCTCACCGAATTGGTAACCTTCCTAGGGCGGCAATCGCACGATCAAATTGTCGATCTGCTGCACGGTTGCCGCGTTGCTGCAGTCCCATCGATCATCGACAGTCGAGGCGAGACCGAAGGAATGCCGACGGTGGTTGTCGAGTCGCTAGCCGCAGGAGTCCCCGTTGTCGGCAGTCGCGTCAACGGCATCCCCGACGTGATCCGCCACACCGAAAACGGCTGGTTGTGCAACGAAAAAGACCCAGCCGACCTAGCCGAAAAGCTACAACTCGCCCTCGCCTGTGATCGCCCCAAAATGCGCATCGCGGCGGAAGCAACCGCCCAGAACTACGACTGGCAACAAGTCGCGGGCAACTACATGCAGCGAATTCAACAGGCCGACATACGCCCAATGCCGGAGGCTATCTAATGGGGTGCGATGGGATCCTCGACACCGCGCTGGCAAATCCTTTCGTCTCACAACTTCGGCCCGAGGTGTTTCGACGATGAATCGGCCAATCTCGCTGCTGATCGTCAGCACAACGCTCGATTCTGGTGGCGCGGAGCGTTTTGCAAGCACATTGCTGGCCAATATCGACCGCAAAAAGGTGCAGCCAGAATTAGTTGTATTACGCGACAAGCTCGGATATCCGCTGCCGGATGACGTTGGCGTGCACCAGTTGGGCCATCAACGAGATTGGGATACGGCGCGAACCGTTTTTCGCCTCCGAAAGCTCTTGAACAAACGAAAGCCCGACGTGGTCCTCAGCAATATCACGGCGACGAACATCGTCACTGGAATGGCGATACGGCAAACCCTTGACCGGCCGCGTTGGATCGCTCGCGTCGGGAACAGCCCAAGGTTGCACGACTCCTTGCTTAAATCATGGGGAGCCACATTCGTCTATCCGCGTGCTGACAAAATCGTGGCAAACTCCGTTGGATTGACAGACGAACTGCGAGATCGGTACTGTCGCCTTTCTGGCCGTATTACCACAATCGCCAACCCGACAGACCTTCAAGAGCTGGCTCAACAGTCAACTCGCCCCCAACCACATCCGCGTCGCTGTAACGGACCGCTGCTGATTGCAGTTGGCCGGCTGTGTCAACAAAAACGATATGACCTGATGTTGAACGCGTTTGCACAAGTTCGTCAGCAGGTTTTGGCTGAACTTTGGATTTGCGGTGATGGCCCCCTGCATGGGCAACTTAGCCAGCGAATTCGAAAACTGAATCTGACAAACAGTGTTCGGATGCTGGGGTTCTGCAGAAACCCACATTCACTAATGGCCCAAGCTGATCTGTTCTTGATGACCAGCGACCACGAAGGTTCACCCAATGCCTTGATCGAAGCTCAGGTGCTTGGCATTCCCGCAGTTGCAACGAGATGCCCCTATGGTCCAGAAGAAATCATTGTCGAAGGAAAAACGGGACTCCTTTCACCCGTTGGAGAAGCGGGGACTTTCGCTGATGCAGTACTTGACGCACTTCAAGCGAAGGACTTGCTTACATGCACATCAGCCTATGAGCAAGTGCGACAGCGGTTCGATGCGAATCAACGGGTACGCCAATGGGAAGACTTGATTTGCCAGACAGTGACAGCGACTTTATCAACACCTGTAGAGGATCCTGCGGTTTTACAGGCCCAATCGCCATAGTGTCTTGCTTCGTGACAAGCTCTACAACCTCGCCAACGCCTGGCAGTAGTACGTATGTGTTGCGGGCTCGCGAATTAACATTTGTTTCAATGCGGAAAACGCAAGTTACAAGGACCAACAGACGCCCAATAGTTGCGGCGGTCGCATCGAAGCGTGCGGCGGATAAACACGTACAGTCCAACCTGAAACTCCATGAGTACACGACGCGACCCGTGTAGCCAATGTTTGTTCATTTAGAAACCGTCAGAACCAGCCTTTCTATTTAAAATTGAATATGAAAATTTTCTATATATCAGGGGCTGTAATCCCCAGTCGGAAGGCTAACAGTATCCAAGTAATGCGAATGTGTGAGGCATTCTCGCAAATTGGACATGACGTCACCCTGTTTTCAGGAAGCGGAAACGCGACAGATGGTGAAACTGATTTTGCAGGCTATGGCGTAGAGTCAAATTTTACGATTATTAAGCGGTTGCGACCGGGGATTCCTATTGCAAAAAGCTTGATTTATGCAGTGGATGTGTGGCGTGCCGTGTCGTCTAGCCGATACCCAGATCTCTTTTACGCACGCGAACCCTATGCGCTCGCCGGGTTGTGTCACCTGGGAATCCCATTTCTTTACGAAGCGCACTCCCCCCCCGTTGGTCCGAGGAAGTGGATAGAGAATCGAATTTTTCGTAGCCACTGTTTTCGCCGACTGATCGTAATATCGGAATCGCTTCGTCGCGAGTACGTACGATTGTACCCGTGGCTTCCTGCGAAGGCGATCACCGTCGCTCACGATGCCGCGCAGCCTTATCGTCGTGCCGGTTCCAACGATACACCAGTGATTTCGGGACAGCGTGATGGCTGTATCCAAGTCGGCTACGTTGGGCACCTGTATCGAGGGCGTGGCATCGAAGTGATTATCCAGCTTGCCAAACGGTTTCCAGATTCCGACTTTCATGTTGTAGGGGGTGACCGGAAAGACATATTGCGATGGATCGCCAGCACGGGTTCGATACAGAATATATACTTCCATGGATTCGCCCCCCCCTCACAGTGCGACAAATACCTCACGAGCTTTGATGTAGTCCTGGCTCCCTACCAGAGAAATGTATTTGTCAGTGGTGGAAAAACGGAAACGAGCCGTTGGATGTCACCGCTAAAGATTTTTGAGTATATGTCTGCTGGTAAGGCGATCATTGCTTCGGATCTTCCTGTTCTCCGGGAGGTGCTTGAGCACGACCACAACTGCTTGCTGGTTGAGCCCGATAACATCGAAGCCTGGAGTGCAGCTATCGAGAGACTTAAGAATGCGGAACTACGCATGCGACTGGGGGCGGCTGCTCAGAAGCAATTTGAACGAGAGCATACTTGGGACAAACGAGCGGAAACGGTTCTACGGCCCCTTGTGCAGGCTAAGGGGGCTCAAGAATGTGTGGTTTAGTCGGTGGAACCAATCCGCATTGGAACTACGCACGCGCGGTGCAGGCGATAGGACATCGAGGCCCCGATTCGCAAGCGATCAAGACTGTCGATACGGTCACGTTGGGGTTTGCGCGGCTCGCGGTAATCGACGTGCGCGACGTTGCTAATCAGCCGATGGCCAGCCCGGGCGGAGAGCACTGGATCGTCTTCAATGGAGAAGTTTATGGTCACCAAATGCTACGCAAGAAACTCGAATTTTACGGTGCCAAATTCCGTACTGAAAGCGACACCGAAGTACTCCTTGCAGCCTATCGACATTGGGGAGACTCTTTTGTGGATCATATTGATGGCATGTTTGCTATCGCTATCTACGACAAGTCGGAAAGAAAAATCAAGCTGTATCGTGATCGGCCCGGCATCAAACCGCTCTATTACTTCTGGAACGGTGCCGAATTCGCGTTTGCGTCGGAACTGAAGGCTCTGGTGGAGGTCTTGGGAAATTCAACCTTGGACATCGATTCGACTGCCGCTTACGACTTTCTTACCTACGGTTATGTGCCGACACCCAAGTCTTTATACCGGAACGTTTACAAGCTTCCTCCGGCGAGCTGGCTAACGCTGGATCTTTCGACGCCACGACTTCATGGTCCTGTCGCCTATTGGGGGCTCGTTGTCTCGCCGGAGCGTCAACGAAATATCTCTACGGAAGAAGCGGCCCAAACGATTCGCGAACTGGTTGACCGATCCGTGATGGAACAAATGATTGCGGATGTTCCGATTGGATGTTTTCTCAGCGGTGGAATCGACTCTAGCATCCTAGTCGCGTCTGCTGCCAAGCAATGCGAGAGGGTCTTGACCTTTTCGATTGGATTCGAAGATGACCACCACAGCGAAACACAATTCGCGAGAGAATTAGCAGGGAAACTCAGTACACATCATCACGAGAGGACGCTTGCTAGGACTGCGGTTGACGGTTCGCTTGAACGGATGAGAGATTGGTATGACGAACCGTTTGCGGACTCGTCAGCGTTCCCAACTTTCCTTGTTTGTCAAGTTGCCCGCGAGACGGTAACTGTTGCACTCTCCGGAGATGGAGGCGATGAGCTGTTCGGAGGCTACACCAGGTATCGACAGTTTCAGCGACTACAACGTTTATGCAAACGCGGACCGGAAACGTGGGCTACCTTTTTTGCCCGACGAAAACAGCTGTTGCTGCGACGAACTTTCTCGCGAAAACTGATGACCTTAGGTCACGTTTTAACAAGTTCCCCGGTCGCTCTTTATACAATGCTGATGGGAGGCCTGACGCGTGAAGAAAAGAGGTCATATGCTCGGCGATTCGAGATCCCCGACGACTATGACGACTACTGGTACTTCCGCCAACACTGGAGACCCGAGCTGCCGATACTAACGCGCCTCCAGTATCTCGATTTTCACACTTATCTTCCCGACGACATCTTGACAAAAGTCGATCGAGTCAGCATGGCAAATTCGCTAGAAGTGCGTGTGCCATTGCTCAGTCGCAGGCTAATCGAATTCGCTTTTTCGCTACCAGAGCTGGTCCGCTTCCACAACGGAAGGCCAAAAGGCTTACTTCGCAACGCCTACCGCGGCATCCTCCCCGACGCGGTTCTCGACCGTAAAAAGCGAGGCTTTTCCATCCCACTGGGCTATCACCCCAGCCAAGTTGAGACACTTCCTGAGTCCATCTTGCACACGGCGTTTGCTGACCTATCGGTCGACGCGTCACGGCATTGTCCAATCGTCAAACAGCTGGCTGCGAGGAAAACGGCTGTATGATCGACAGCAACGGTTTAAAGATGGACTCCGCCCTTCGGCGCGTCTTGCGCAACTCCAGCTGGCTGCTGGCCGCACAAGTCGTCGCTGGGGTAATGATGTTTACACAAATCGTCGTAATGACGCATAGCTTGGGAGTCGTATCTTATGGAACATTCGCACTCCTAACAACCTTTGTAATGTCGGTCATTCAAATCTGCGATTGTCGGGTTTGGGAAGCCCTAATCACGTATGTGCCTCGTTACCGATCTCTCGGAAATCTCGATAAATCGATTGCGATGGTACAGTTGTGTCTGATGGTGGAACTGGTCAGCGGTACGGTGGCATGGTTTGCGATCGTTGCGCTCGCTGATTTTTCTAGTACGATACTGTTGCAAGACGAGACAGTTGCTGATTCAATTCGATTGTTAGCGGTCTTGGCTATTGTGAAATTCCCGCATGAACCGATCACGGCGCTGCTCAGAATCGAGAATCGCTTTCACTGGCAGGGCTATTATCGATCTTCTTTGGCATGTCTGCGAATGCTGACAACTGCAATCGCCTGCTTTGTTTCACCGAGCATCGATAGCATCTTGATCGCGGAAATCGTCAGCCATTTCATCGGCTCGTTGATTCTGCTAACGATGGGGAGCACGGCGGTTCCTGCGTTAAAATTATCGTGCTGGAGTTTCTCGCGGCTGAAATGTTTGCGTGACGACCTCCGAGAGATTGCTTCCTTCATGTTCTACAGCAGTGTCGCAGGCAACACACGGATGGTCACGACAAAGGCGGACATATTGCTGTTGGGACTGTTCGCGTCGCCTGCGGCGATTGCCGTATACGATTTGGCCAAGAAGGTTACGGAAGGGCTGTTGAGTCTTTCCAACCCGTTCTACATGTCCGTTTTCCCCGAGATATCCGCACAGGTCGCAGCCGAGAGTTTTTCAAAGACTCGCAAGCTGCAGCGAGAAATCACGAAGCTCGTCATCGGGTCGGTAATTCCATTTTGCATTCTCGCGACGATCCTCGTGCCGATAATAATTCCTCCAGTTTTCGGTAGCGAATTTCGGAATGCCGCGCCGCTGCTTCAGATTATGGTATGGCAGCTATTGGCAATCTGCATGGTCTGGTTTCCAGGTTACCTACTTGCATTAGGAATGGCACGCACGCAAACCCTATTGGTGGTCTGCGACGCAATGATCTATTTTTTCTTGCTCGCCGTCCTGACACCCGTGTTGGGAGGTTTCGGAGCCGCGATTGCAACGACCGGTAGAGTGGTGACATGGATGATGATGGCCTATTTCGTACTTAGCGGCCTTGGCCATGTACGCCCAATCGATTCCTCGTCGCATTGCGAAATGCCACTTACGATGGCTCGGGAGCTAAACAAATGACGGCAAGAGACGTGACTGATTACTGCCTTCCAAAAGATTATCAAACCAGGCCATGCCCACAGATGAAGGCGAAAGGAATGCGACTTGAGAATTACTGGACGCCGAAGCGCATACGCCTCTCAAGCCGTTACCAGTTCGATGTGTACCGACTTGCTCGCGAATTGGCGGACCGTCAATCAGCGCGGGTCATCTATGACGTTGGATGTGGTCCAGCGACGAAGTTGATGCGATTCTTCGGAGACCAATACACCGTAATCGGTTTCGACCGGCCCGAAGCCGTCGCCTTCTGCCGAAAGACCTATCGAAGAGGAACGTTCCTAGAGGCTGACCTGGAACACGTCTTCAGCCGAAACACTCTCGACATCCCTCCAGCGGACATCGTCATTTGCGCCGACGTGATCGAGCACTTACAGCGCCCAGACCAGTTAGTGACCGCGTTGGCTGCATTGGCCGGAGAATCCGGAACGATAATCATCAGCACTCCAGAGCGAGATAAACTGCGAGGTCCGCTCAACCGGATGCCTACCAACCCAGAACACGTTCGCGAGTGGAATGGTGCGGAATTCATGAAGTTTTTGAGTGGTTGTGGGCTAGAAGTCGTGGAGCATAGGCTCCAACCACAATTGCGACCGGGGGCAAGCCTTTCCGCATGGCGATGGGTCGTCGGGCAGTGGATTGGGGGTCGGACCCATCAAACCAATCAAGTCGTTGTGTGCTTGGCACCGCAATCGGCAAGCCCTCACGACATTGAACGAACGCAACAATGAAGCGGCACATAATACAAAAAAGAGCAGTCGCGAGTCGTTATGTATCGAGCGTGAACTCATGCACTCTTTCAAATTGCGACCAGTGTGATTGACACCGAATCCCTAGCAAAATGGTCGATGCAATGCAAGACAAATCAGACGGACGTTTAATTTCAAGTTTTTTGTGAATGTATCAAACTCCTGACGATCTACTTTAGGATTTTTACTGGGCACATGTATGAACAAGATTGATGACCCTCGCCTTAAACTTGAATCGCTCATGGCGAGTGACGTTACAATCAATGATGATTCAATTTTATGGAGAGAACGCGAGCTTCCGATTCAAAATAGAATCCCGCGATTCACGGACGAAGAATCGTATTCGAAAGGAAATTTCTTACGCTTGCGCGAACTCCACCCCAAACTACAACTGGACAGTTTCAACAAGACAAGTGATCGGAGGCGTACAATCCTAGAGCGTACCGGGTGGCAGCCAGAATTTTTCCGCAACAAACTAGTGCTTGAGTGCGGATGTGGTGCCGGTCCAGATACGGAAGTGTTGCTCGATCTGGGGGCAAAGGTTGTGGCCGTCGATATCGCGGGTGTCGATATCGCACGCGAAAACTTAAACGACCCAGCAAATGCCGTGTTCGTCCAGGCAAGCGTTGATGATTTGCCTTTTCGGCGACGGCACTTTGATATTGTATTCTGCCATCGCGTGCTCCAACACACTCCTACGCCGAAAAGAACACTAGAGCATATTTTACGGTTCGTTAAACCCGATGGGGCTGTGTTCGTACATTCCTATGCGCGAACTCTCTATCAAATGTTAAGTTGGAAATACGCTCTCCGTCCATTCACCTGCCGGATGGACCAGGAAGTGCTTTACAATCGCATTGAAGCCTGGACACCCCACCTGTTCCGTTTCACGTGTGCACTCAGGAAAACTCCGCCTCAAGAAATTGTTGGCAAGCTCTTGTTTTACCTTGCACATCATGCAGTTCCAATTCGCAACTATCGATTTATACCGCAGTTTTCTTCACTGGACGATGCGGCGCTAATTGAGTACGCCGTGCATGACACATTTGACGCATTAAGTCCTCGCTTCGACAGTCCGCTGAGCGCCAGAGAGATGTCACGAATTGCAGACGAAGTACTATCATCCTCCTTCGAATTGAAGCGTTCCAAGGGCATCACACTGTTGCGGAGTAAACCGGATGACCGGCAGCTTGTCAATGCAGCCGAATAATGACACTGACGGCATTGCAGAGAAGTTTGGTTCGCGAAACGCCGAGGTTCAATTTGCGATAAGGTTGGTCGCGCTACTTGTCGTTGGCACGTTCGCAACCAACGCATTTCGGCTAGTTCGAAAGATCGAGTCCTCCGTCTTTGAAGAACCCTGGATGCTGGCAGGGACACTTGGCCAGTTCTGGGGGATGGGCATGTTTACGATTGCAGTCGCCTCACTTTGCATGCTCTTGTCGCGACGATGGTCAAGTGTCGAGCAATGGCATAGTCTTCGCTGGGTTGTCATCCCAACGATAGCAATATTTACATGGTGTTACTCGACGTACGACTTCAACTTCTTTTTGCAACAGCAGCATCTCATTGACCGAAGTTCTTTGGTCTTGCTGGGACTGGCGTCGATCTGGCGCCCAGCATTCCTTGGAGCTTTTTTGTTTCAGTTGGGAACCATACTTGCCCACCTTGGGCATCCGCTACCGTTCTCCTGGACTGACAAATCTCCTCTGATCGACATTCTTGTCGTTGCCAACGTCTTCTTGCTGGGATGGCGATTCAGAATTTGGCGGTCTGAGCACTTCCTAATTGTTGTGGTCTACATCGTTGCCATTCACTACTTCCGACCTGGTGTTGGTAAGCTGGCAATTGGATGGTTTTCGGACGGGCATTTGTCCAACCTGTTTCTGAACGCGGTCTATCAGAATGAGTGGTTGCCAGGATGCGGGACTGCGGAAGTTAGCTTGCTCGCTAAGCGGATTGCATCCGCAGATTACCTGCTGAAAGCGATGACGCTTTTGGTCGAGCTGCTGCCGCTGCTGTTTTTGCTACATCGAAAGGTATTGATTGTTGGGCTTGTTCTTGCTGTTGGCCTGCATTTCGGCATCTACCTATCCAGTGGAATTCTATTTTGGAAATGGATCGTCTTAGATTTTTCGATTGCTGTTACTTTTGGCACATTATCGAAAACCACAGCAGATCGACTATTCAACCGTAACTCGGCTATCGGATTCGGGATATCGCTGTGCGTGGGATTCGTTTTGTACGTTTCGGCACCGGTGCTGGCTTGGTATGACGCGCCGCTAGCCTTCCATTATCACTTGCAAGTTACAGGTGCGTCGGGGCAAACGTATCAAATTCCACCGTCGTCACTAGCTCCCTTCGATCTTCAGTTTGCTCAAGGCCGCCTAGCGTTTCTGGAGAAACAACCGTTGCTTGTGGACTGCCTAGGGTCTTGCACCTCGAGACCGACGCTTTATGCTTGCCGAGACATCGATAGCGCCGTGCGGCTTGCAAAAGCACGCGATAAATTTGGTGTTAAGCGGTTTGACAAAATGCAGGCAACCAATGTGGAGCAGTTGCTTCGACGTTATGTGAACAACTGGAATCACGGCGTGCCCAGGAATGTTTTTGATTGGATCCCCGATCCTCCTCAGCATATCTCGACATTCCCGCAATCTGGGTTTTCCCAGGCGGTCTGGAATTGTCAGGAGGCGCCAAAGCAAATCACGATACTCAGAACAACAGCCTTCCATCGCGATTTCAAGACGACCACGATCGAAGATCGAATCGTTCATACGATCGATGTTGCGACACCCCCTCAGTCAACCAGGCTTCCGTTTCGTGGCCAACCGTTGAATTGCCCAACGATCAATCTGGTCACAAATCGCAACGAGGGCGGCACGATTGCAGGAGCAACACCGTCGACCTACACCGTGTACTGCTTGGGCTCACCAAATCTTCGTGAATTCTTCATGGAGCCTGCAGGAGATTAGTGGGCTTGAATCATTAAAATCACGGATGATCGGATTTTGTTGTTTGTCCCCCAATTTTCACATCGCCACTCTAACCGTGGCTAGAGTACTGGCGAACGGCCGCAACATATGGCTCGAAGAAATTCTGTGGAGCAGGCGACGTCCATTGAGCGAACACCGATGCGCAAGGCTTGGCACGACGATCCGCAGCAGGCTGCGGGGGCGGCGTTGCAGAAGTTGTTGCGCGAGTTGAGCGATGCGTATTTGGGGCAGTTGCGACCGTTCAGCTATCGCATCGGTGTGAATGCCTTGGTGATCGTCAGCGCTCTTTTGTCGCTCGGCTTGGCTTCTTTGGGCGTTTGGTCTTGGGGTGCAATTGGCCCAGCGATTGTCTTTGCAACTTTTGCTACCGGCGCGGCGCTTGGCGGTGTCGCTCGCCGCCGCGTGTTGGTTGCCAAATTGTGGAAGTGGATGCATGTCTGGCGGTGGTATGAGTTGGCCGCGGGAGCTCTGATCGCCTTATTGTTGTTGGGACTGGTGGTGGCGACTCCGATTTTCTGGAGCGTTTTATTGGGGACGATCGTCGGTAGCGGGACCGCCGCGATTTATTTCCTGGGCGTCGTCTTGCCAGCTCGCCAAGAGCTGCAGCGGATCGAACGTCGCGCCCAACAGGTTGTCGATGGGATCGCGCGGGCGGGAATCGATCCCTGGGCGATCCGCGCCGGGTTGCCGCGACTGATGGGCGACCACTGGATGCCGTTGTACGAAGCGTTGTTTGGATACGACGAATTGTCCAATGCTCGCATGCAGACCAATGCGGATAACGGCTTGCCACCTCGAACGACTTGGTCGCCACGCGATCATGCGTTGGAATTACTGCTGGCCCAAACGCTTCAGCGACAGGGGCCCATCACTTGGCTGCGCTCTCTCCGGAAAGCGGCGACCACCCAAACTTCAGGCTCCGCGCCGGACGCACAGCAAACTGCTGCGGCTTCACACTTGCATTCTGGTGGAAAACGATCGGGCGAGATTGCGGTGGCGTCCAGCCGAGCGAAGGGGAGCTCGCATGAGTTGGCTACACGCGACCAGACTGCGGCGTTGTGCGAGGCGAGTGCCGAGGGAAAGGACATCAAAATGAATGTCACGATCCAATCGGACAAGCTGTCGATCGGATCGTTGAACGCGAGCCAAGTGATGTTGCAACTGGATTCTCGCGAGCTGATGGATGCGTTGCCCGATCTGGTCGAGAGAGCTGACAAAGCCAAACGGCAAGAGAAACGTACGAAGATCAAATCGATGCTGGCCGAAGCTCGCAACGGTGGCGGAGAAGAACAAGTGCGACGCTTCCTTGGGGACGCGTCGACAGACGATGGTCGCCTCGCGGATCGCAAGTCGATCTGGCTTGGATCGTGTTCGCGTTTGCTGACCGCAGGCGCGCTGCTGCTGTTGGCGGCAGGTTGGGTCGGCATCTATCTGGCACATCATCAAGAGAGCTTTGGTCAACTATCGGAACTTGTTGCCCAGCTGCGTTCGGGTGCCAGCGATTTTGGTAATTCAATCCACTCCGTGGGCGAAACGTTTGCAAAATCGGAACCGACGTGGCTGCCACCTGTAGCCCTGGCGATGGCGTTGCTGCCCGGCGGGCTCATCTTGCTGGGCAGCTCCTTTCTGGCCGGCTGGCGAATCAGCTTATTCGCCTACCCGGCAGCGATCATCGCGATCGCCGGTTCATTGTTCAACAATCCGCTGATCGGCGATGTGATGCTGTGGCATGTGAGCATTGCCTTTGCCGTACTGTTAGTCGCCGGAGGGTATTGGTACTGCCAGCGGATACCAAACAAAACAACCACGCGATCCAAGGTCGATGGGAATGCCACCAGCACGTCGTAGAGCACCATCGAATCGATCCGTGAAACCATCGCAAACGACAGACTTGCAGCAACCATTCGATGGTGCTGTGTCAACGCGGAGACCTCTGCTTGCCTGCTGGTTGATCGTCGCAGCAGGCTGCTTGGCGTACGCCAATAGCTTTGCGGGCGTCTTCGTCTACGACGATCTGCCAACGATTGTTGAAAACAGAGCGATTCGTTCACTGGACACAACCTGGAGCGCTCAACCGCAAGATATTCCGATGGGGTTGTGGCGACGACCGGTTGGCCGCTGGACGGTCGCACTGAACTATGCCGCCGGCGGTCTGAATCCATGGGGCTACCACGCGCTGAACCTGGCCGTCCATCTGATCGCCGCGCTGCTGCTATTCGACTTGATTCGCCGGACGTTGCTGCTACCCCAGATACCGCCGCAACTGCAACAAGCTGCATCGATGTTGGCCTTGGCAACAGCCCTGATCTGGACGGTTCATCCGCTGCAGACCGAAAGCGTTACCTACATCATCCAACGTCTTGAATCGATTGTTGGGATGTTTTACCTGGCGACGATCTATTGCCTGTTGCGGGGTTGCCAATCGCGGCACCCTTTGGGCTGGTATAGCGTCGCGGCGATCGCATGTTGGCTGGGCGTCGCCACGAAAGAAGTCATGGTCACGGCCCCCGTGGTCGCGTTGCTCTACGACCGGATCTTTCTCACCGGCTCGTGGAAACAAACGCTTCGACAACGGGGTGCGCTGCATGCGATACTGATTGCGGCGGCGATCTTTCTCGTCTGGCGGTCGGGCTACCTGCCGATCGCCCCGCAGCCACCCGCTTTACCGTCGCTCCCCGACCCGTTTCGCGAAGACCGTCCCGATCGCTGGAACTACCTGCTGTCCCAGCCCGGCGTGCTGGTGCATTACCTGAAGCTTTGCTATTGGCCCGCCGGGCAATGCCTCGATTACATGTGGCCGGTTGCCGACAGTTGTTCGAAAATCGTCCTGCCAGGCCTAGTGATCGTGGGGCTACTGGCGGCAACCTTCGTGGCACTGTGGTATCGGCCGCGAATAGGCTTCGTCGGTTTGGCCTCTTTTTTGGTCCTCGCCCCCACATCGACAATCATCCCGCTGCGATTGGCCTTTGAACACCGGATGTATTTGCCTCTAGCCGGGGTTGCGTTTTTGAGCGTCCTGGCCTGTTACTGGCTGATGTTGCGGCTGAAGCTTTCCGATTCCGCCATGCGTCGCGGGGGCGGTATCTTGTGCGCGGTCGTCTGTCTAAGCCTGTTGATCACAACAATCAATCGCAATCGCGTCTACCACAGCATGATCGCCATCTACACCGACAATGTGGCCAAGGCACCCTGGAACCACTTGGCCTACCTGAATCTTGGCACCGCTTATTTTGAGCAAGGCGAACACCAAGCGGCACTGCAAATGTTCCAACGCGCCACGGAACTGGAACCGGAAGACGCTCGCCCCTGGGCAAACCTGGGGTATTCATTGCAGACCGAAGGAGAGCCCGATCGCGCGATCGAGGCCTTGCGCCGCGCGATCCAGATCAAACCCGGCTACCTTCGACCGCATCGAGAGCTTGCCGTCCTATTGCAACGCAAACAGCAATGGCCAGCCGCCCGCGAACATTTTGAACGGGCACTGGAAATCAACGCGTCCGATCCGCAAACCTTAAACGACTACGCCATCGGATTGGCCGCCAACGGTGATCCGGTGGCGGGTGAAGCGATGTTGCGCCGCTGCATCGATTACGACCCGAATCGTCCAAAATCCCATTTCAATCTGGCGATGCTGATCCTCCGCCGACAAGGGGCAAACGACGATGCGCGGGCTCACCTGCGCTGGGCCCTCAGCTTGGATCCGAATCTTCAACAGGCACGCCAAATCTTGCAGCAACTGCAATCACTCGAGCCCTCCTCATGAAACGAACCACATCACATCGCCGCAGCGCGTTGACCGCAAGTTCTGGCAAGCAGCCAGCCTCGGAAACGAGGAAGGTCCGCGCCTCGAAAAGCGATCCACCCCGCGGTGTTTCGTTTTCGATGAGAACATGTATCGCCCTGACCGCCGCGGCGGTGGTGCTTGCGTTTGCCAACAGTTTTTATGGCGTCTTCCTTTTTGACGATCAACCGAACATCCACGAGAACATGTCGCTGCGATCGCTGCAGGCGACGTGGGAGGCCAGCGGAACCGACGTCCCATCCGGGCTTTGGAATCGTCCCGTCGGGCGATGGTCGCTGGCGGTCAATTATTGGATCAGCGGACTGGAGCCGTGGAGCTACCATGCTGTCAATCTTGCGATCCATCTGGTCGCCTCGCTGATCCTGTTGGATCTGCTGCGACGGACGATGCATCTGCGTGGCACGCCCCTTTGGATCCGCGAGCATGCCAATCCGATCGCGCTGGTCGTGACGCTTGTCTGGGCCGTCCATCCGCTGCAGACCGAAAGCGTCACCTATATCGTCCAGCGACTCGAATCGTTGATGGGCATGTTTTATCTAGCGACGATCTATTGCCTGTTGCGAGGCGCTCGATCTCGCCGACACTGGTGGTGGTATGCTGCAGCAGTGGCCAGTTGCTGGCTCGGTGCTTTTACCAAAGAGGTGATGGTTACCGCGCCGGTGGTCGCATTGTTATACGACCGGATTTTCTTAAGCCGATCGTGGCTTACCGTATTGCGGCGACGCGGCTGGGTTCACGCGATGACGCTGCCGTCGTCGATCTATCTCGTCTGGGCCGCCCGGCGGTTGCCGCTGTTGCCACGCCCCGCGTCGCGGCCTTCGATCCCCAGTCCTTTCAGCGACTATACCGATCCGTGGAATTACCTGCTGTCGCAGCCGGGTGTGCTGCTGCATTACCTGCAGTTGACCTTCTGGCCGCGCGGCCAGTGCCTCGATTACATGTGGCCGGTCGCCGATAGTTGGCCCGAAATCGTGCTGCCCGGACTGGTGATCATCGTCCTATTAACCGCATCGTTTGTCGCGCTGTGGCGCTGGCCACGGTTGGGCTTCGTCGGCTTGGCCTCGTTCCTCGTCTTGGCACCCACGTCGACAATCATCCCGCTGCGACTGGCCTTTGAGCACCGGATGTATCTTTCGTTGGCGGGCGTGTCGCTGTTGACAGTGCTAGCCGCTGGGTGGGCGATTCGCCGCTCTATCGACGATCCCACGCAGCAGCGACGTGTGGCGATCGGACTCTCGACGATTGTCCTACTCTCGCTGATCGTCACAACGCATCTCCGAAACACTGTCTACTACAGTCGCTTGGCAATGTTTCAAGACAACGTCGCCAAGGCGCCTGAAAACATCTTCGCCTACATGAATCTGGGCGACTATTACCTGGAAGTCGACGACCCGGCGAGTGCATTGCCCCTGTTCCAAGTGACGACCAAGATCAAGCCTGAAGATGCGCGAACCTGGACCTGCGTCGGTTGCGCGTTGAAGGAATTGGGCAAGCTCGACCAAGCGGCGGCGATGCTGAAGCGAGCTGTCGAATTGAACCCCGATTATTCCCAGGCCAACCACCACTACGCCGTCGCGTTGGAGCAATTGGACGATTGGCCCGCGGCGGTGGAGCACTTTGAAAAGGCGATCGCCCAGGATCCAGGGAACGCCACGATTCATAACGATGTCGCCGTCGCGTTGGGTTCGCGTGGCCTGTTCGCCGATGCGGAAGGCTATCTGCGGCAGGCGCTTCTGCTGAACCCCGAACATGGCGAGGCGCATACGAATCTGGGAAGCATGATCATGAGCCAAGGGGGCTCGCCGCGGGAAGCGGAGTTCCATTTCCGCGAGGCAGTGCGACTGCAACCCGACAGTCGCGAGGCGGCTCTCAACCTACAACGCGTCCAACAATTGGCCGCCCCAGCTGCCGTGGGCGACCGCAAGCAGAAAGGCTAGATTTGCTAGACAAACACTTCCTTCGAGACGGGCAAACTTGTTCATTCGGACAACGCCCGCACGGTACAACAGCACGATGCACCGGCACAAACACCAAGGCAAACACGGTCTGCATGCATAACTTTGCCGACCGGGAAGACATGTCGACGTCCGCGTGAGTGACGCAAAAAATCTTTGACTTCGATTGCCCCCGCGACACAATGAGGACGATGAAGGGGGCAGGGCTGAATCGGAATAGCTCGCTCGATCCCTCAAAGCAGGTTGGAGCCCTCACAACCATGCCAAAATATCCCACCTCATGTAAACACTGCGGTTCTACCTCAAGCATCTACCGGAGCCGAAGTCGTGACTCTTGGACTTCACGCCTGTTGTTATGCAAGTTCGCTCGTTGCCATCACTGCATGAAAGCGTTTGCCGTTCCCACCTGGACACCACTGCGAGAATCCCCCCGCCCGGCCAACACCTCTCCGTCACGCCAAGCCGCTTAGGCTGCGAAAACGAGGCTCTTAAGAAACGCGAGCTTTAAGGTCTAACCTTCGCCGAATTGTCGACGGTTGGCGGCCTGGCTTCGGCATCGTGACGAATGCCACGGAGCATGCGAGGAAAGACAAACGCATGCAGCGGCAGGACTGCGTACCAGTAGGCCAGTCCGAGCAGGCCGCGTGGTCGAAAGCGAGCGGTCTGAATCAATTTGCACGCGTTGTCGTCGATCGGCTCGACGCGGAACTCCAACTCCGCTTCCCCCGGCAACTTCATCTCCGCCCGCAGCCGCAACCAGGTCGGCAGCTCATAGCCATCGACGCGCCAGAAATCGACAGCTTCGCCATAGTTCAGCTGATCCGGATGGCGCCGACCGCGGCGCAGTCCTGGGCCGCCGATCGCTTTGTCCATCAAGCCACGCAGCCACCACAACCAATCGGCACCCCAATACCCGGTCTGTCCACCGATTCGGCTGAGCGCTGCGAAGGTTGCGTCGGCTGAAGCGGCGACGGTTGCGGTTCGCTGGTCCTCAAATACAGTTCCTCCCGACCACTCGGGATCGCCTGGCATCTCGCCCGCCGCCGACCACCAGGTCTCGATCTCGCCCGACCGCAGCTTGCCAACAGCGGCATCGATTGCTTCGCGAACACTAAACAGCGGCCCCGGCATCAACGATTGCGCATCGTCGTCGCGGCATACGGTTCGATTCCGCAACCCTTCGGCCAACGGTCTCGCGATCCGAGCGTTGACGGGGGTGACCAACGAGATCCAAGCGGAACTGAGCCGTGGCGTCAGGACGGGAACCGGCAGGATCACCCGCCGCGGCAACTCCAACGACGCGGCCATGATCTGCATCAACCGCTGATACGAATAGACATCCTGCCCGCCGATATCGATCACGCGTCCGGCGGTTTCGGGAACCTCCAAGCACTGCACCAAGTAGCGGAGGACATCGCGGATCGCAATCGGCTGCGTCTCCATCTTGACCCACTTGGGCGTGATCATGATCGGCAGCCGTTCGACGAGATACCGCAAGATCTCGAACGATGCCGAGCCCGAACCGATGATCATCGCCGCCCGAAAGACTGTGGCCGGGACCTCACATTTCTGCAAGATCTCCGCCACCTCGCGGCGACTGTGCAGGTGTTTGCTGAGGTCCGCTCCCATCTCCCCAAGCCCGCCCAGATAGATAATCCGCTGGCAGCCCGAGCCTTGGATTCCTTGAGTGAACTGGGTGGCGAGTTCGCGATCACGCTCGGCATATTCATTCCCGGCGCTGATCATCGAATGGACAAGATAATACGCCGCATCGGTTTGATCCGCCGCGCGACGCACCGTCCCCGTCTCCTCCAGATCGCCCTGGATCACCTCCAACCGCTCGTGCTGGGACCACGGAAATCTCCGCAGTTTCTCGGGGCTGCGGACCAGGCATCGAACCGAGTAGCCCGCGTTCAACAGTTCGGGCACCAAGCGTCCGCCGACATATCCGGTCGCTCCGCAGATCAGAACACGATGGTGTTTTTCGGTTGGCAATCGTCTTCTCTAGAGTGGCGGTTATTCGCGGTGATTTGAGAGGCGTTGCTGTTCATGGACCCAACCGAGAACTGTTTTTATCCTCGATTTCATCATGCCGACCTCACCTTTTCCATGTTAGCACGAAACCGAATCGAGTGGACTGTTCGCCCGACGGGGCTTTCGAGCACTATCAGCATGGTTGCTGGGATGGTTGGGCGTGCCACTGGCTCTGCCAGTGCTGCCGGAGAGCACGGGCAAAGCCCGTGGCACACGGGAGTCTTGGCAAATGGGAACTTTGGCACACGATTCGTTTCCCAAAACGATAAGACATCATGAAACGATGCCCCGTCCCGTCCGAGCTTGCCGGCCCGATCGGCTCTCTGTTGCTGAGATGGCTGAGGGTGCCACTGGCTCTGCCCGTGCTCTCCGGAAGCACGGGCAAAGCCAGTGGCACACGATTCGTTTCTCGAAACGATAAGGCAACATCAAACGATGCCCAGCCCGTCCGAGCTTCCGGCTCTATCGGCATTGTTGCTGAGATGATTGGGAGTGCCACTGGCTCTGCCAGTGCTGCCGGAGAGCACGGGCAAAGCCCGTGGCACACGACTCGTTTCTGGAAACGATAAGAGAACGTGAAACGATGCCTGCCGAGTCCGAGCTTGCTAGCTCGATCGGCTTTGTGGCTGGGATGGTTCGGAGTGCCACTGGCTCTGCCAGTGTTACTTGGGGAGCACGGGCAAAGCCCGTGGCACACGATTCGTTTCTCGAAACGATAAGGCAACCTAAACGATGCCCAGACGCGGCTGGACTTCTTGTTGGGAAGCAGCTTGAGAGTGGGCCACGACGCCACTTACGCAACGACGATTTCCAGAAGCTCAATTGCGGGTTCTTTGTTGCAGAAGATCATCGCAGTGCGACCGTAGACGATGTCACCGGGCGAGACGTTTAAGAACCGAGCCAGCGGCGGAGCACACTTTACTCGCCACAATTTTTCGAGCACCACTTCGCGCAACACGTTGTGTTGGATCAAGACGCGGCCCAGCGGGATCTCTTCGCTGGCGATTTCCTTCCAAACCTGTGGCTCCAGATATTCGTGGTTCAATCGCACGATTCCGTACTGGACGACTTGCCCATCGCTCTGCCGCACCAACGTGATCTCGCGGGCGTAACGGTTTTCGTCGGTGTCGGTCCGATGGACGTGGACATCGACCAACGAGTTGTGAAACCGTTCGACCGTCACCGTCATGTGGGCATGATGCGCCAACAATTGCTGATAGGCCGGCGGCAACGCTTCGGCGGGCTGCTGAGTGAACTCGCCGAGTTCTTCGCTGCGGTCATAAAAGAGGGCGATCAGAGCGTGTAAGTCGACCGACGGCGGCAGGTTGGCAATTTCTGATGTCACAGGTTTTCCAGTGAGTGAAGCAGGAATGGGGCCATCGGTCGAATCGAGAGCCGCCCTCCACGGCGACCCTCCGCATCGATCGCTTACGCTTTTGTTGGAGCAGTGATCGGCAGCGAGCTGCTGATCGAAACCAGCGGCACCGCCGATTCGCTGGGGCGTTCCAAAACGGTATCGACCAAATGATACAACAACCGACGCAGCGGTTCGGGCTGGATCGCGTCGGCGATCTCTTCGGCCCGCTGCTGATGCTTGTCGACCAAGCGACTCGCCTGATCAAAAACCTTCGCTTTGTTGTACAGCGTCCGGACCGTGGCGATTCGCTGCGTATCGGACAGCCCACAATCGGCCGAAGCCATCGAGAGCAGTTTCGCTTGGTCGTCGGCATCTAACGAAGCCAATGCCAGAGCCCACAACAGCGTCGGGCGTCCGCCCAAAACGTCGCCGCCGGCTTCCAGTTTGTTGTCCGCATCCCCTTGCCAATCCTTCAGGTCGTTGAGGATCTGGAAGGCGACGCCGAGGTTTCGCGAGAAGCCACGAATCGGTTCTTCATAGGCTTCCGCTTCGCCCGCCAGTCGCACGCCGCTGTAGAGCGCCGCTTCGAAAGCTGGCGCGGTCTTGAGTGCGTAGACCTTCAGAGCATCGATCGGTTTCAGTCGTTTGTCGCGATTATCGCGCCACACCAATTCCGCTCCCTGACCTTCGGACAATCGGGTATGAGCGTTCGACAGACAGTGTAGGACGTCGGCAACCGCGGCGGGGCCCAGCGTTTTGGTTTCTCCGGCAACCAAGCGGTATCCGAGTCCGATCAGGTAATCGCCAACGTTGATCGCCGTTGGGATGCCGTGCGATTTGTGAACCGATTGCTCGCCGTAACGGAACGTATCGTCGTCTTCGATGTCGTCGTGAACCAAGCTCGCCTTGTGGAACGTCTCGATACAAAGAGCCGCTCGTTTGACGCCGTCTGGGATCTTGGCGACGACATCAGCGCCACCCGATTCGGTTCCCTTGTCGCCCGTCAACGCATCGTAAGCGGCCAGCGTGATGAAGGGCCGCGCGTACTTTCCACCGCGCGAGACGAAGTCCAACCCAAGGGCTTCGGTCGCGGCGATCGGATCGATTCCGACCAGTGCGTCGCTGCCGTCGTGCAGCTTTTCTTTGATCTCCCGCAGCGAGAGTTCCCCGCGCAGCTTGGGGACCAAATTCTGCAGCTGTTCGGGTTCAAAGATATCGGCCGCACCACGCAGCAGGTGAACGTAAGACCGCGTCTTCTGCTGCGGTTCGCGATGTTCCAACATCACCATCTCGCGAACCCAATCCTCGTCGACGCTTGTGTTGCGGCAATCGCTGGACAACAGAGGAACTGCCATGCAGGGAATGCCCGCCAGCAAGATCTTGTCGATCGCTTTCTCTAACACATTCAAACAGGCGACACCAACGACCGCGTCGACATATCCGCTGACGATGATCTTCATCACGATCGGCGATCCCTCGGCGACCAGCACGCGATGCCCCAGTTCTTCGGCGCGGGTTCGGAAGTCGGCGATCGAACAGGCACCGCAGGTCTTGCAGTTCATGCCAAATTCGTCGTAGTCGGCGGGGCAGCCCTCGGCGTGCTTGAGGCAGTGGGGCAGCAGGAACAACCGGCGGCTGTGCGGCACCCCCGCGACCTGATCGCGCCAGTACTCGCTGCTCAACACGACCATGATCCAGCCCAGATAACCCTCGGGCATATCCATGTCGGCCAACAACCGACGCGAGACGGTTTCCATCTCGTCTTTGGTCATCGGCGTCGACTTGTCGAACTTCGACGCGACCTCGCGACAACGATCGCGCAGCCGTTGCCGCAGTTCGGGCGTCTCGGGAACAATCTTTAAGTGCCCGGTGCTGCGGCGCCGTTTTCGGCGACCTTCTTTAGACGTGAGGTTTTCAGCATCGGAAGCGACCGTGGCGGGGGGCGTAACAGTGGACAAAGGCTTTCCTCGTCAGTTCTTCTTCGGTGCAGATCGGGCAAGCAGGCGGGACGATATTCGGTTTGCTAACGGTAGGCGGCAACAGGCTCTCAACATTTCACGTCGTAGTGGATCTTGTTAAAGATCCCTCGCGCAACAGGATCTTTGAACAAGATCCACTACGCTTGGCGTGGTTCCAGTGCGTGCTGGGCCTGTCCCAACGCGGCGGTCGTAAAGACCAGCGGATACAATTGTTCGTGATACCAAAGCTTCGCAAAATAAAATCCGATCGGCCAAGGATGCTCGCATCGACCGGCGTCGACCGCATCGCACAGGAATCGGACGCCTTCGATTATAGTTGCTCGGTGGGGCGGATAGCCACTCCCGGACAGAGCTTCCACGACAACCGCCGTTTCCTCAACGCTACTGCTGATCAATTGTCCCGTTTCGGCGTTTCGATCGGGCAATCCGTGGCGTCGCAACCAGTCGCCGACCGAAGCGCCGCCGCCCCAACCCCCATCGGTGTTCTGGGTCTTCACCAGGAAATCCCAACCCCGACGGCAGGCCGAAGTTTCGTCGCGGCCCAGTTCTTGATAGGCCAACAGGACGCGAGCGGTTCCATAGTAGGGGTTTTCGTCGTCGGGAAGATCGTGGTTTCCAAACCACAGCGGCAGCCAGCTGCCATCGTCTCGCTGCGTCTTTTGGAGGTAGGCGAACCCCCGTTCGATCGCCGCTGCGACATCTCGCTTCATTTTTTGCAATTCTGCGGGGTCGACAGTTGGCTCAACGCCAGCCTCGGCCTCTTGTTCGAGCGATGTTCGCCAAGCGTTTAGCGCCCGCATCGCATGCGCCGTCAGGTCGCTTCCGCTGCGATCGAACGGCAACTTGCCCCAGCCGCGGCAGAAGGTCGGCCAGCCGCCGTTGCGATTCTGCAGCCCCAACAGCCAACGGACTCCCGCAAGCGAAGCTTCAGCTAATTGCTGCCGCCGCGAGGAATCGAGATCGACCGAAGCTCGAATCTTGGAGAGTGCCAAAATCGCCGCCGGCGTGTCGTCGGCATCGGGAACCGCTCCGCTGAGATCGGTCCATCCCCAACCGCCCGGATCGGCGCCAGTGAACGGATGCCGCTCGTGGTACTGGCAACTGAGCAGCCAGTCGAGCGTCCCGTCGTCGACAAATTGCGCCAGTTCGTCCGGCTGCGATTTTCCCAACGCACCCAACGAAAGCGAAGTGATCCAAGTCGCCAGATTTTCGTCGATCGGCCAACTGCCGTCGGGCAACTGGCTGCCCAACAGGAACTTCACAGCGTCGCGGCTGACCGGATGTTGAGCGTGCCCGATCGACGACAGGCTCATCAAAACGAAACTGGTCAGCGGCGTCGCTTCCAAATAGCCGCCGCTTTCGGGCTGCATCTTCTGCAACACGTCCAGCGTCTTGCCGCGGGTGGCGGCTCGCGCCAACCAAGTGATCGGATTCCAGGTGCCGGCGTGCTGGTAACGGGCTTGCCCGATCGCGACCAATGCGGGAATGGCGTAACTGACGACCGGCATCTGCACAAATCGATACATGCTTTGCGGAAACGCCGCCAATTCAAACGGAAGCGCTGGAACGCGCGACCAAGGGACCAGTCCAGCGATCGCACAGTTCGAGAGGATTGGAACGACAAAGGTCTTGTCGCGGCCATAACGTCGCTTCAGTCCCGCCCAGCCGCCTTCGCCGTCAATGTATTTCTGCAGTCGCGCGATCGCTTCGGTCCGGTTCGCCGGATCGTCGCCAAGATGCCAGGCTGCCATCGCCAGAAAGCTCGACGCGATGTTCGACGGACTGCGATCGGTATCCCCAAATCCGCCGTCTTCGTTTTGCGCGGCATCGAGCCAGACGAGCCCCTTCTTAACCGCTTCGCGTGCCGACACTGCATGTTCATCGTCGCCGACGCGGCTGAAGACCGACAGCGCACTGATCGCCGTCGCCGTCGACAGCGAGGAAGCGGCCAAGCGTCCGGTCCAGTGTTTTTGGTCGCCGCGGGCGCTGATCAATTGCTGGCGAACACGTTGCAGGCAGGCAGCGATGTCGGGAACGCTTCCCGCGTCGGACGTTTCTTCTCGGTGGGATGTTGGGTTTTCAATCATGGTTCCCCCAGCGTGTCCCAGCGCCAGCGAGAATGCAAGCCGCCCCAACCGTCGAACACGCCTGCGGCTTGGCCTTTGAGAGTTGCCGCGATATGTTGAGTCGAGTTCAGCCGTTGGCGCAAGTGGCTACCGAACGCTGGGCGATGCCGAGCCAGCGGCCCCATACTGGACGTCGCATCCGTCGACCCATTTTCCCAAGCAAGCGTGCCGCTTCTACACACCGGACCGCGAGACGTTTCCCTCTTTTGCCACATCATAAAGATACTTACGTGCTGACATCAACTTTCGTTTACTTTGATCTGGGTAAAGTCTTGGTGACATTCGATCCGGAGATCGCGTGCCGCCAGGTAGGGCAACTGCTGGGATGCGATTCGCCGACGATTCGCGCGGCGATGTACGACAGTGGCATCGAAGAACTGCTGGAATCGGGAAAGATCCACGAAGCGGAGTTCCTCGATCGATTGTTCACCCATGTCGGCCGCAGCGCTGCGGCCGACGACGTCTTAGAAGCGATGAGCGCGATGTTCCGTTTAAACACATCGATGCTGCCCGTCGTTTCGCGATTGGTGAACGAAGGAATTCCGATGGGAATCCTATCGAACACCTGCGGCCCGCACTGGGATTGGATCCAGCGGCAGAATTACGGGCTGCTACGGCTGATCGGCCCGCGGGCAGCTTTGAGCTACAAAATCGGCTGCATGAAACCCGATCCGCAGATTTACAGCGCGGCGGCCGAAATCGCCGGTTTCGCAGCGGATCAGATCCTGTTCATCGACGATCGAATTGAAAACGTTCAAGGGGCGACCGATTGCGGATGGCGAGCGATTCACTACGTCGACACACCAACGCTCGTGCGAGATCTTCGCGCGATGGGGTACCGCTGTTTCGTTTGAGTTTCGCTACAATCGGGGAACGCAGTGTTGCCAATTGCCACCAACCTCTTCCAACCGATTCGGGGCTGAGTCTTTCCTGTGTCTGATACAACTGAACGTTCTTCCTCCGCTGGCTTATTACCTCCGCGAACCGTCGCGGTCATCGATATCGGCGCCACCAGCATTCGCATGGCCGTGGCCGAGATTAGCGATCTAGGGCTGGTCCGTACGATCGATTCATTGACTCGCAAGATCACGTTGGGGGAAGACGTCTTTAAATCGCGGCAGATCTCGCGATCATCGATCGAAGAGTGTGTACGCATTCTGCGATCATATCAAAAGGTGCTGCTCGAGTATGGGATCACGGCGGCGGTCGACATTCGTGTGGTCGCCACCAGCGCGGTCCGCGAAGCGGCCAATCGCCTCGCGTTTCTGGATCGGGTCTACATCGCCACGGGGTTGGAGGTGGAATCGATCGAAGAGGCGGAGGTTAATCGGATCACTTACATGGGCATCCAGCCCCACCTGGACAGCGATCCCAAGTTGGCGGTGGCCAAGTCGGTGGTGGTGGAAGTGGGGGGGGGATCGACCGAGGTCTTGGTCGTCCGCAGCGGAAACGTCTTGTTCTCCGAGACCCACCGGCTTGGATCGTTGCGACTCGCTGAGCGACTGGAAACGCTAGGCGCTCCCGGCATGCGACGGCGAAGCATCATGGAGACGCAGATCCGGCAGACGGTGGCCAGGATCCGCGAGCAGGTATTTGCCGAGGATGGAAAAATCGAACTGATCGCCCTGGGGGGCGACATGCGGTTCGCCGCCGGACACATTTTGGGCGACTGGGACGGCGGTTCGCTGGCACGCGTGTCGGTCGATGCATTGGAAGCGCTGGTCCATGTGGTGTTGCAGTACAACGAGGACGAAATCGTACAGAAGCTGAACGTCAACTTCTCCGATGCGACCACGCTGGGTCCTGCGTTGTTAAGCAATCTGATGCTGGCAAGAAGCTTTCAGCTCGATACCGTACTGGTCTCGGACACCAATCTCCGCGATGGGCTGCTGCTGGAGATGGCTTCGGATGGACGTTGGACGGCGGAGTTTCGTAACCAGATCCTCCGGTCAGCGTTTACTTTGGGACGGAAGTGCGACTTCGATGCCCCGTACGCAAAACATGTGGCAGCGTCGGCCAGCCTATTCTTTGAGCAATTGAAGGAAGAGCATCAACTGGATGCCAAATATGAAGTCATGCTGCACGTGGCAGCTCTGTTGCACGAGATCGGGATGTTTGTCGATGTTCGCAGCAATCACAAGCACGCGATGTATTTGATCCGCAACAGCGAAATCTTTGGCCTCAGCCGACAGGACGTGTTATTGGTCGCATTGGTTGCCCGATACCATCGCCGGGCGCACCCGCAACCCAGCCACGAGGGTTACGGCAGCCTCAGCCGCGGCGAACGCGTGGCGGTTGCCAAGATGGCGGCGTTGCTGCGATTGGCCATCGCGATGCACGATTCCCGATCTGGCCGGGTACAAGAATTCAAATGCATCAAACAGCGCGATCGGTTGGTGATCGAAGTGGCACGTCTTGAAGACGTCACGCTGGAACAATTGGCAATCCGACAAAACAGCACGCTGTTTGAAGAAGTGTTTGGGTTGCGCGTGATGGTGCGAGGCGAACAGTAGCCACGGTGGAATGCCCCGTAACTGGGAACGGTTGCAACGAATAACACGTTTAGGCGAGACAGCGACCGCCGAACGGTAGGGCAAAATTCCCCGGCGGCCATTTGGATTGTGGTAGGCTGTAACAGAGCGGTCCGCAACCGGGTTGGCTCATCGATCTGACCAGGTCCTGCCCTGTCATGAATCGATCGATCGTCTTAACTTTTCCCTTCGGAGTCGTCCGGCATGTCTTTACGCCTCTCGCTTTTGCTTTCGCTACTGGTCATCGCCGCGACCGCTGCCAACGGTCAAGACCCTTACGTAGAAGCACGCAAAAAGCTGGTTCAAGATCGCGTGGCCACTGCTGGCGTGACCGATCCGGGAGTCCTGCGATCGATCGAAACGACGCCACGACATCAATTCATCCCGCGTACGCTTTGGGACCAAGCCTACTACGACATGGCCTTGCCGATCGGCGATTCGCAGACGATCAGCAGCCCGTTCATCGTTGCGCACATGACCGAAGTGTTGCAGTGCAAACCGGACGATGTGGTGCTGGAGATCGGCACCGGCAGCGGTTATCAAGCGGCCGTGCTGAGCCCATTGGTCAAACATGTCTACACGATTGAAATCGTCGAACCACTAGGAATCAAAGCCGCGGCAACACTCAAACGCCTCGGTTACAAAAATGTCTCGGCAAAAGTCGGTGACGGCTTTTTAGGTTGGCCTGAAGCGGCACCGTTCGACAAAATCATCGTCACCTGCTCGCCCGAATCGGTCCCGCAACCTTTGGTTGATCAATTAAAGGAAGGGGGCCGGATGGTGATACCCGTTGGTGAACGGTACCAACAGACGCTGTATCTGATGGAAAAGAAGGACGGAAAAATCGTCCGGCAATCGTTGCGACCGACGCTGTTTGTGCCCATGACTGGCACGGCCGAAGATGGTCGCTTGAAGCAGCCCGATGGCGAGAATCCCGAAGTGGTCAACGGCAGCTTTGATGCCGCGTCGGACGATCCGGAACAAGTGCCCGGTTGGTATTATGGTCGACAGTTTGCATTGACTCCCGATCCCGCCAGCGCCGGTAACTTTGTCCGCTTCCAAAATGAAACCGCAGGCCGCGATTCTCACCTACTGCAAGGCTTAGCACTCGACGGCCGAGCAATCCCGCGCGTCCGACTGGCTGGTAAAGTTCGCACGCAGAACATCGATAACCGGGGTCGCCCCGACCAACTGCCCGTCGTGGCGGTCAGCTTTTACGATGAAAAACGTCGCGAACTGGGGACGTTTTGGATCGGCCCGTTTACCGGGACCCACGACTGGACCGAGCATCAGCGGTCGTTCCGCGTCCCACCGACGACCCGCGAAGCAATCGTCCGTATCGGCCTCTTTGGAGCCGTCGGGACCATTGATTTCGATGACGTGACACTGACGCCCGAACTGTAGCGAGCTTCCGTCACTCGCCGCTGGGCAACCGTTGGCATCGCAATTGGGGGGGACCATTGCCGATGGCGTCCCCTCGCGTCGGCGGAGCATCTGCCGATCGGATGACTCCGCAATCAGCGTGAAATCCAAGGCGACAAACCACCCCTTCAGAATCACCAACAACACAAACGGGTGTGCGACCAACGCGAACCACCACCCTGGAGGTGGTGAACAATCACCCACCACGCCTAGTGGTTAACACGTAATGCGTGGCGTTGGAAAACCAGGTGTGCGATCGCAATCGGGCAAGCCGTTGCAGTCGTTTTATCTCTGCAGCTTGACCCTAAATCAAATTATTCATTGAAATAATTAGGACTAGCAAGCTTGAATAGCAGCCGGGGAAGATTATCCTTTCTGGGTATTCTGGGCGCGAAATCGCGAACACGCTTAATGTAGATTTTGGGATAAGTTGGAAAGGATCGGGAGGTTCTGACTCATGCGACGAATTCAATGGATGCCGGTTGCACTAGCAGCCGTGGCGATGACACTTGTTGGGGACACCGCACACGCCGGGTGGGGCTCCTTCGGCAGTTACGGTTCTTCGGGCAGCTCGGGCTCTTCGGGCAGCTACGGATCGTACGGCAGCTCGGGCGGAAGCAGCGGTAGCTATGGCAGTTACTCCGTTTCGTACAGCAGCTACGGAAGTTCGGGCGCCAGCTATGGCAGCTCGGGTTCCAGCGGCGGTAGCTCGGGACACTTTGGGATTCTGAAACGAATCAAGGCCCGGCACCAAGCATGGCACGCAGCGCGCGCCAGCAGTGGCGGATCGAGCGGCTACGTCAGCGGATATTCAAGCAGCAGCGGATCGAGCGGATACTCGTCCAGAAGCTACGCGAGCAGCGGCGGCAGCTACGGCTCCTATCGCGCCTACAGCAGCTATGGCAGCAGCGGCGGATCGAGCGGATACAGTGCCAGCAGCGGCGGCAGCAGCGGATCGTACAGTGCCAACTACTATTCGGCACCTGTCGAATCGTATTCGACACCAATGTACGAATCGGCACCGGTTTACAGCGAACCCATGATCGAATCGTCGCAGGGCGAATCGATCATCGAAACACCTGTCGAAGGCGCTTCGTATCATCAAACGCAATCGACCACTTCGTCCAGCGAAGCATTGCTGACGATGCAAGTTCCTGCCGATGCCAATGTCTACGTCAACGGCAGCAAGACCAGCAGCACTGGCGAACACCGCCAATTCGTCTCGCGCGGCCTGACACCGGGTTATTCGTATTCGTACGACGTACGCATCGAACACACCGTCAACGGCCAATTGGTCAGCGAATCGAAGGTTGTCCGCCTGCATGGTGGCGAAACCCGTTCGTTGGTTTACTCGGCACCTGCGGTTGAAGCGCCAGCTTACGTTGCCGCTCCAGAGACCGAATCGGATGCTGTCGAAACCGTTTTGACCGTTAATGTGCCTGCGGACGCCAAGGTGACTTTGGCTGGCAACGCGACCGATGCCGATGGTACCACACGTACCTTCCGCACCAAGCAATTGCAGGCTGGTCAAGTTTGGAGCGACTACACCGTTTCGGTTGCGATCCAACGCAACGGACGGACGTTGACCGAAGAGAAGACGATTTCGTTGTCGGCTGGCAGCTCGCCAGAACTGACCTTCGATTTCGCTGACGAAACGGTTGCAATGCGATAAGCAATGCGTTCGCAATGACACGACCCAGAAGCCCGCGTTGGAAATTTCCAACGCGGGTTTTTTCGTGCGCTGCGTGCGGTTATCTTCTGACGCATGAACGACGACACACTCTCGCCCCCTTTCGCGCCGCCGCGTTGGTTGAAGATAGCGATCAGCATCGCCGTCGTCGTCCATTTGTGGGCGGTCGTGGCCGAACCGATCCGCTTTTCAACGCGTGGTCCCGGCGGTCCCTCACCCGCCGCATCGATCTTTCGCGCCCCGGTCGGCCGCTACGTCGACTTCCTTTACCTCAGCCACGGGTACGCGTTTTTTGCTCCCGATCCCGGCCCCAGCCATCTCGTCGAGGCCAGCTGGACCGATGCCGATGGCCAGCCGCAAACCGAGACCTTTCCCGATCGCACCAACCAGTGGCCTCGCTTGCTGTATCACCGCCACTTTATGTTGACCGAGTTTTTACACAACTTGCACGAGCCTCAATCGCTTCCGCCCGACGTGCCACGTGACAGTGTCATCTTTCGCGAATGGCGATCCGGCCGCGACCGCTATGAAATGATCCGCGACGGTTTTGCCAATCACCTGCAACACGTCCATGGCGGTAGCGCGGTGCAGATCGATCGCGTCGAACACCGAATGCCGGGGATTCCTGAGTTCATCGAAGAACAGATCGATCTGGAACACGAGCGGCTGTATCTGACGTTGCCCGATGGCCTGCCGGCTTTCGATGGGATCGCACCATGAACAAACCGTCTCGCTGGATCGCCAACTATTTCACCGAACTCACCACGCTGTGGGATCGGTTTTGGTTCACCCCCACCGCGCCGCATACCTTGGCCGCGATCCGGATCGCGATCGGGTTGATGCTGCTGTACACGCACCTGGTGCTGGCGTCTCAGCTGCTTGCATTTGTCGGCACTGATGCCTGGGTCACGACCGATACGGTGCGCCAGTTGCACGAAAACGATTACGCCTGGTCTTATCTTTGGTACGTCGATAGCCCAGCGATCCTGTGGACGCACCATCTGGTCACGATCGCCGTGACGATCTGCTTTGCCTGCGGGTTCCTCACGCGGCTGACCGCTCCGGCGGCGTGGTTTCTTCAATTGATGTACATGCATCGGTTGACCGGAGCGTTGTTTGGATTGGACCAGATGACGACGATGATCACGATGTATCTGATGCTGACACCCTGCGGATCGGTCTGGTCGGTCGACGCTTGGCTGCGTCGTCGTCGCCTAGCCACGGGGCAGCCGTCGCGATGGTGGTTGCCATCGGCCTCCCCTTCGATCGCTGCCAACATCGGCACACGGCTGATGCAGCTGCATCTGTGTGTGATCTATCTGTTTGGTGGTGTCAGCAAGATGCGTGGCGAGATGTGGTGGGATGGAACGGCGACCTGGTTTGCGGTTTCCAATTACGAATACCAATCGATGAACATGACCTGGATCGTTCACTATCCGATTCTGTTCGCCGCTCTTTCGCACGCGACGGTCCTTTGGGAAACCTTCTACTGTGCATTGGTTTGGCCGCGGCTGACTCGCCCCTGGGTGCTGTTGACGGCGGTGATGGTCCACGGCGGAATCGCGATGTTCCTGGGCATGATCACCTTTGGCGTGACGATGATCATCGCTAACGCAATCTTCATTCCGGCAGCGATCTTGCAGACGGTTGGGCAACGGCCGCCCAAAGCCTGATTTTTGCAGCGTAAACGTTTCGGGCGACTCGATTTGCGGGTCGCCAACGTCGCCGGGCCGGTATCGAAAAAAAGACGTTTTCGGTACGATGGATCCTCTCGCTGGATGCCGGCCGCTGGTCGGATCCTGCGACCACGCCCGTCGTTTGTCAGAGTTTGCCTGACTTATTATTTGGAGAGTCACCTGTGACTGAAGTTCGCCGAAAACCTGTTGTTGTGATCGTTCGTGATGGTTGGGGACAAAATCCCTTTTCGAAATGGGATCAATCCAATGCGGTCCTCATGGGCAAGACTCCAGTCTCCGACGCTTTGATGCAAAGCTATCCCAACACGCTGATCAAGACATCGGGCGAAGATGTTGGTCTGCCAGCGGGCGTGATGGGGAACAGCGAAGTCGGCCACCAGAACATCGGTGCCGGCCGGATCGTCGATCAAGAAGTGATGCGGATCACCCGTTCGATTCGCAAGGGAGAGTTCTTCGAGAACCCCGTGCTGCAGGAAGCGATCGCGCACGTCAAAGCTTCCGGCGGCTCGCTGCACCTGGTCGGATTGATGTCCGACGGACGCGTGCACAGCGACCTGGAACACGCGTTTGCCGTCACCGAATTGGTCAAGCGAAGCGGCTTGGCGGGCGACCGCTACATCGTCCATGCGATCACCGACGGCCGCGACACCGCGCCGACCGGCGGCTTGGGCTACGTGGCAAAACTGCAAGAGAACCTTGCATCCGAAGGCGTTGGCAAAGTCGGCAGCGTGATCGGTCGTTATTATGCGATGGACCGCGACCTGCGTTGGGATCGCGTCAAACTCGCCTACGACATGATGACTCGCGGTGCCGAACAAACCGCGGCGACAGCTAGCGAAGCGATCCAGAGCTATTACGACAACCCAACCGAATCGAATCGCACCGGCGACGAATTCATCACTCCGATCACCGTATCGGACGCCGACACCGTCGATCCGAAGCAGCTTGTCAAAGCGGGCGACGCGGTGATCTTCTTGAACTACCGTGGCGACCGAACACGCGAACTGACCAAAGCCTTCACCTACGACGACACCGAGTGGGCGAACATCGACGGCGGCGGATTCGATCGCGGTGAAAAGATCGACAACCTCTACTTCGCCACGATGACCGGCTACGAAACCGGCCTGCCCGTCCACGTGATCTTCGAAAAACCAGCGAAGATGCCAAACATCCTGGGCCAGTACATCAGCACCTTGGGCCTGAAGCAGTTCCGTTGTGCGGAGACCGAAAAGTATCCTCACGTCACCTTCTTCTTCAACGACTACCGCGACGATCCTTTCGAAAACGAAGAGCGTGGGATGTTGCAGTCGCCGCGCGACGTGTCGACCTACGATCAGAAACCGGAGATGTCGGCCGCTGGGATTACCGACCGCGTGCTGCAAGAGATCGCAGCGGGCAAGACCGATCTGATCATCATGAACTACGCCAACGGCGACATGGTCGGCCACACCGGTAACCTGAACGCAGCGATCAAGGCGGTCGAAGTCGTCGATGAATGTGTCGGCAAGATCGTCGAAGCGACGCTAGCCGCGGGCGGTTCGCTGATCGTGACCGCCGACCACGGCAATTGCGAACAGATGATCAATCCGGAAACCGGCGGCCCGCACACCGCGCACACGACCTACGATGTGCCGTTGATCGTCGTCGAACCGGGCCTGGACGGCAAGCAACTGCGCAGCGGCGGCCGATTGGCCGATATCGCACCGACCGCTCTGGCCCTATTGGGCTTGGAAAAGCCGGAAGAGATGACCGGTGAATCGTTGATCGCCATCGATTGATCGGGGCCTCCCCGCGGACGATCCCGCCGCGGGTTCGTGACATCTCTTGCAAAGGCAATTTGTGGGTCGGATTCAATTTGATTATTCGGGTGCGGTCGATGCCAATTATGGCGTGACTGAAGCTCAAATTGCGGAACTGGCCCCCAAGTTGCTCGAGTTGCAACAGGAGTTCGTCGCTGTTGCTCCGCCGTTCGCTTCGCTTCCACGCGAGTTGTTGGACGGCTACAACGAGCTTCGCGACGACAGCCCGCTGGGGCAGATCTTTCGCGTCGCCAACCGCTTGCACGACGAAGTCGATGCGGTCGTGGTCCTCGCCGGCGGCGGAGCTTATCGCGGTGTCCAAGCGCTCCGCGATGCCTGCTGCGATCCCTACCACAACGAATTGTCTCGCGGTGGCCGTGGCAGCAAGCCGCGGATGTATTTCACCGGCAACGATCTCGACAACGATGCGTCGAGTGCCCTGTTGCATCGGCTGGGACGCGATCTGACAGCGATCGATCCGGTGGTTCGGCGTTGGGCGATGGTCGTGATCGATCCGGCGGGGGAAACGCGAGAGCGAGCGTTGGCGCTGCGTCAGTTCCTGCCGGCGATGGAGGAATCGCTCGCCGACGACGCGGCACAGTGGCTGCCCGAATTGCTCCTTCCCGTGACCGACCAACCGAGCAAGCTGCGCGACCTCGCCCAGGCGATCGGGTGCAAGGAGATCTTCCCGGTCTCCAACGAACTCGACGAACGGTTCAACGTCCTCTCCGCCGCCGGCGTCTTGCCCGCCGCGATGCTCGGGTTGGACTGCGTCCAGCTGCTCGAAGGGGCCGCGGCGATGGATGAACACTTTAGGGCCGCTCCTCCCGAATCCAACCTCGTGCTGCAATACGTCGCCATCCATCATCTGCTGCAAACGCATCGCGGGATCGATCGACGCGTGATGAATGTCTGGGGATCGGCACTCGAAACGTTTGGCCTCTGGCACGACCAACTGCTCGCCGGTTCGGGATCCCCGGTGCTGCCGCTAACGACGGTCAGCCCTCGCGACGGGCACCACCTCGATCCAACGAACCTGCAGGGCAAAGTCGTCAACCACGTAATCGTCCAACAGCATCGGGCCGACCCGTGGCAGGTCGGGCAGAGCGATGGCGACCACGACGGACTGAACGCGTTATCCGACCGCAAACTGCCCGACTTGATGACCCAAGCGATCGCCGACTCCGATGCGGCACTGCACACAGCTGGATGCCCGACGACTCAGCTGCGAATGCACGAAATCGACACGCACTCGCTAGGTCAGCTGTTCCATATGCTGATGCTCACCACGACGCTCGAATGCCGTCTACAAAACTGCGATTCGAAGGACAAACCCAGCACAAAATAGTGAACGTCCCGCGGTAAGTCCGTAAAAATTTCACCCTGCGCGTGACAATCTCGGTGCAGAAAGTGCCTTTTACGAGAAGCATGACTCTTCTCTTCTCTAGGCATTGGGTAAAAGGTGCGGCGATGAAACCTGCGGATACATTCCGGACGCTGTTTAATTCTTTGTGGTCCAAATCGAATCGCGCCGCTAAGCGTCCGCGGCGGCGTCATCGCCGACTGCGCAGCGAAACACTCGAATCGCGTCAACTGTTGGCTGCGGATTTGAATCTATTCCAACACAACTTTTTCGATTCCGAAGATGTGAACGACGACGGAATCGTTTCGCCCGTCGACGCATTGGCGATCTTGAACGCGATCCAGCGGAACCAAAGCGACGAAGGGGGGATGTTCACCGACGTCAACAACGACGGCCGCCGTAGCCCCATCGATGCCCTGCGCGTGCTCAACCGAATCAATCGCGGCGGCGACAAGGACCGCAACGACTCGCCTACCGATACGGAAACCACGGTCCCTGACCTGCCCGATGAGGTCCGTTCGATCGACGGCACAGGGAACAATTTGGAAGATGAGAACCTTGGAGCCGCCGGAACGACGCTATTGCGGGTCGCCGATGCTGACTATGCCGATGGGATCTCGGAGCCCGGTGGCGAGGATCGGCCGAGCGCTCGGGAGATCAGCAATGTGTTGAGCGATGCCAGCGTCGATAGCGAGGGGAACGATCGTGGCCTGTCGGCGTTCATCTACGTTTGGGGACAGTTCATCGACCACGACATCGATCTCTCGCTGTCTCAAGAGGATGGCGAAACGTTCGACATCGCAGTACCCGCTGGCGATCCGTACTTCGACCCCAGCGGTACGGGCGACGTGACGATTGGGCTGAGTCGTTCGGTGTACGATTTGACCACCGGCACTTCGGTCGACAATCCGCGGGAACAGGTCAACGCGATCACCGCCTACATCGATGGTTCGCAGGTCTATGGATCGGATCAAGAGACCGCCGACGGATTGCGTTCGTTCGAAGGAGGCCGCTTGGTGATCACCGACGACGGCCTGCTGCCGTTGGATGAATCGGGAATGGTGATCGCGGGCGATATTCGTGCCAGCGAAAACATTTCGTTGACCGCGATTCAAACGCTGTTCGCACGCGAACATAATCGCCTGGCCGACGAGATCTCCGCGGCGGATCCCGATCTGACCGACGAGGAGATCTACCAACAAGCCCGCGCGATCGTGATCGCTGAAATCCAATCGATCACCTACAACGAGTTCCTGCCGGCACTGTTGGGTAACAATGCGATCGACTCCTACGATGGCTACGACGCCTCGGTCAATCCTTCGATCGCCAACGAGTTCTCGACTGCCGCGTTCCGGTTTGGCCACAGTACGCTCAACGACGACATCGAATTCTTCGATAACGACGGGCTTGAGGTCCGCGACGAAATTTCGTTGACCGAAGCGTTTTTCAACCCCTCGCTGTTGGAAGAGACGGGAATCGATTCGATCCTGAAATACGATGCGTCGTCGCAATCGATGCAGATCGATCTGGAGGTCGTCGATAGCCTGCGGAACTTCCTGTTCGGGCCTCCCGGTGCCGGCGGTTTTGATCTGGTATCGCTGAACATCCAACGCGGCCGCGATCACGGATTGGCTGATTACAACAGCACCCGCGTCGCCTATGGGCTCGATCCGGTCGAGAGCTTCGCCGACATCACCAGCGATGTCGAACTGCAAGGCAAGCTGGAGTCGCTGTATGGCGACGTCAACAACATCGATCTGTGGGTCGGTCTGTTGGCGGAGGATCATGTTCGCGGAGCGTCGGTTGGCGAAACTCATCAAGCGATCATCTCCGATCAATTCGAAAGGATCCGCGACGGAGATCGGTTCTGGTATGAGAACGTTTTTGAAGGTCGCGAGCTGAAAGAGTTGCAGCAGACGACGTTGGCCGACATCATCGAACGAAACACCAACGTCGAAGGGTTGCAGGAGAACGTCTTCTTCATGAACGCCACGGTCAGTGGAACGGTCACACAAGCTGTCGACAATTCCGCGTCGAATCGGTCGCGAAGCTCGTCGTCGAATCGGAACAACAATTCGAGTCGCGATGTCGCTGTCGAAGGAGTCGAACTGGAGTTGCTGGATGACGAAGGGAACGTGATCGATAGCACGACCACCGATCGCAAAGGGAGCTACCGCTTCAGCAACTTCGTCCACACGGGCGAATATCAGATCCGTCTCGCCGAGACCGGCGAGACACTCGACCTCCTCGTCTCCAACGGCGCCACCCGCTTGCGAGGCCTCGATTTCGAGATTGTCGTCTAACGGCTTGGTAGCCCGGAGGGCGGCATACGAACTGCCGGAGGCGTCAGCCGAGCCCTTTCAAGCTAGCATCCCGGGGCTCTTTGGTCGAGGATTCTAGCTGTCGATTCATGGTTACCACGATTTCCGCTTTTCCTTTTCGGTGGTGGCCTCTTGGGGCCTCGGTGACTCTTTCGGTATTGACTGAAATCGAGTTTCCGAGCGACGTCGACCAACTCCTTGGCGAGCTGCTTGAGGGTTAGTTTTCCATAAACTGAATCAAACTCCTTTTCAGTCACAGCCGTCATGAAGCCCTTCCACGATTCAGAGACGTCGTTGGCTGCATAGTAACTGGAAAAAATCCGCGTCACCTGCTGCACAGCCAATCGATGTTTTCATCACGCTTATTAGGTTGTACATCATCATCGACATGCAAAAACTGAACAGGGCCGCTTGAGGATATCCAAGCGTGTTTATCTCGCTGTTCAGTGTCGTGGCAAGATGCTGGAATGCGGTTTCGATATTCCATCGCTTGCGATAAGCATTCGCCACGTGTTTCGCACTAACCCGCTGGGGAAGATTGGTCAAAACATGAACGGCGGTGTCGCCCTTGCGAGTTGGTGTGTCAAGTTCGATCGTGATCCGCCGCGGGCAAATCGCAAGGCCTTGATAGGTAAAGGCGATCTTCTGTTCGTACAGTGTTCCGCCGTCACAACGCCCGATTTCCCGGCGTTCTCCTTGCGGTTCCCAATTTGGCAACAAGGCCTTTGAATGACGAAAAACAAAGAAGGCTTTCTTGTCCAAGGCAATCGTGGTCATCATCTTCTGTGAAGCAAAATGACGGTCACCGATCCAGACCTCCCCCTTTTCAACAAGCTCAAGAATCTCCGGATGTAACGTGGCTTCGTTGGCATGCCCATCGCGACTAAGAATCACATCGACGAGTAACTTCTTGTCGGGATCTAAGATGGGGATAGTGGTGCCAGGCAAGGCCGCTGCGCCGAGGTTCCGAAGCTCTTTGATTCGATGCTCGGTCCCAGCGAGATGGTTGCCGTCGATGATCCGTGTCTTGTAACCGCTCAACACAGGCGGTGGTTTGGGACCTTCGAGATGGTCCCACAGCTGCGAAAGCTCGGCCGCCGTTTCACTTACCAAGGCGCGGCTCACTTGGGTCTCGATACCTTGCAGCTTGTTATAAACGGATGTGACAGAGACTTTTAGTTTTTCTTTGTGCTTTTTGTAAGCAGCGTTGACCGAAGGTTTGATGTTCAAGGCAACACAGGCCATGATGTCAGCGACCGATGAGAACAGGAGTTCACCGCATCTTTGAGAGCCTGCGTGAGTGGCAAATAGAGTGTCCATTCGCTCGTCGCTGAGCAGATGATTGAGCATCAGTCGAGTACCCATCGCCACAGGGCACTCATTTTTGAAGCGATCAAGCAGTTCATCAACAGTCATCATTCCACCTCGTTTCGCGTAACTTTCGATAAATAAGCTACTTAGATATCAGTGCAAAACAGATGCCACGGCATGCCCATGCTAGCTTGAAAGGGCTCGGCGTCAGCCTCCGGTCCCAAAGCGACAAGCGATACCAAGCCCGGAGGGCGACAGACTCGCACTCACATTGTGTCGGCCTCCGGCCTGGAGTTGGTTTGGGCGTCACTCTCGATCCGGCGGCTGACACCGCCGGCAGTTCGTGTGCCGGCCTCCGGCCTGGAGTTGGCTTGGGCGTCATTCTCGATCCGGCGGCTTACACCGCCGGCAGTTCTTGTGTCGGCCTCCGGCCTGAGAACCTAGCGGACTGGATAGCCCGGAGGGCGGCATACTCTCATTTATTCAGAGGTGCTTGCCGATCTACGCCAGGGAATTGCTCTTTACCACCACTCTCTCGATTGTCATCGCGAGAGTGGCTCGGCAATATTTGTTGACGCGATGAATTTGATGTAGCACAATACGGTATCAGGATTTTTCCGGTTGTATGTGAGGCATCCATTGAAAATCGTCTGCCCTCCTGTCGTTCTCGATACGAATGTATTGGTCGCTGGAGCGTGTCGACAGGAACAAAGCATGGCCTATCGTGTGCTGATGGCGGTGCTTAACCGTCGTGTTCCGTTGATGCTTACCGAAGGGATCATTGCGGAGTACACAGACGTTTTGTCGCGGCCGACGGTACGGAAATTGACTGGCCTGACGGCTAAGCAGAATTCCGATTTGGTCTTGGAGCTGATTTCGCTGTCACACCAAACGCAACTGCGTTTTAGTTGGCGTCCGAATCTGAGCGATGAAGCGGATAATAAGTTCATCGAAGCTGCGATCGCCGCAACGGCGATCATCATCACCTATAACGTTCGCGATTTTGATTGTGCCGATCTCGTCAAGCATGGATGGGATGTGATGACACCAATCGAATGTTGGACACTTTACGATTTAGGAAATTGACCATGGCGACCCTCTCCGTGCGAATGCGAGACGATCTGAAAGCAAAGGCTCAACAGTTGGCGAGCGAACAGGGGGTTTCTTTGAACAGCTACATCAATGCGACGCTTGCGGCGACCGTCGCGCAAGCGGAAACGCTGGCGATGATGGGGGACAAGTTCGATGGTGTCGATCGAGATCGGTTGCGTGCTCGAGTCATGAAGTTCATGTCTACAACGCAGAGCGGCCCCGAACCAACTCCAGTCGAGATCGAGCGAGCGATCGCAGGCAAGCCGGACGTTGGGGGCCGGTAAACGAAATCGTCCGCCACCCGGAATTGAAACAGGCCTGCCGGCGGCTTCTGGACTCGCACGACGTGACGGTATCCGTCCGTGCTGTGCATCGATCGCCATTCTCGACCCGGCGGCTTACACCGCCGGCAGATCGTGTGTCGGCCTCCGGCCTGAGAACCGGGGGGACTGGATAGCCCGAAGGGCGACATACGATCTGCCGGAAGCGTCAGCTTCCGGTCCCCGAGCGGCAACCGCCCCAAGCCCGGAGGGCGACAGACTCGCACTCACATTGTGTCGGCCTCCGGCCTGGATGGGATTCAAACACAAATCTCCGGGTTCACAACAAGCCCTTAACGACCACGTTGCCGGGGCTAACGTTCACTGATCGGCCTTAGTGCAAAGTTTTCCGAAAAAGCTCGACTGCGGGTGTGACTTTCTTGAAGGGAAAACGCCCCTATTGCCTGAGCCTTGTCGGTTGATGTCGACTGCGCGAGGCGACTGCTTCTCTTTTCTCGCTTTTCGCAGGAGGGTGTTCGATGACGTTTAAACGAGCCTTGACGTTGGCTGGGTTGGTGACCGCAACGATCTTGTTGGCAGCCAACGATGCCCAAGCCCAATGTTCTGGAGGACGCGGAGGTGCGAGCGGAGGATCGGCGGGCCCCGGTTATGCCTTGGGGCAACGCTACGATCCGCTGGCCTATCAACGCGACTACGCCTTGCAGCAACAGAGGTACCTGCAAAACCAACAGTTGTATGCGATGCGGCAGCAGACATATCAACAACAGGTGGCGCAGAAGTACCAGCAGCGACAGGATTTATTGGCCGCACGCAAGGAACGAGCGATGTTGAAGCGAGAAGCCCGCGACGCACGGATCGCTCAACTCAAAGCAGCTCGCCAAGCTGAACGCGAAGCGGAGGCCTCGGCGAGCGAATCTTACGCGTCGGCCGAGACCGTCGTCGCCATGCGTTAGCGAAAGGTCGATCGGTGCGGCGCCGCACTCTGTGGCGTCGCTTGGTTTTGGAAAACCGTCAGTCATCCCCTTTGACAGGAAGAAGGTCCCCATGTTTCGTCGTTCAATCATGTCGCAAAAACGCAAGCCACTGCAGCGCCGCAAGTCGCGAATCCTTGTCACCGAGACACTTGAATCGCGCCGCGTGCTGGCTGCCAGTGTCGGCTGGGATGGCCCCGGCTTGGGAAGCGCCGAACTGACCTACAACATCTCCGGCAGTCCGAGTTCGCTGTCGCAAGCCGAGACCACCGCGGCGATCGAAACGGCGTTGAACGCTTGGTCGAGTGTCGTCGATGTCAGCTTTACACCCACCGACCAAACGGGGTTGCGCGATTCGATCGACATTTCGTTTACCAACATCGATGGTGACGGCGGCACGTTGGCGCAAGCCTATTTCCCCGACGATGTGAATCCCGCGAGGATTGCCGGCGACATCCAATTTGATTCCTCCGAGGTTTGGGAGGTTGGCAATTCGCTAGGCAATCAAGCCTTCGATCTCGTCTGGGTCGCGGTCCATGAGATCGGTCACGCGCTGGGACTGGACCACCTGGATGACGCCAGTGCGGTGCTAGCACCGTTTGTCTCGCCGAGCCAAAGTTTTTCGGGATTATCGAGCGAAGATATTGCCGAGATCACCAGCCTTTACGCTGCGGCCGACGACAACGTCTTGCCAACCGACGATTCGGATGACACCTCCGATCCGGTCGACACATCCGACGACGATACGACGGACGATTCCGATCCGACGGACTCGGGCGATACCGACAACAATCGGGTTAATCGCAACCGCTGGCGTCGCGGCGGCAACTGGCATCGCTATAGCGGTCGGATCGAGGCGGATGTGCCCGAGAACCACAATCTTTATAACCCAACCGACGTCAACGGCGATTCCGCGACCACGGCGATCGACGCTTTGATGATCTTGAACCAAATCAATCGTGGCGCCGCGACGGGCGAAAGCGATTCCGACGCGATGTGCGACACCAACGGCGATGGCAGCGTCACCGCGATCGACGCGTTGACGGTGATCAACGCGCTGAATCTTGGAACCGTCGACACCAACCAGGTCGCGACGATCGAAGGTGAAGAAGAGGCCGAACTGGATGACAGCTTGGACAGCGAGACCGAAGACGAAGAGATCAGCGACGAGGTCGATGTTGAACTCGATCCGGTCGATGATGTCGACGATACACTCGATTCTGGCGATGCGGAGGATGAAGAGACGCTTGATCCTGTCGACGACGGCACCGAAAGCGTGGACGATCCGACCGCAGAAGATGACGACTCGCTAGAACCGGTTGATGACGGGGGCGTGTTGGATGGTGGTGAAACCGACGAGACTGACGCGACCGACGAGACTGACGCGACCGACGAGACTGACGCGACCGACGAGCATTGCCTCGACGGATCGCAATTTCGGTTTGGCATAGGGCTTGGTTTAACCGGTGCGACGGCGGAAGATCTGCTGACGCGGTTGGACACCAACGAAGATGGCGAGCTGACCGAGGAGGATGTTTCCAGTCGGTTGTGGGATCGTTTGGTCGATGCGGAGATCGATGCCGATGGAGACGCGGTGATCACGTTGGCGGAAGTCGAAGCGGCGTTGGCGACAGCTCGCGAAGACTTTTTCAGTGCCCTGGACGCCAACGAGGATGGTTTGTTGACCGCCGACGAAGTGAGCGATCGGTTTTGGGAAAAGGTCTCCGATGCCGATAGCGATGCAGACGAAGCGGTTTCGTTGGATGAACTGTCTACTTGGCTGGACGACGGCAATTCGATTCGTAGCCGCGGCGGGCATCACGCCCATCGCGGTTTCCACCACCGCGTCGATGCCGCCTTCGCATTGTTAGGGCGTGCAGCGAGCCAACGCGGATTCTTTCGATGAATCGTTTAACTTGGGGCGAACTGGCACGCGGATCGGTCGGCTGTGGAAATTTGATTTTCTCAGCCGCGCGGTTGAAACAAACCGCGACGTTTCCGTTCCCTAATTTTGGAAGCCGGTAAACCCTTCAGCGCAGGCAAGCACCGTGATCGCAACCGATTCGACCCACCGTTCCGATTCCAGCAGCCAGTCGGGCCAAACTCAGGAATTTCAATCGCTGCTCGAAGCGGCTCGCGGTGGCGATTCGGAAGCCTTGGGCCGTTTGCTGCAATGGTACGCCAACTACTTAACGTTGTTGGCCAGCACGCAATTGGATCGCCGCTTGCAACGCCGGTTGAATCCGTCGGACATCGTTCAGGAAGCGATGTTGGCCGCCCATCGCGACTTCGGCGATTTTCGCGGCCAGAGCCAAGGAGAGCTGTTGTGCTGGCTGCGACAGATTCTGATCCACACGCTGCATCGCGCTTTTGCCGCGAATGTCAAAGTTGCCAAGCGGGACGTCCGCCGCGAGGTGTCGTTGGACGCCGTGGCCAACGGACTCGAAAACTCCGCCATCAACCTTGCTTCGATCCTGCCCAACCGAGGTGAATCGCCGAGCGCCCCGATGCAAGCGCGTGAGCGGACCGTCTGGTTGGCCGATCAATTGAGCGAGCTGCATCCGCCCTATCGCGATGTGATCGTCTTTCGCGTGTTGCAAGGAATGTCGTTCGACGAGATCGCCAAGCGGATGGATCGCTCCGGCGGTGCGGTGCGGATGCTTTGGCTGAGAGCCCTGGAAGCCTTCAAGACGCAGGGAGAAGCTCGCGATGTCTGTGAATGATTCGGTGCTCGATTCCTGCGACGAACCGGAATTGCTGCGGGCGTTGGACGACGATCAGAAGCAACGCCTGACCGAGCAACTGGATCGTTATCTCCAGTCACTCGAATCGGGCGAGCCGTTGGATCTGGAGACGCTCGATCGCGAGAACCCTGATTTGTCGGAGGTCTTCGCCAGCTATCTAAGTAAGTTGGACGCACTGTATGGCGTCGCGGTCGGCTTCCAAGACCCGAGCGATCAATTCAGCGACTTGCAGCCGACCTCAGGCAGCCCGATGACGTTGGGCGATTTCACGGTCCAGCGTGAGATCGGCCGCGGTGGGATGGGCGTCGTTTACGAAGCGAATCAGAAGTCGTTGAACCGCCAGGTCGCTTTAAAGCTGTTGCCGATGGCGTCGCTGTTGGACGCTCGCCAAATCGCCCGCTTCAAAAACGAAGCCCGTGCCGCGGGACTGCTGCAACATCCGCATATCGTCCCGGTCTACAGTGTCGGTTCGGAGCGCGGGATCCACTATTTTGCGATGCAGTTGATCGATGGGCTGCCCGTCGACGCTTGGATCTTGCAGCAGCGAGAGACCGCGTCGACGTCGCGCGATTGGCGATCGATCGTCGCTTGGGCGATCGATATCGCCGACGCTCTGCATTATGCCCACACGTCGGGCGTCGTCCATCGCGACGTCAAACCGTCGAACCTGCTGCTCGATTCCGCGGGCAAAATCTGGATCGCCGACTTCGGTTTGGCTCGCTGCCAAGACGATCGCTCGCTGACCGTCAGTGGCGATCTGTTGGGAACGATGCGTTATATGAGCCCCGAACAGGCGACGGGCAAAGCCGAAGCGGTCGACCATCGGACCGATATCTATTCGCTGGCCGCGACGCTGTTCGAGATGCTGACCTTGCGAACCGCCGTTGTCGGTGACGACGGACCGACCTTGCTGCGAGCGATCCAGCAGGACGAACCGCCGCGGCTGCGCAGTCTGTTGCCCCACGCGCCAGCCGACTTGAGCGTGGTGTTGCAAAAAGCGATGGCTCGCCGCAAGGATGATCGCTACGAATCGGCCGACCAATTGGCCGCTGATCTGCGAGCGGTCCTCGATGGTCGACCAACATTAGCCAAGCCGCCGACGGTCGTCGCCCGCGTGGGACGCTGGACGGCGCGGCATCGTCGCTCGGTCGCTGTCGCCGCTTCGGTCTGCGCGGTGGCGATGTTGTGGCTGGTCGCCAGCAGTTTGATCATCTTGCAAAAGAGCAACGACGCCAAATGGAGCGCCGTCCAACGCGATCAATATTTCCGCCACGCCCAATCGGCGGTCGATCATCTGGGAACCGAAGTCGCTGAGCAATTGGCCTCCGTGCCGGGAGCTGAACAGGTGCGACACGCGCTGTTGTTGCAGACGCTGCGGTATCACGAACAGTTCGCCGCGCAAGCGACGGGCGATCCCGAACTCTCTGCGGAAGTGGCGCGGACGCATTCGCGGATCGGAACGATTGTCAAAGAGTTGAAATCGCCGCGCGATGCGATCGGGCATTTTCGCCGCGCCGCCGAAGGTTATGCGGCGATCATCGAAAGTCCCGAGTCGATTCCTGTCGAACCATCGGCTGAGGAAACGCGGTATCATGCCGCGCAAAACCTGAATCATCTGGGGCTTGCGCTGGCCGACATCGGCGAGCCCGACGAGGCATTGCAAATCTATCGGCAGGCTTTGGCGATCCAGCGCGCCTTGGTGCAGAGCGATCCGGAAAACGAGCGTTATGCGGCGGAGTTTGCGTTAACGACAAACAATCTGGCGTTGTTGTTCATTCAGAATGGCGATGTCGCTCAGGCGAGGCCCCTGTTGGACGATGCGATTGCGCGGCTGTCGACAATTGTCGAACGGAAACCGGATGACGAACTGGCGGCTCGCGGACTCGCCTCCGCCCTGGCCAACCGGAGCGCCGTCACGGTCGACGATCCACGCAGCGAGATCGAACTGTTGCAGCGAGCGATTCAAATCCGAGCCGCTTCGGTTGGCGAGTCATCAAATCGGTTGAGCGCTTCGGGTGAACTGGCGACGCTTTTGAATAACCTTGGTTCCGCGAACATGCACGCGGGGCGATGGGCGTCGGCGGAGCAAGCGTTTACGAGAGCGGCTGGACTGCAGCGTCAACTGTTGAGCATCGCTCCGGCGATCGATCAGCATCGTCGCGATTTGGCGACCAGTTTGAACAACGTCGCGATGGCGTTTCAGAAACAAGCCAAACATGCTGAAGCGATCGAGGCGTTGGACGAAGCGATCTCGCTGCAACAGGCGAGCCTGGAGCTCAGCGACGACGACGCCGCGGGGCACAGCCGCATCGGCGCGATGCTGCACAACCGCGGCAGTTCGATGCTGGCGATCGGTGACTTGGCCGCCGCGGAAACGCAGTGGATGCGAGCGATCGAGCAACAACAGCAGGCACTGGCTATCGACCCGCAGCACGCCGAAGCGAAACGTTTTTTGCCGAAGCATTATTCCAGCTTGCTGCGATGCTTTGCTCGTGGCAAACGCTGGCAAGCGATCGATGCGGTGGCTGTCCGTTATCGCGCGTCGGCTGCCGGAAACGGAGCCGCCGAAAAACAAGCCGATCGCGATTTGGCTGCCGTCAACGAACTGGCGGTGACGCAATGAAAGCACCACTGAAACGATCGTCATCGCGTCGACTGAGGCTCGAGCAATTGGAGGGACGCTGGATGCTGAGCGCCAATCCGTTGACATTGGCCAGCGATGACCTGGGATATCGCGGGGATCAAGGCGATCGATTTTCCGACACGCAGATCGTGGATGGTGGATCGCGCGATGCAAGCCCACGCGACGCAGCCGCTCAAGAAGGCAACGATCTCCGCGGCCCTGAGTCACGCGATTCGGGGGATCGCGAAGAATCACGGTTAGGCCGTTTGGATGACCAGCGTCCCGGGGGAGAGCGCCGCGGCGAGGATCGCAACGGAGAACGTCCACCACGTCGCGATCGCGGCAGCAACGACGGCACGCCAACCATCACGGACAACGATCAATCGTCAACGACGCTCCCCGACGCTGTCAACGTGACGATCCGCAACGAAACATCGTCGACGTCGATTGGCGATTCGACATCGCCAATTCGCACGCCTGTCGTTTCTTCATCGGGGCCTAGCGTCGACTCGAACCCTACGGTTCCAAGCATTTCGGTCGAACCAAACGTTCTTGGCTCCATTCCGGCCGACGGCGCCGGCGAAACCGTGTTGGTATCGGTCACGCCGCGGGGAGAGTTGTGGGAGCTGAGTCCGGAGAGCTTCGATCAAGTCTTGGAAGCCGAGAGCGATACGTTCGCAAATCCGTCCACAGCCGAAGCGATCGAGGCGGTCGATCAATGGTTGAATCAATCCGACGCGTTCCGAGATCAAATCGAGCAATTGGACCAGGCGATCGAAGACCTGGCCGAAGAGGATCCGGCGGCGGAGCCCGAGGCTTTCGAATTGCCCGAAGGGACCGAGTTGCATCCCGATACTGCAGCGGAAGCTGTCCCATCGGAGAGCAATAGCCAGCAGTGGTTGTTGGAGACCAGCGGACTGCTGTTGGAGAACGATTCCAGCTCGCGAACGGTCGCCGATCCGCAGCCGACTCGGTCGGGCGAAGCGATCGCCGACGCCGATGCAGGCTGGAATGTAGGCATTGGCGTTTTTAAGGCGTTCGAAAGCGTGCTGCCGGCCGCGCCGCAGCATTCGCTGTCGGCGGCGCTGTTGCCCACCGTCGCGACGCCACCACGGATTCCATCGCCGGTCGAACCAACCGCCGAAAGCGATTCGCAGCGGAACCTCGCCTGGTACGAAGGGGCGTCGCTGGCGGTGATCACGATCGCGGGAGTGGTTTATATTCGGCGGTGGCGCGATACCGAAGCGAACCTGTTGAAGCGAGTCGAGTAAATCCTTTCCTCGTGACGTCGTCTCTCCGTGTTCCGCGCGAAGTTCTGCGACCACCTTCCGAGGCGACCAAGATTGGGAATCAGAAACCGTAGGTGGCGCTGCGCTTACCTACGGCTACCGTCTGTAATCCCGTCGGGATACCTGTTCGGGCAGACGGCTTCGCTCAGACACGTAAAGATTGAACTTGGGCGATGCGCTAGGAGAGGATCGATTCGATCGGTGTTCCTTCGCTGAGCTTCAGCGGTCGACCGATTGGCGTGATCAGCTCGCGCTCGAAGCGGACATCTAACGCCTTCAAAATCGTGGCGTGGATATCTTGGACCGTCACCGGATCGGCGACGTTGGTCAGCAAATCTTCTTTATCGAGCTTGGGATCGGGGGAGGTCGCGCCGTGGACGATTCCCTGCCGCAGGCCGCAACCGGCCAATGCGATCGAGAATCCGTGCGGCCAGTGATCGCGGCCGCCGACGGGATTGATCCTCGGCGTCCGCCCAAACTCGCCACCGCAGACGACCAAGGTCGAATCGAGTAGATCGCGATCGGCCAGCACCTGCAACAGCGTCGCGTAGGCGGGGTCGAGGATTTCGCACTGCGTCCGCTGGCCGTTGTGATTGTCGGCGTGGGTGTCCCAGCCCGACAGGCCAACTTCAACACATCGCACTCCCACTTCGATCAACCGGGCTGCGGCAAGGCAGCCGCGGCCAAAGGCGGTCTCGCCGAACTGAGCTCGCAACGCTTTGGATTCTTTGTCGACTTCAAACGCCGCCAATTGATCGCTGTCCATCATCGTCAGCGCACTCTTGGTGGCGATCCCGTGCAGCGTGCGATCGCGATCGAGATCGCGCAACCGGCCTTTGCGGAAATTCGATTCGACCACATCCATCAAGCCGTCGACGCGGCGTTGGAAACGCTTCTCATCGACATAAGGCCGAATGTCGGGAACTTTGTTGGCCGGATCGTAGACCTTGAAGGCATCGTACTTCGCGCCGAGATAGCCGCCGCGACCGGCGACGTTATCGGGCAGGATCGAGATGTGCCGAGGAATGTCCGCGCCGCCGGTAAGCTCATGGCAAACGATCGATCCGATCGATGGATGGACTACGGTTGGGTCGGGTCGCCAGCCGGTTTGGATGTTGTAAAACGCGCGTTGATGGTCCCCTTCTTTGCTGGTCACCGAGCGGACCAACGCGACGCGGTGCATTTGTTCGGCCGTCTGCGGCAGAAACTCGGAGATCTGCACGTCGCGAGCGGTCGTGTCGATCGCCGCCACTTCGCCGCCGTATTTTGTGCCGGCGTGAGGGTCGAAGGTTTCGTATTGGCTTGGGGCGCCACGGAGCCACAGGACGATGATCGATTTCGGCCGCGAGGGTTTCGAGGATTGTTCGCTTCCGCGAGCCAAGTGGGTCGCCAACGCAGTCATGCTGAGCGCGCCGGCGGATTGCAACAGCGAGCGCCGCGAGAGGTGATCGTGTGAACCGCAGTCGATGTTCATGGAATGGACTTCCGCAGGCGAGTTGAAGGTTAATGGTTCCAGCTGAATTCGCTGCTGTTGATCAGGATCCAATACAGGTCCTCGACAAACTGGCGACGCGAGACGCCCTGTTCGGATTGTCGAATCCAAGCGGCCGCCTCTTCGTCGGTCGGCCGCCGATTTAAGATCGATAGATAGGTGATCTCCACGGCGTGGGCGTCATCGGTGGCGAACATCGCGATCTGCGACGACGCGTTCATGAACGGGTTTTCCCCCGTCCGCTCGTTGACCATTTTGCCGTTCATCGCCAACAACCGTTGGGTGATCGTGATCGCATCCTGTCCAAATTCATCTTCGCCGGTGTCGCCATAACGATTGATGAAGTCGTTTTTCTCGCCGAAGGCTTGCAGTTGAACCAACAGCGCCGATTGGCGATCGAGCGTGGCCAGACGGCACGACTGGATGATCGAACTGGCGACCTGTTCGGGACGCAGTCGAATCAACGGGTAGACCGCCCAGGCCTGTTCGTGTTCGCTGGTGACTTCGAAGTCGCAGCGACTGTCGAGTCGAAAGGTTTGCAGATGACTGATGATCCGAATCAAGCGACGCAGGTCCCAATCGTGCTCGGCAAAATCGTGAGCCAAGCGATCCAAGCCCGCGGGGAAGGGACCGTGCAGCGGGATGTCATCAACCGGATCGGACAACGGTTTCCCAAACATCAACGCCCAGACGCGATTGACCGCAGCGCGGGCGGCGGGGATGTTTTCGCGGTGGGTGACCCAGCGGGCAAGCTGTTGCCGCGAGGGAAGTTTTTCTGCCGCGGGATCGGTCGTCAGCAGTTCGGGAAGGAACGGGACGATCGGTTCGACCTCTTCGGTCTCGTCCTCATAAAGGAATTGATATTCGTAAGTCTTGCCGTCGTCGCGAATCCCCTGAATCGAATTCGCCGCGGTGCTATAGAAGGCGGCGAGATGATGGAAGTCGCGCTGCGTTCCTTCGAGCGGATCCGAATTGGTTCCCAAGGTGACGTTGCCGAGAAAGTCGTCATGACACTGCAGGCAATCGATCCGCATTCCCAAGAACGCGCGGCTGGTGCGGGCTGCCAGACGGACCGGATCGACGCGTCCCTTCTCCGTGGTGTCCAGCGTCACCGTGAGGAAGTTGACTTGCGGATTTTCGGTCCAGATCCCTTTGGCGGTGATCAGTTGGCGAACGATCTGAGAATAGGGAACTCGATCGTGCAGTTGTTGCGACAGCCAAGTGATAAAGCGTCGGCGGCGGTAAACGATGAAAGGACCTTCGTCGGCGCCGACGTAAGCGCGGCCTAAACGTTCGGCCCAGTAGTCGGCGAAGCGATGGTCGGCCAACAATCGCTCGGTCAACGCATCGACCTGCGTCCCCTCGGGCAGCGACTCCAACCAACGCATATCCTCCAGCGAAATGCTGCTGCCGATCAGAGCCAGCGAGACGCGGCGGCTGACCGTCTGCCAATCGGCGTCCGGTGCGGTCGCCAAGCTCTCGCGAGTCCAGGTCGTCTCAAATTCGGCGTCGACGTCGGCGACGACCTCCATCCAATCGGCGGTCTCGCTGGTCCCTTTGGGGATCGGTGGCGGCTGTGTCGATCGTCCATCGCCCGAGAGGCCGTTGGCGAGGTAGCCGACGCCCATCAAGCCAACGGCGGCCAGCAGCGTCCAACGGGCGAGCGATTGATACCATTTCATGTTGTCATCACCGGACGCGATTTGTGGTTTCGCAGGGAATTGTGGTTATCGAGTTGGCCGCACGCACTTTCGCGGAGCGAAAGGCGACCAACATGCTTCACTGCCTGGCTTTCTAGGAAAGGAAAGGCTACCGATCGTTGTTCGCTGAACGGCAGGGAAGCTTGGTCGGAAAACCTGAGATTCGCAAATATTGTTCAGACCTCGTCGGCGACGATCAATTCGACGATGCCGTCGCGATTGCGGATCGGGAACGTTTCGGCCAAGCTGCGGCCGCTGATCGTATGCCGGCCCGAGGTGAGTTCGAATTGCCAGCCGTGCCAGGGACAGGTGACGCAGCCGTCGCGAACCGCTCCATCGGCCAACGGGCCCCCTTGATGCGGGCAGATTCCATCGATCGCAAACAATTGGCCATCGACTCGAAAAACGGCGACGATCCGCGTGCCGACCAGGAACTCGCGTCCAATCCCCTCTTCGATCTCTTCGGATTTCGCGATCGTGGTCCAGTTTTCAGCGGCGTTCATATTTTATCGTTTCGGGAGTGCGGAAGGTGTTCGTTTAGTCCAACAGCGGCAGCGTCTGCTTGGCCGCAGCGCTGGCGATCGCGGTGTCGACGATCTGTTGTCCGATCCGGGAGGTTTCCGGTGAGAGTGGCCCTTCGACCGGCAGGCGGTTTTCCAAACAATGGATCAGGTAGGCGATGGGATTGCTGTCGATCAACGATTGTGGGTCGACTGGGATCTCCACGCCAGCGGGCTCTTCGCGGGTCTGCAGTCGCACCGTCGGTTGGTAATCGTAACAGCCGATCGTTCCTTCGGTGCCGACGATCACAAATCCGCATCGCGGTTGCGGTTGATGGGTCCAGGGATCGGTGAACGTTCCCCACCGGGTCTCCAGCTTACTGAGTCCGGTTGCATAACGGAGCACCGCCACGCAGTGCTCATCGACTTCCAGCCCCGCCGGTTGGTCGACGACTGCGGTGACTTCGATCGGGCGTTGGCCGCCGTTGAACCATGTCGCCAACGTCGCTCCATAGCCCAGGTAATCCAACAACGCTCCGCCGCCGGCCGCCTTCTGATAGAACCAGCTGTTCGGTTTGTCGGCGGCAATCTGCTCCGCCGTTCGCTGCTGCTTGCCCGCCGCATGGTGCAGCGGTCCGCGATTGCCGTCGTAATAATGGACCTCGATCACGTCGCCGATCGTCCCTTCGCGGATCAATCGATGGGCGGTGCGGTGGGTGGGAAACCAAGTCATCGGCCAATTGATCGCCAGCGTCCGACCGGCCCGCTGCGCCGCAGCGATCATCGAATCGGCTTCGGCGAGCGACGCCGCCATCGGTTTTTCGATCAGCACATCAACGCCATGGGCCATCACGCGCTCGGTCCACAGACCGTGCCCCGCGGCGGCGGGACACAGCAGCACGATGTCGGGCTGCGTCTGTTCCAGGCAAGCCTGCCAATCGGTGAAGACCTTTTCGCTGGGCAGTTGCAGTTCCTCGATCGCCTGCTGCATCCGATCGGGTTGTTCATCGCACAGGCCAACGATTTCGACGTCGGGAAGCGCCGCGGCGAGCCGCAGGTTGTCGCCCATATGAAAATGTTCGAAGTTGATACCGGCGATTTTCCAACGTGCCATCGGGTGTGTCTTTCAGGATGTCTGTGTTCGCGAAGTCGAGTTCATAGGACGCGTGTCCGGTGGTAACGGGCTGCCCGATTAGGTTTCGGTGAGCGCGTTCCACTGGTTCGTTCCGGCGGTGATCACGTCGTCGTCGTCGATGATTTCAAGCCGCTGGTAGCCGTTGTGGCGAAGGACTTCGTAGGGATTGTTGCTGCGAGCGTTGTAGCAACAGATCAGCGACCAACGCGAATGCTCGCTGCGGTTTTGGTCGGATCGATGCAGCAGATTGCCATGGAAGAAGAGGGCGTCGCCGGGCTGCATTTCGACATGCAGCAGGGGCAAACGTTTGAGTATCTGATCGACGCGGGCTTCATCGGCACCGGTCTGGCCCCCCACTTTGCCATGTTCCAGCCGCCCCAACTGTTGCGACTGAGGGATGACTTGCAAGCAACCGTTGTCACGGCCGGCGCGATCGATCGCGATGTAGCAGCTGGCCATTCTCGGAAACAGGCAGCCGTAATTGTACCAGTAGCCATAGTCTTGATGCCATTCCCAGGCACCGCCGACGCGCGGCTCCTTGAGCATCAATTTATGATGGTAATGGTAGATCTCTTCTCCCATCAGCGACTGCATCGACCCGGCAACGCGTTGGCAGCGAGCGATGGCACTGAACATGTCGTCGGATAAATGATCGCGCACCGCCAGCACGGTTTGGCCGCCGGCGGCGTCGCTGCGGGCGGTGGCTCCCGATTCGATCTCGCGGTCGCGTCGGGCGATCTGTTCCAACAACTGGACCTCCGGCGGCGAGAGCAGCTGGGAGACCATCAAAAACCCCTCGCGGTCGAAGGTGGCTTTGTCGTCGGCGGAGATCTGCAAGCGGCTGTTCATTTCGAGGGACCTTGCGTGCGGCACAACAAAAGCTGATTACAATAAACGTCTATGCTCTCACGCGCAAACATCCCACGCTATATGCCTAGAAGAATCCTTGGTGGTATCGTAGGCTAATCGGACGTCGCAGCGTCGCCGGGAGCGGCCCCAAGTTGAATCGCCCTATTCGATGCAGCGAAAAATCGCGATTACCGATACACTTGGGTTGCGAACAACGCGAACTTAAAATCTTCACGGACCCTTTGATGGGTGAATAATTGCATGGCGACCGTCGAATCGAACAGCGAAGCCCCGAATACCAAAAAACGTGGAATTCCCGAGGGTTTATGGATCAAATGCCCGGGATGCTTGTCGAGCGTTTACCGCAAAGAGGTCCAACGGCGGCTGAATGTCTGCCCTAAATGCGACCATCATCTTTACGTTTCGGCCGCCGATCGGGTCGAACAGGTCTTAGATGAAGGGACGTTTGAGGCCTGGGACGAACAGCTGCGTCCCACCGATCCCCTGGAATTTGCCGACCGAAAACGTTATGCCGAGCGATTGTTAGCCGAACAGAAGCGGACCGGATTGGTCGATGCCGCCCTGACGGGCACCGGGATGATCCGGGCGCGCCGCGTTGCGTTTGGAGTGACCGACAGTGCGTTTATCATGGGGAGCATGGGATCGGTTGTCGGCGAGCGGTTGACGCGGCTGATCGAACGAGCGACCGAACAGAACCTTCCCTTGATCATTATTAGCGGCTCCGGCGGCGGGGCTCGGATGCACGAAGGGATCCTATCGCTGATGCAGATGGCCAAGGTCTCCGCAGCATTGGCTCGGTATCACGAATCGGGCGGGCTGTTTATCAGCGTGTTGACCAACCCCACGATGGGTGGTGTTGCTGCCAGTTTCGCTTCGTTGGGAGATCTCTGTTTCGCCGAACCCAAGGCGTTGATCGGTTTCGCTGGGCCGCGAACGATCAAAGCGACGATTGGCATCGAATTGCCCGAGGGCTTTCAGACCAGCGAATTCCTGTTGGAGCATGGTTTTATCGATCGGATCGTCGCTCGCGATCGCTTGAAATCGGAGATCGCCCGCGTTATTGACTACTGTGGCAAATAACACTCCTCCTCTCGATTACGAATACGTTTATGGGTCTGCTGGATAAAATTCAATCGCTGATCGGCAAAAAGAAGACGGAAGAAGGAGATTCCGATGCCGCGGCGGTTCCGACAAGCAAGCGGACCAAGGGGAGCAACAGCCTGGATGTCGAAGCCCGCTTTGAGCGGATGCGGTCGGCGGTCTCGGGGACGATGAGTAACTTCATCACCGCGCGGGATCGGCAATACAACCGCGTGGTGGGGCTGAAGCTGTGCGACGCGGAAAAAGTCGCCACCTTCGAAGCCCGTTTCAAAGGGCTCAAGAAACCGATCGAAGGGGAGATCGCTGTGCAAATGCAGCACCCCAACGTTGTGGAGACCTACGAATACGGAACCACCAAACAGGGCCAACCCTATCTGGTGATGGAGTATGTCGACGGCCCCGGTTTGCTGCAGATCATCCAAACGCGGAAAGAAGAGACCTTGGCTGGAAAGCGTTTATCGCTGATCCGGCAGATGGCCGAGGGGATGAAGTACGTCCACGAGAAGGGATTCATTCACCGCGACATCTGCCCTCGCAACTTCATCTGTTCGGCCGATATGGAGCGGGTGAAGCTTATCGACTTTGGTTTGACCGTTCCCGCACTGCCTCCGTACATGCAACCGGGCAACCGGACGGGAACCCCGCTCTACATGGCTCCGGAAATCGTTCGTCGCCGCCACACCGACCAGCGAGTCGACGTGTTCGCCTTTGGCGTTTCGATCTACACGCTGTGCGCTTTCGAATTCCCCTGGCCGGTCAACGACACGACGGGCAAGGCGGCATTGCAGCACGACACGCACCCGCCGACTCCAATCTTGGAGTTCCGCCCCGATCTGAATCCGGTGCTGGCGACGGCGATCATGCGTTGCATCCATCCCAACGTCCAAGACCGGATGCTCTCGATGGAAGCCTTTTTGAGGCAGATCAAAGGGGTGAAGTCGGAGCTGAAAACGGAGACCTAGGACGTTTGGCATGTCGCCAAACACCTCCCCGCACCCGTTGCCCAACCCTGATTCTCGGGCCGTTTCCCTGGCCGGCAACTCATCGCACCACTAGCAATTCGCTCATTCGCTGCAATCGCGCCCCCTCCAGCGGGGCATTTCTGGATTCGTGGTTTAATGTTTGAATCATTTTCTGGCGCTGACTATACTTCAAACGTGCTTCAATATTTGTCCGGTCCAAACCTTGTCTGTCGTCCACATCTCGAACGACCTGACGGGCAAACTCGGTTCGCTCCGTAACGTGTAGGGAAACCTTCCATGACCTTGTTGGGAAAGATATTTTCAGCGCTGATTTTTGTGCTCAGCATGAGCTTCTTGTTGCTTGCGATCATGGTCACGGCAACACACAAAAATTGGCGTGACGCCGCGATCAATCCTTCGACCGGTCTCAAGCAGATGGTCGAATCGAAGGAGCGTGGCATCAAGCAACTGCAGGAATCGCTGACGCGTGCCGAAGTCGCGTTGGCTCACGAACGCGCCGCTCGGCGAACGGCCTTGGCAGCGCTGCAGACCGAGGCGGCGGAACTGAAATCCAACCTGCAAAATGCGGTTAGCGAAGTTCAAACGCTCGAAGGCTTGAAGACCGCGTTGACTCAAGAAGTCAACACACAGACCCAAGAACTGACCCGTCTGACCACCGAGAACTCGGATCTGCGAACTCAGATCCGTAAAGAGCGTGAAGACCGGGATCAATTGTTCTACACCGCAGCTCGGGTCAGCGATGAGCTGAACGCGACCAAGGGCGTCGTTTCCGAGATGCAAGAACGCAACACGCAATTGATCGCACAGAACACCCGCTACAAAGAAGTCATCACCGCCGCGGATATCAATCCCGAAGACCCGATCGATAACGCACCGCCTAAACGCAATGGCGTCGTATTGTTGGTCAGCCAGCCGAGTCGCTTGGTCCAGGTTTCGATCGGTTACGACGAAGGCTTACGAGAAGGACATTTTCTGGAAGTCACGCGCGGCGGCAAGTATCTGGGACGGCTGCGAGTTCGCAAGACCGAACCCAATCAAAGCGTTGCTGAGATCCTGCCCGAACTGCAGAGCGGAATCATGAAGGAGGGCGACCGTGTCGACACAAGCATCAAATAACGTCAAACAGAAGCAAGCGTTAAGCGTCTACACCGTGATGTTGATCTGCAGTGCCTTGGCATTGTTGATCGCCTGCATCCTGCTGTACTACGAACTGAAGGCGTATGGCGATTTCCCATATTGGAACACTCGCGACGCCCAGCCCGCTTCGGCGTCGATTGCCCCCATCATGCGGCACTTCTTGGCTTAGCCAGCTGGCCTATTGCTAGCTATTCTTCCTGCACCGCCAATCGGTAAGCTGTACCGATTGGCAAAGTGGCGACATTGGCAGAGTGCATTTTATCTGCCATCTGAATTGGATTGATTGCGTTGCCTTGCATCGCGTTCCGATCAAATCCGCTAGATGCGAGCGACAACATTTGAGGCCCGCCATTCAGGTCCATCCGCTATCTCAAGCGATGTGTGTCAGGAGGTAAACGTGCCACGTTTATCGATCATTATTCCGCTGCGATCCCATTCCGAAGACTTCGAAACCACGCTGGTTTCCGTACTGGAGAATCGTCCCGATGATTGTGAAGTGATCGTTGCCCACGACGGCAGCTACGAAGACCCCTTTGAGCTTGCCGGCGAAGTTTGTTTTGCTGTCGGCAGCGATTGCTCGCTGTTGAACCTGGTTCGCGCGGGAAGTGAAATTGCCACCAGCCCGATCGTGCACGTATTGGCCGATGGGTTTCAAGCGACGGCTGGCTGGACCGACTACGTCGATGAAACGTTTGCCGACCACGACGTCGCTTGCGCGTCGCCGTTGGTTTGCGACATGGACGATCACGAACTGATCTTGGCCGCTGGTTGGGCCAACCATGCGCTGCGTCTGCGACGGCCGATCGCCAGCGGTGCGACGGCGGTGGGTCGTTTGGAAGCGGCTCGCATCAGCGGGCTGTTTCTGGCAGCGTCGTTCTGGAAAGTCTCGGCGCTGCGACAGCTCCTGAAGGCCCGTTCCGTCGCGACCGCTGCAGACTTCGAAGCCGTCTGTGCGCGGTGGCTCAAAAAGGAAGACTATCAAATCCAGATCGCCGTCGATTCACGTGTGACAACGTATGAGGACGCGCCGGAATTGGAGAGTGTTGGTTTCCGAACCGGTTTCCAATTGCATTGTGCCAGTCCCGCCAGCGGTGTTCCCGCAACCATCGGCTTCGCCATGCTGTCGTGTCTGACACAGCCACATCGGATCAGCAGCTGGACAACGGCGGCGGGTCGGATCGCTGCATCGATCTGGGGCGGAAAACGTCGTCACGCGATCGATCGAGATCTCAAAGCGATCTTGTCCGCATCGATCTCCGGTACGAGTGCATTCGAAGACGAGACGCCGCAGACGCTCGCGTTCCCGGTTGCCTCCGAACCGCTTCGACGAGCCGCATAGTGCGATCCCCCTTCGCGGGCCCTTTGTCGCCCGCGAAGCCGCAACGGACAACCGTGAACCTGGCGACGGCCTCGATCGTCGCCAGCATCGGGTCCTGCAGGCAAAATTCCGTGACGGCCGCCCCCGTCACAAGCAGATCCCTCGACGCGTTGTGCGGCAGCTTGCCAGCAACGTCGTAGTCTCCTGTCGACACGTGAACGTGTTCGCTGCGTCCACGGTGGTCGTCGGCACGTGCGATGGCTGAGTGGACGCTACCAGGCGTCTTCGTGGGACCGCGACAAACGGAGACCACAGCGAAGCATGGATCTGCGGATGACCGCCCCGTACGGTCGGGAAACGCATGCCTGGTCGCAATGCTTATTTATCGTGGGCAATCGTTTCGGCAATATTGCGGGTGTGATCGCGGACGCGGTCGTAAGCGTTCAACGCCGCCAAGAACGCGACGCTGACCATCGGCACCATCGGGTCGGTCGACAACTCTTCGAGGTGTTTACGACGCAGCGATTTAATTTCATCGCGAATCCGCTTCTCTGCCGCACTCGTGGATGCCAAGACATTGCGATTTTCTTTGACCAGCCCATCATGGACCGCGGCAACATACTCCATGATGTGACGGTTGAGTTCTCCCAGGTCGACGCGCTGGGAGTCCAGAAACCGGAAGCCGTCGCGACGCAGTTTGCGGTCGAATTTATCCAGGTTGGCGATGTAGTCGCTGATCGATTCGTATTCATCGGCCAACCGCAATTGCCGCCGTGCCTCTTCCGCTGTCGAATGAGAAACATTGCCCGACGACAGCAGCCCGGTAATGAACTCGGCAACCTCGTCTTGAACGCTGTCCAACACCCGTTCTCGCTGTTTCAAGCGATCGGCAAGCGTCTTGTCGGGCTCATCTTCATTCATCAGCTGCAGCAACCAATCGAGCATCTTCAGGCAGCCATCGCCCATCTTGAGGATCTCCTTGCGCGACTGTTCGATCGCCAGCAAGGGAGTTTCCAGGATCAGTACATCCAGATCCGTCAACCGCGGCTTTTCCTTGAAGGATCGGGACGGAACAGCCCACTCAAGAAAGCGCACCATCGGCGCCACGAAAGGCAAGAACATCAGCGTATTGGCGATATTGAAGACGCTGTGTGTCGCCGCGATCGCCGCAACGACATTTGGATAGGTTGGACTGCCGTCAACCATCACCGCCTGGGCCACGTCGACAGACACAATCGACTGGATGAAACGAATGTACCATTGGAAAACGAACGTGATCCACATCACTCCGAAGAGATTGAAGATGACATGAAAATAGGCGGCGCGGCGGGCATGAGTCGTGGTTCCCAACGAAGCCAGAAAGGCGGTAATCGTCGTGCCGATGTTTTCCCCCAACACCAATGCGGCAGCTGTTGGATAGGAAATCACTCCCTGAGTGGCCAGCGAGATCGTGATTCCAAGCGTGGCCGAAGAAGACTGAACAAGCGTCGTGAGGATGCAACCGACGGCAGCACATTTGAGCACTCCCCAATACGTGTCGGCATTAAATTTGGCGAACCAGGCCTCGAAGTCCGGTACTTCTTTGATCACCGAACATGCATCCTTCATGATTTCCAAGCCAAAGAAAACCATCCCGACGCCCATCAAAAACATCGCCCAGTATCGCCAGCGATCGCCTTTGGAAAACAGATAAGCGAACGCCGAAAAGCCAAGTATCGGCAACCCGTATTTCCCGACCTTCAACACTAAGATCCACCCCGTGATCGTCGTGCCGATGTTGGCCCCCATGATCACCCCGATCCCCTGTGCCAATCCCATCACACCGCTGTTGACAAAGCCGATCACCATGACGGTGGTGATCGAGCTCGATTGAACGATACAGGTGACGATCACACCAACAATGGCTGCAAGAATCCGATTGTTCGTGACGGCACCAATCAACCGACGCAAGCTGCTTCCAGCGACGGCTTGCATTCCGTCGGACATGTTTTTCATGCCCAGCAGGAAGATCCCCAATCCACCCGCGAGCATGCAAATCATTTCGATCACTGAGGAGAAAGCCAAGAGATTGCCGATCAATAATGGAGGAGATTTATGAAGCTTTGATGAAGAGAGCCCAGTTTAAATCTGCCGAACCGTTTTGGCAACGAACCCCAAAGGGAGCGACCGCAGGCGGTTACAAGAACCTCCCGCGAGGGAATGGGACGGTTCTTGCAAAGAGAAATCGCGTCGCGGCCCCACACCGGAGCGTTTTGGACGCGTCAATAAGCCAGCCCCCTGGCGGGGGGCTGAGCGTGCGTGACACATGAGGTTCCCGGCGTCGTAGGTCCGGGAACGCTCTTATAAACAGACTTCCGAAAGCGTCACCGCTTTCACCGCAGCTCCCTTCCGATTACAGACAGAACGACGACCCTCCCGTCAAATCAATCGGTCCGGGGCATTTCGATTCAATCCCCCTGGTCAGGCATTGGGGTAAAGGTTGGGACACGTTCGGATTGCCGAACCAACGCATCCCGTCGGGACGATTTTAAAATCGCTCTTGCCGCAAAGAATTGGACGCCGATAATACCAGGTATCCGAAGCGAGGCTCTTTCATTTTGAATGTCCGCCGACTTCGTTACATCATCCATCGATGAAGCATCCCCTCTCTCTCCGCGAATCACAACGAAGGCAACGGCCCGCGGGAGCACTGCGCGACGTGGGGCCAGCGATCGGATTGCTGTTGGCGGTTGCGTTGTCTCAGGTGGCCCCTGTTGCGATTCGCCCCTTGGCGATGCACGGTCGCGCCGCGGAATCGACATCGCTACTGGCTGCATTGAACGCCAAGGCGTTCGCAGTCGTTAAGCTGCCCACCGTCACTCGGCAGGGAGAGCTGCGACCGCAAGAGTTCAAGTCACTGGACGATGGCTTGGCTCCGATGTTCGCTGCGTCGCCTCGATTTCGTTCGCCATCACTTGCCACAAGTTCTCTGCGATCGATGCCGCGTCGCACCGCGACGCTCGTCGACATGAATGTGCGTTTGCAGATTTAAACGACCCCATCGGTTCGTTGCAAATCTGTATTCACTTACCACACATTCATCTTTTGATAGAGAGCTGTCTCCATGTCTGCGCGCCATAAAACCAACCAAACGAAGAAGAACCCTCGTGGGGCCGAGAAGAGTCCCCACGCGTCCCAACCGGTCCAGTCACCGCCCGGATACAAACATCAAGCACTGCATCGAGTTGCCAGTCTGATTCAACAGTCCGACTATGGCGAAGCTGTCGAAGTGCTACGTGCCGCCGGCTATGACAACCAAGTCCGCAACGCCTTGGGCGTCTGTCTCATGCGGTTGGGGAGATCCGAAGAAGCGGTCGCCGTCTTCCGTCAATTCGTCTTAAGTGCCGATGGAGTCTCCGAGAAGCGAGAGATCTGCAACGCGTACAAACGAAACTTTGCCACCGCACTGTTACTCAAGGGAACGCCCAGCGGTGCGCTGTCGGTATTGCGAGACACGCGAGAACCGGAGCATCCGATGGCCGTTTGCATCTCCACCGCGATTCGCAACTGGGCCGATTCGTTGCCTTGGTGGCCGAGAATCAATTGGAAGATCAACTTGCTCGAACCGGCGAACTGCCATGTCCCAATCGACTTTGAGCCGGGGGAATTGGATTTCGAAATCGACCTACGAAAACCAACGGGACCGTCCAACGGAACGTATGGGCTTGCTGTCTAAACGCTGAACCTGAGGATCCGTCGAACCAACAGATCGAAAGACTCCATCCTTCGCAGTTGCGAACGCGAGGGATGGAGATGTTGACCGTTTCGCCCGCCATCGCCGTGGTCGCGTCGGGCCTCTCCGGGGCGCGACCTACTCGGCTCCCTTCGCGATCAATGCCGATTTAAACCGGCTCCAGAAGTCGGTTTGTTCGGCGTATTGTTCGGGAGGCGTTTCGTTCTTCAGGTATTCGTAGTGATCCAACCAGCCTTGGGCCGCTTTCTGGTAGGAGTAGCCCGGTTTGGTCATCGGGTTGGTGAACTCGGGATCTCCCGGCTCGTAGTGGTGCGAGTAGGCTCCGTTCTCGTCGACAAAAAAGTTGGCGCTCATCAACGGCAACTTCATTTGCAGCTCATGCACCGCACGCTCGCCCCACGACATCCCGGCGGTTGTTTCGTCCCACGCTTGGACCACGTCGGCCGGCGTGGTGCTGTCAGGGAATCGAAAACCGTAGGCGCGTCCCGATTGGGTGAAGCCATCGCGATTGGCGTCGACCTGCGCCGCGCGGGGCAGCAACAGATTGAGCGCCCCCTCCTCGGTCAAATTATCAACGTCGATCGAATCGGCCAATCCGTTGACCTCCTGGACGGTTTTCAGTTGATCCCTCGACAGTCCCTTCAAATACGTTTTCGGGTCGACGTAGCCACCGTCGCTGTAGGCCCCCACCAGCACTTCACCGTAGGCTTGCCGCAAAGATTCCGGCTGCGCCGCGTTGGAGTATTGATCGGCGCGATGGATGTCGAACCATGTTCCCCACGATTCGGTAATCTGATCGCTTGTGATCGGTTCCTCGCTGACCGGTTCGGCCGATGCGTAACCTTGCCGTCCGACCGATTCGAGTATCTGGCTGAAGAGCCCCTGAACTTGACGGTCCTGCTGCAGGCCCCGCGAGTGTTGAGTCAGAAATGGATTTTCAGTATCGACGCGCATCGTTTCCCCCCCGAGAAAAATCACATCGCGCCGCGTGAAGGGGCGCTGGCGTGGGGCGACCGGTCCATTCGACAGCCAGCCACACCTTGAACGGATCGGCAAAATCGGTAAGCGATGAGCAGAGGGGGGACCGAAATTGCTGAAAAAACTTCGGACGATTCCAACTTGCTGCGTCAGAAAAAATTACTGAGCCAGGAAACCAGAGTCGGCAAATCCGTCCAGCCAGGTCGCCACACGCTGCCGCTCAGCAGGCTTGAAAACATCAAACGGTGCAGCTAGCAAACCGGAGCAGATGCCACGCAAATCCAACGCGCACTTGAGCCCCTTCAGGTAAGACGATCCATATTTGCCAAAACCGTACAGCGTTTGCAATTCGATCACGATTGCCTGCAGCCGATCGATCGTCGTTTGGTCTTTCCGTTGCACCGCAGCAAATAGTTCGGTGAACAGCTTGGGAGCCAGGTTGGCACCGCCAGCAACGCCACCGACAGCTCCCAATCCCATCGCCTCGACCAACAGCGCCTCGGGGCCGACCAAGACAGGCCAGTCGGGACGACCAGCGGCCGCCAATTGAACCGCTTCGCCGAGGTATTTCAGGTCGCCGGAGCTATCTTTGAGGCCAACGATGTTGGGGTGATCGATCAGCGCTTCGATCGTCGGCAGTTCGATAGCAATCTTGGTGCAGCTGGGCATGTTGTACAGCAGCAGCGGCAACGGCAAGGCATCGGCCAGTCGCTGGAACCAACCGCGCAGTTCGGTTTGCCCGGCTGGAAAGTAGAACGGCGGCGCGGCAACAACGGCGGCAGCTCCGCTGTCGGCGGCAACCCCCGCCAACTTCACCGCATCAACCAGCGAGGTATCGGTAATCCCGACGTACATCGGAACGCGTCCGTCGATGCATCGGCCCGACTGGGCAATCATCGCACTTCGCAGCGCGACGCTCAGGCTGGGGCCTTCGCCGGTCGTCCCGAGCACGAACAGCCCGTCGACGCCCGCAGTCAACTGGTGCTCGATCAGCCGTTGCAACCCGGCGTGGTCGAGCGCGTCCTGATCGGCCAATGGTGTAACCAACGGCGGAACAATACCTTGGATCTTCATCGCTTTCTCCCGTACGCTACGTCACCCCCTACTCACGAGGTTCGCCTTGAGAGGCAGGATGGTTGACGCCCTGGAGTCTAATGCAAATCTATAGACCTGCAAGGGACGCGATCCGGCGACGCGTCAGGGCCGAACCACGCGGCGGAGGTTCGCAAGCAGCGCGATGCATCGAAGAGAGCACTGATCGACTTTGAGCCAATGGCCCGGAGCGGCTCGCGAGCGACTTGGGACCAAGTCACCCGCGGCACAAACGGCAAGCGTCTCGAAGCCCCACGGAGCTTCGATCGACGGTGAACCTAATGAGGGTACGCACGACTGGCTGGCGAGTGGTCATCGTCGCTGGCCAGCACCGCCGCGAGCCCGGCAAGCCCGGCCAATCCACTTAGCCCGGCCAATCCACTTAGCCCGCCGAGTCCGCCGCCACTGCCTCCCCCACCACCGCCGCCCCCGGAAGTGAAACCGCCGCCGCCCAGCGAAGCAACTGGCGAAAGCTCTTCTTCACCCGCGAGGACCTCTTCTTCGACAAGGATCTCTTCCTCGACACAGCAGCCGCATGTATCGACATGTTCGATGCACGATTCAACGATCGTGATCACAGGTGTGGGGCAGATTTCGCAGATCATCGGCGGACAACCGATCACGCTTGGAACCAATGGACCTTGCATGGCGACGAGCTTGATTTGCGACGCGCCGCGATTTTCCGCCGAACGCTGGGTGCTGGCGACCGCGTCGAATCCGAACGAACCAAAGCCCGCCGCCCCCGACGCGATCAATCCGTAAGCACCCGGTTTTAAGTTGACGACATGGAACCGTCCCTCGCGATCGACCGTGGTTCGGGCGACGATCTGATTGGCTTGAACCAAAATCACATTCAAACTATCCAACGCTTCGACATCTCCAGCCATGGTCGCTGGCAAGCGAAGCTGACCTTCCAAATCTCCGTTGGCCGACAATTCGACGCGGCAGCCGGTCCGAACATCGGTCACCGCACTCGTTGCACTGGCCAATGAATACCGTTGCATCCGTTGGGAGCCCGTGGCCACCGGCCCGTAGCTGCGGACCATTCGCTTGGACAGATCGCGATCGGCCGCGGCCATCGATATCCGTAGTTCCGATTGGGGAAACAAGGTCGCGGGATCCGCCCCGCCGCCACCGAGAACATGGACGGTGTAGCTGGCGAGCCCTTGTTTTCCGTAGGCCACCAGACCGTAGACGCCCACCCGCGCATCGGCGATGCGGAACTTCCCCTGTGCATCGGTTCGCGTGCAAAGACGTTTCTCAGGATCGGCCAACGGAACCAAGATCACTTGGGTGTCCGCGACGCCCAAAGATTCGTCTCCGTCCCCCATCGCGACCCATCCGGTCAGCGCCCCCTGAGCATCGAGAGCAACCCAGTGCTGGGCCGGAAATTGCCCTGGGCTAGGGAGCGGTTCGACGGCCGCGGCACTCGAATTGAGCATCACGAGCAACGCCGTCACGCCGGCTCCGATTGCCAATATTGGAATACGAAATCGCATGTTTAAAAACTCCAAGAAGTTGCCGTTTTGAACCGACGAGCCCCACAATCGAGCCGCCCGCACGAATGATCACACATGCCCACAATGAACACACATACACCAACGTTATCGAGACTAACATCCGCTTGCAAGCAACGGACAATAATTTCCATCCCGGTGCCCTACCAACCAACTGGGGAAGCTAGGGGGATCTGGGTGGATCAAAACGTCACAACAAAGCCAAGAAAACCTGTGTATTCCGCGTAAAACACGCAGCCTCACAACCGATTCGACTGCCAAGAACGGCGCGTTTCCGGACCCGTTCGCGGAGTTCCCTCCAGCGATCCCCCGCTCCGCGAAGCGCGGTGATTCCGACTGACCTAAGTTCCCATTGCGGCAAGGCAGTGACAGCAGAACAGCGGTCTCCCCGACCGGTTCTCAACGCAGCGATCGAAGGCGTTCGGTCGGACAACGTCGCCAGCAACTCACTCAACCCCGGTGATACAACAGTGAAACAAGCCCTCCAGAATCGAGCCCGCCGAGGCGTGGCAGCGGTTGAAATGGCAGTCGTCGCCCCAACGATCTTGCTGATCGCTTTTGGCGTCCAGGAAGTGACCGCGGCAATCCATCTGCAGCAGACGTTGACGATTTGTGCTTACGAAGCGGCGCGCGTTGCGTTGCAGCCCGACACGACCGAAGCCAACGTGAAAGCGACGTGCGACAAAATTTTGCTGACCCGCCAGGTCAATAACGCGACCGTGCTGGTGACCCCCGCGGACTACCCAACGAAAGCTTACGGAACCGAGATCACGATCAAGGTCAGTGCCGAGCTGTCGGGCAATAGTCTTGGTCCGCTGTTGGTACTGTCCAACCGCACGGTCGTGGGCGAAGTCACCGTGATGAAGGAGCATGGATCATGATTGTGAATCCAAAAACGTCCTCGCGGCGGACGAATCCGACCGCGGTAGATCGTCGAGGCAGCGTGTTGGTTCTGATGAGCATTGTTCTGCCAATGATGCTCATCCTGGCCGCCTTTGCCATCAACTCCGCCAGCATCGAATTGCGCCGAACCGAAATGACGATTGTCAGCGACATTGCAGCGCGTGCCGGCAGCCGCGAACTGACGATGTCGAAAAGCGAAGAGGCGGCGCGGCGACGCGCGAAACAACTGGCAAAGCGAAACAAGGTTGGCAACGTTCCACTGACGCTAGAGGACAGCGACATTGAATTTGGGACGGCCATGCGTCAGGGAACCGCGCGTTACGACTTCACCCAAGGGACCCCGCATCCCAATTCGGTGCGGATCTTTGCCCGTCGCAAAACGGGCTCGGCCGACGGCCCTTTGTCGCTGCCGTTTCCTGGAATTTTGGGGCACCATGCGGTCAACAGTGAACAGCACGCGATCTCAACTCAGGTGCTCGTCGACATCGCCTTGGTGATCGACCGATCGGGATCGATGGCATACGCATCCAACGAACCGGCGGTCTATCCCCCCTCCCCAAGTTCGGCTCCCGAAGGCTGGGACTTCTGCGACCCTGCTCCCCCGATCTCCCGCTGGCGCGACATGCTCGCCGCAGTGGATGTTTTCACAACCGAGATCACCAACTCTCCCACTGACGAACGTGTTGCGGTGGTGACCTACAACGGTTCGGCGACTATCGATCAGCCATTGACCGCGGACTTCACCAAAATCGCCACCACGCTCGACACCTACACCCAATCGTTGTGTGCCGGAGGGACAAACATCGGCGGAGGGATTGGCCAGGGAATCGAAGCATTGATCAACCGTGTCGAGTCGCGGACCGGTGCCAGCAAAGTGATCGTTGTCTTGACCGATGGGATCCACAATCAAGGGACCGACCCGGTCTCCGCTGCGAAGCAAGCCAGCAGTGGCGGTGCGATGATCTTCAGTGTGACCTTCTCCGACGAAGCGGATCAAAACCGTATGCAGAAGGTCGCCGAAAAAGGTTATGGCAAACACTTTCACGCCCAGAACGGCGACGAACTGAAAATTGTCTTCGCCGAAATCGCGAAACGCATGCCGACGTTGCTGACCAAATAACCCACCTTCCTCCCGCGAACACCCACCCCGCCATGAACTTACGTCCTTCTCGCTACGAACGTTGCAAGCTTTCGATCCTTCGATCGCGTCCACAGACACTTCGCCGCGGTGCGTATGTGGTTGAATGCGCGGTGATCCTACCGATCCTCTTGATGCTGATCTTGGGTTCGATTGAGTTTGTGCGGATTTCAAATATTCGCCACGCCATCGACTCGGCGTCTTACGAAGCCTGCCGGAAAGTGATCGTTCCCGGAGCGACGACTTCGGAAGCAAAAGCGAAGGCGAACGAGATCTTGAATCGCTACGGGCTTTCGGTCGCAAAGATTCAGGTCACGCCCGCGGAGATCCTGGAAACCACTCCGGAGGTCACCGTTCTGATTACAGCCAAGGCGGCGGAGAATGCGTGGTACCTGACCAAATATACCGGTGGCAGCGAACTGTCGGCCGAAACGGCGTTGCTGACCGAACGGGCCGCGACAATCGTGGCTTCCGCGATCGCGACCCCGCCACCCCCCGAGCCGGAGCCCACTCCGGAACCCGAGCCGAATCCAGACCCCACTCCAACTCCTACGTCGGACCCTGAACCCGAGCCTGAACCCGAGCCGACTCCGGAACCAACACCTGCCCCGACGCCCACGCCGGCCCCAACGCCTACGCCCACTCCGGCACCGCGTCCGACACCGATGCTCTGATCCGCGGTACCGCCGGCGCCGTCATTTAAGTGCCGCTCGGGGCCCCTTCTATTGGATCATCCAGTTCCAGCGGCCGCGGTAACCCTCCGTTCGCCGCTGCTTTCCTACCGCTTTCCCCCAAGCGGTCCCGCCCAGCAATGTGACAGCAAGCCCCCTTAAAGGCAACGCAAGGCATCCTTAAGCAGACAATGAGGGATAGATTGATATCTTTCCAGAAAATCCCGGATGATGGCTGCGGGATTTGCATGGTCTTCACGCGTTCTGATCCGGGACCAGCTTGGAGATAACAGCCGCTGCCACGCGTTGGATTGCGACCGACATCCTCGCTGGTTCTATTTCTTTTCTTCCAACGCTGTTGGGAAACAGAGGGTTCACACCCTACCGTCGCATTCGGCGTGCAAAGTCGGCATCGCGGACCGCTTCAAACCCCGGCAACATTTCCGCCGCGTCAAGATTGGGGACCAATAATTGCGACAACACGCAATCGGTCTGCTGGGCTGAATGACGCAGCCGATGCAACCACAACGACTGCAACGTGCCCAACGCATCGAACATGTCCGGACGCAAGCAAACCAGCACCGAATCGCTGATCTTGCCATTTTCGATCGGGTTGGCCGCATTTGCACTCATCTGCCGCAGCAAGCTGTCACGGATCGCGGCCATTAACAGCCAACCTTGCGTTTGCCGGGTGCGTGCCGCTTGGTCGCAGCCATCTTCAGCAAATGAGAGCGTCCGTTCGAGAACGCTGCCGTAGCGGGCCGCTTCGGGAAAGACTGCCGCCACCTGGCCGACCAACACATCGGTCCAACGTTCGACCGTCTTCCGCAATCGATTCAGCCGTGCCACCGCTTCGCTTGACGCACCACGTTGGCTGACCATCACTCCCAGCACTCGATTCCGAGCTTCCAGATGACTGACATGGACACTGTGGACCACCGGATAGACCTCGGGTTCGGCAAGCTTGGCATCCAAACCGTGCCCCAGCGAGGCATAAACGCGGGTCAGGATTTCGCTGACCAAAATTTCTTCCAACGTCGGCAACTGGTTTTCCCACCACGCTCGCAAGCCCGTGAGATTGCCAGAACGCTCGAATTCGCGATGCAGGGCGAGCGTTTGGTGCCAGCGGGTCGATCGATTCCGCGACGCAATCCAGTAATCTTGCAGGGCGGCGGCCGGAATCGAATCCCCGTCGGCCAGCAAACGTGGTCCGTGAATTGCGAGCGAGGCAGCCAGTTCGGCCAGCATTGCAGCGTGCATGATTTGGGTTGCTTCCGCGAGGTGCTTGTCGTGAATTCGTTCAGGCCCGATGCCCGAGCGGATCTGGAACAATGCAGAAGCGATGCCAACGACTGGGCCACCGGATCGGATTCCCAGCCACAGATCGGCAAAACACTAGTCAAAATCGTTCGGAGAGCCTTCGATCATGGCGTCCCCCGGCGCGGTGGCGTCGCGAATTGACAACACCACCGATCGCACGCACGTCGCCTTTTTGCAACACCTGCGGATAACCGCAGCTTCGCCTGCTTCGGCTGCCGCGGAGATTTCGCAACGTATACTCGCAACAGACAGATCGTGACTTCGAGGCAACGTCGTGGTCGGGGCAACGTCTGATGATTCAACTGATTCCAAAATCCAGGGGGCAGATTCACGCCTGAATCTGTGTAATTTTTTTGATGTTCGACGACATCGACAGGGACATCGATCCCAAACCAAATAACGTTCCAACCATCCTGATCGCCGACGACGACCGTGATCTCGTCGCCGCGATGACGCGCCGGATCACGCACTTGGGCTTCCGCGTGACAATCGCCCACGACGCATTGTCGGCTCTGGTGCTAATCAAACGCGATCGACCCGACATGATCGTGCTGGACATCCACATGCCCGCCGGAAACGGAATGTGCGTGCTGGAAATGCTTCGCAGCGAATGGGCTTGGTCGCGAATTCCTGTCGTCGTCGTCAGCGGCGCCGCCACCGCTCCGATGATCCAACGTGTCCGCGATGACAACGCGCACTTCGTTCCCAAGTCGACCGGCATGTGGCCCAAGCTGCAGCATCACATCACCCAAACGCTCGCTCCCCCGATGCCGGAACCGGTAACCGTCTGATACGACGGCCGACGCATGAGCTTTCCGTCCTGCGGTCCGATGACTTGTTGAAATGCAACCAGGCTTGATAAGCTAGAAATTCCGCGCAAGCGCTAGCGCGATCCCATTCCTGGTCCGGCAAATCTTTCTAGCATGACATCGACTCCTCCCCCCCTGTGGATCGGCTCTATCAAAGTTGATCCGCCGATCCTGCAAGCACCGATGGCGGGGTTCACCAACTATGCCTTTCGCCAGATCGTCCGCGAGTATGGGGGTGTGGGACTGCACGCCACCGAAATGGTCAACGCCCGCGGTTTCGTCTGGCTCGACGAAAACGAAGCGGAACACCCGGATCGATTGTGGGGCGTTCGCGAAGAAGCCCGCCCTCTGGCAGTTCAGATCTGGGACAATCAGCCCGAAGTGATGGCCAAGGTCGGCAAGCGGTTGGTCGACGATTACCAGGTCAGCGTGGTCGACATCAATTTTGGTTGCCCTGTGAAACAGGTGACCGAAAAAGCGCACAGCGGCAGCTATCTGCTGAAGCACCCCAAGACCATGTTTGAGATCATCCGCCGTTTGGTCGAGGCCTGCGCCCCTACGCCGGTGACCGCCAAGATTCGCTTGGGCTGCACTCGCAATAACGTCAACTGCGACGACATCGCCAAGGTGGTCGAAGAAGCGGGCGCTGCGGCGTTGACCGTCCATGGACGCACCGCGCAAGACTTCTTTAGCGGCAGCGCCGACTGGGACCGGATTGCCGAAATCAAACAACACCTGCGCAACATTCCATTGATCGGCAACGGCGACCTCGACAGCGCCGACAAAGTGGTTGCTGCGTTCGAGAATTACGGTGTCGATGGGGTGATGATCGCGCGGGCGTCGCTGGGCCGACCATGGTTGTTCGCCCAGGCGCACGCCGCTTTACGTGGCGAACCGGTTCCTCCAGAACCCACTTTGGAACTGCAGCGCCAATGCATGCTGCGGCACTACGACATGATTGTCGAGCGGTTCGGCGAAGCCAAGGGAACCGTCTTGATGCGTAAGTTCGCCTGCTGTTACGCGCAAGGCAAATTCGGCGCCCGGCACTTCCGAACGCACGTCGCCCGGGTCTCGACCGCTTCGGAATTCTACGGGGTCGTGGAAGAGTATTTCCCTCGCGATCTCGACGCCATCGAAGCCGCCTCACAATAGCTGGCGGCGTATCAACGGCCCACCATCGCTTTAAAGAATCCTTTCCAGCGATCCACAGCGGTACTTTCGCCAGTATGCATCGAGGGCGCGTTTGACGACACCGCTGAGCAAAAAGACTCCCAGCAGATTCGGTAGCGACATGCCGAGAATCATCAGATCGCTGAATTCGAGGATGTTGGTCGCCGTGACGATCGAGCCGAGGAAGGTGAAGGAGACGAACAGCAGTTTGTAGAGGACCGAGGACCGCGTTCCGAACAGTCCGACCCAACAGCGCTCTCCATAATACGACCACGAGATGCAGGTCGAAAAGGCGAACAGCACCACGGCGGCAAACAGGATGTAACCGAACCAATGGAATCCGCTGCTGCGGAAGGCGACCAAGGTCATCCCGGCTCCTTCTTTATGCTCGACCATATGCGCCAGTCGAGCGCGCGCTGCGTCGACTTGGGTTTCGATCGGTTGGTCGGGATCGACAGATCCCAAAACCGAAGCCACAACCGTTTCGGGCGTATGGGTTTCGACAAACGCGAACCTATCGGGCGAATCCACGTCTTGAATGTGTGGGTTGTAGGTGCCACTGACCACCAACACGAGGGCGGTCACCATGCAGACGACCATCGTATCGATGAACGGTTCCAACAACGCCACGATCCCTTCGCTGACCGGTTCGTTGGTCTTGGCGGCGGAGTGGGCGATTGCCGCCGAACCCACCCCCGCCTCGTTGCTGAAGACCGCGCGTTGGATCCCCATCACCAACACAGCCATCGCTCCGCCCGCCAACGGCGCGTAGGGTTCAAACGCACTCGACACGATCAATGCCAAGGCATCGGGCAGCGCCGAAACGTTTTGAAACAAGATCCACAACGCCGCCGCAAAATATGCAAAACACATCAAAGGGACGATCTTCGATGCCACGCGTCCGATCGACTGAATTCCCCCGATGATCACCACACCAACGGCCAACGCCATCACCAACCCGTAGACCCAGGGATAGCTTTGCAAAAAGACGACATCCGTTTTGATCGCCGAAAGCGATTGGCTGACCTGATAGGCGTTGCCGCCGCCAAAGCTGGCACCGATGCAAAGGATTGCAAACAACGTGCTCAGAAAAATCCCCAGCCAGCCGAGCCGCATCTCCGCCAGACCAGCTTTCAGGTAACGCATCGGGCCGCCCAACGTATGTCCGTCGGAATCGGTTGTCCGATACAACTGACCCAACGTGCATTCGGCGAACTTGGTGCTCATCCCGAGAAAACCGACGACAAAGATCCAGAATGCAGCTCCCGGGCCGCCGATTCCGATCGCAACGGCGACGCCGCCGATGTTTCCCAGTCCTACCGTTGCGCTGAGCGCCGTCGCCAGCGCCTGGAAATGAGAGACCTCGCCGACGTCGGCGGGATCATCGTAGTCCCCACGCGTCAGCCGCAGCGCATGCCAGAATCCACGGATGTTGATGAACATCAAGCGGAGCGTCAGAAAGACTCCCGCGACCAACAGCCAGGCAACGACAAAGGGAACTCCGGTGCCAAAGTCATAAAAGAACAAGGTCGCCAACGGTCCAACCAACTGTTCGCCAAACCAAGTATCGACGGCGACCACCCAGGCCGCCTTCTTGGACACGACCGCCGGCTCCGGCTCGGCATCCACCTCGACGAACTCCGCTGCCGCCGCCTCGGCGGCGGCCACTTCGGTCGCGGATTCATCCTGCCCCCACGCCAGCCCCGTGAGGCTGAGGGCCAATAGCAAGGTCGTGACGGGAAGGCGGAAGCGATGATCTATGAGCGACATTTCGTCGAGCTCCTTCAGTGGAAGAGAAACACAGGGCGGGGCGAAGCAGTCCGGAGGCGTTGGCTTTCGGAATGCTATCGTATCGTAGGCGTGGGACAAAAAAACCCATGCGACGGAATTAAGTGGAGGGCCTTAACCGTCCAAGCCTCCCACGGGAAGGTATCGATACTGACCTCCATTCTCCGTGGCAAGGCCACGCAGAAAACTGTCTCGCGGCGGTTCGAGGTCGTCGCCAAATTCAATCGTGTGGATCGTCGTGCCGCTGCGTTGCGCACGGGCGCGGATCTCCTGCAATTGGGCCCCATTAAGGCGTGGGATTCGCGCATCGGTCAAAAAGAAGATCACGTCGGGACTCATCCGCAACGCCATCAACAACGCATCCATGTGCCGCGTCCCCCCGAAAGCGGTCATCGCGCGAACGTACTGTTCGGCGCTTCGCTTGGTCTGATCGTCGCCGTTGAGCAGACGCACCATTTGACCGCCGGGGATGAATGCCCGCGGCTGATTGTTATAGAAGATGATCTGAAATTCTTGCTCGGGCCCCAGCGATTGGATGCTGCGAACCAATTGCATCTTGGCGGCCATCAACGGCCGACCACCAAAACCGTTCATACTTTCGGAGCGATCAAAAACGTACACGAACCGGCTGCCCGTCCCCGAGATTCCAAAGACTTCGGTCGTATGCTGCGACCCGCTGGGACCAAGGTTCATACTCGGTTTCCCTGCCGACGCAGCGGCGGCTTGCAACGCATCGGAATCGCCCGAACCACCCGATGGAAGCGGGGTGTCGAGGGCCGCGGCCAACAATCCGTCGAGATCCAGCGGTGGTGCAGCGTCGGCCGGTAGCGCCGCTTGCGACCCTTCTCCCGCCGCAGCTGCCGGCGGTGCAGCGGCGGAATCGGACGTCGAAGCCGTTTCCGCCGCCATCTCGTACTCCGTGCGGTCGGGCATCCGATGCACGATCGCAATCCCGACGGGCCGATCGGGAGCCTCACCGGTACCCTGCGAATCCCGCCCCAGCAACAGCGCGAGGCTGACCAGTAGGATCCCATGCAGCAGCGTCGAAAACATCCACCCCGGGAATCCGCGATGGGGCGGCGTGAAATCGTCGGGACGGTACGCGGGCGTCAAATCCATTACCTCCGCGGAAATCTATTCGACCACACTTAACATCACCTGTTCGATTTGCGGAACGACCGCTTCGATCGAATGCCTGTCACACACATGCTGCTTCGCCTGGATCGATTTCGCCTGCGCCGATTCGGGCTCTTCGGCAAATTGCAAAATCGCCGAGGCCAACGCCCTGCTATCTCCCGGCGGAACAAGCTCGCCAAAGGTGCGATCACCAAACAGCTCGGGGGATCCGCCGGCGGTGGTCCCGATCACGGGCACGCCCAGCGCCATCGATTCGAGCACCACATTGGGCAAGCCTTCGTACAGCGACGGCACACAAACCAGCTGGCACTGAGCAATGATCGGCACCGCGCTGGGCCGCTGGCCAACAAAATGGACCTGTCGTTCGAGCTTCAGTTCGTCGACCTGCGCGGCTAATGCCGAACGCAACGGCCCATCCCCGACCATCCACAGGTGTAAACAATCGAACACAGGATGATCGCGCAGGCTGTCGATCGCCTCAATCAAAAAGCGGTGGCCTTTCTCTTCACTCATCCGCCCCACGCAGGCGATGTTGACGTCGACCGGATCGATCACCAGATCCTCGGCCCCCGTCGCCGCTTCGCGTTGGATCGCCTGAAGATCGATCGGGCTATGGATCGTTTGAAAGCGTCGCCGATCGATTCCGTAATAACCCGCTGCTGCATCGGCCACCGCTTGGCTGACCGTCACGATCGCGTTGGCGCGACGATATGACCGCGCTAACAGCCATCGCTTGACCGCAACGAATCGACGTTCCACGGAAGGCACATCGCGATCCGGGGGGCTAACAATCGTGGCGACGCGACCGCATTGCAATCCTCGCGTCGCCGGATACGCCAGCATCGACATGTGAAACGTACGGTCGTACACCAGATCGATCTTCCGCGACATGATCTCATCGCGCAGCGAGCGCACCTGCATCCGGTGGATCGTCCCCGGAAGACTCACCCGGGGGCAACGGTGGTGATCCCAAAACGAGAACACTGGCACGTCGTCGGGAACTTGGTCCAACAGACTTCCTTGGCGATAACACAAAAACAGATGCGGCGTGAATCGTTGCCGATCGAGATGCCGCAAAAGATTTAGGGTCTGACGTTCGCTGCCGCCACCGTCCATCGACCCGGCCATCAGCATTACTTTGTACGGTCTTGCCATGGGCGGCCTGTCACCGATCGTGGTTAACGCATGCAATCGCCGACACGCGGTTGACGCAGCGATGCGGCCAAGCGTTTTCGCATGACCGCGGATTGACTTATCGACTGGAACTTTCGGATCGAACCCGACCCAACGTCGCCTTCATTTTATCCACGCGCTGTGGATGTTGATCGGCGAGATTCTTTTGTTCCCCCAGATCGGCACGTAGATTGTACAGTTGAGCCTGGGGGGCGACACCCACCTCGGTGTTGGTGTTCTTATTGATCGCTGGCCCCCTACCTGGCTCCAAATATTTCCAGTCTCCCTGCCGCAACGACAACGTGCGTGCCTGCTGGACCAAATGGTCGCGTCCCTGGGAATCCTCGCCCAGCAAAGCGGCCATTAGATTGTGACTGTCGGGCCCAGCCTCCGCAGCCAACGTCTGCCCCGTTAGCGTGGCAAACGAATGCAGCAGATCGATCTGGCAGACCAACGCGTCGCTGGTTTGATTTGCTTTAACTTTCGCGGGCCACCGCAACACAAACGGCACCCGCGTTCCGCCTTCAAAGCTGCTGTATTTGCCACCCCGCAACGGGCCCGCGGGTTGATGATCCCCCAGCTTCTCCGCCGCTTCGTCTTGGTAGCCATCATCGACGACCGGACCGTTGTCGCTTGTGAACAACACGATTGTATTGTCCGTCAAATTCAATCGATCCAGTGCCGCCAGGATCTCGCCGGTACACCAATCGGTCTGCGCGATCGCGTCGCCGCGCGGTCCCATCGCCGTCGTGCCGACAAATCGCGGATGCGGGACACGTGGGACATGGATGTCGTGCAGTGAGAAGAACAGGAAAAACGGATCGTCTTTGTTCTCTTCGATATACGCAACCGCTTTGGATGTGATCCGATCGGCCATCTCTTCATCAACCCAACGAGCGCGATGGCCCCCGGTCATATAGCCAATCCGGCTGATCCCGTTGACGATCGTGCGATCGTGGCCATGGCTGGGATGCATCTTCAGCAGGTCCGGGTTCTCCGCCCCTGTTGGTTCATTGCCCACCTTCGTTTTAAAACTGACATGGATGGGATCGTCCGGATCGAGATCGACGACGTGATGATTTTCAACGTAGACACAGGGGACGCGATCGCCGGTGGCCGGGATCAGGAAACAGTAATCGAATCCAATCTCCAACGGCCCCGGGGCAATCTTGCCATTCCAATCGGCCCCTTCTGCCGGTCCCAATCCAAGATGCCATTTGCCGACGACACCGGTCTTGTAGCCGGCGTCGTGCAACATCGAAGCGAGCGTCACGCGACCGGGTTGAATGATCGCCGACGCGTCCCCCTTGGCGATCCCCGTTCCCTGCTGACGCCATGCGTACTGGCCCGTCAACATCGCATACCGCGACGGAGTGCAAGTGGCCGCCGGAGCGTGCCCGTCGGTGAACCGGATCCCTTCGCTGGCGATCCGATCGATATGAGGAGTCGCCACGGCGGTCGCACCGTAGCAGCTTGTGTCACCGTAGCCGAGATCGTCGGCATAGATCAGAACGATATTGGGATGGGACGTCTGGGAAACTGCGTTATTCGTTAACGCAACCAACAGACCGATCGACAACCAAGCGGTGAGGGATTTGGACATACAACACAACTTACAAGACGAGGAAATAACGAGCATGGGCGGCTCGTCCATTGTAGTTGGTATCAACCCACAAGGTAGTAACCCGCGAGCCCGCTTCTATCGCCGATGGAACCTTTCCCACGAGACGGCCGGGATTCCCCACCAATGGCCCCGTCGACGGATCTCGATCGATTGAGGCACCCTACGGCATGACCTGCAACCGGTAGATGACCACTTCGCCGTAGGCGTCGGTGGCGTCCCCTTTGCTGGGATTCGATTGGGTGTAGCAGCCGGCTTTGAAGTAGCATCCCGATCGCGAGACCTGCCAATCCATCTTCAGCTCCTCTTCATACCAAACCTTCACGCGCCCGCCGCCAGCTTGGATCTTTAAATCGAAGGGCGTTCCTCGTTGGTATTTGCGGTCGAGCATCACCGTCTCCATCGCATTGCGTTCGACGAACAGCTTGGTTCCTTCAAGACGGATCATGATCAGATCGTCTTGAGCGTCGTGGATCTGAGCGCAGACGACGTGCTTCTTTTTTGTTGGCGTCTTCGTGATCGCGACGCGCATCGTCATCGTATGGAGCGTTTGCCCGGCGGTGCTCCAGTCGGCATCCTCTCGGCCGCGATCGATCATCTGCCGCAGTTCGCTGCGAGGGAATTTCGAACCCCTTGTTGTGGCGCCGCCGCAATGGGCGCGAAAGACGATCCCGTCGCCCCCCTCGTTGACGAAGAAGTATCGCGGATCGACAAACGTCTTGAGCTCGGGCGAAACGATCTCATCCGCCTTCCCCGAATCATCGGCATCGATGGGGAGTGTCAGTTTCCAGTTCGACAGGTCCAGAAGTTTCCCCGGCGGATCGGCAGCGGCCAGCGAAGCGGGGATCGCCAGAGCGAAGAACATTACAACAAATCGGGGCATGGTCCGTTCCAGGTAACATCGTTTGTGAGCTGCATCGACAGTGAATTTGCCCAGAACGTATTGTACGTGTGACGCGATGTGTCGCTGATGAAAAATGTCCTATTCGAGATACTTTGGATCGTATTGGACGCCCGCCTTGGCCAGCAGTTCTTTCAATTCATCGAGCGATGATTTCTTATGGTGATGAGCGGCTTGATGCTCGATGTATTTCGCGACTCCGGGGCAGGCATCGGGACTGAGTGAGAAGATCGCGTATCCCTCCTGCCATGCAAAGGGAGCGAATTTGATTTCTTTGTGAACCCACAGCGTGGCGGCACTTTTTGTTTCTCGGACCAAGTCGGCGGGGCAGTGCGTTGTTTTGCAGCCGACTAGCATGTCGACATGATCCGATACGCCGCCGATTTTCAGCGGCACCGCCTCGAGTCCTTTGAGTGTCCCGCCGAGATAAGCGTGAAATTGGTGGACCCACGCATCATCGATCCATGGTTTGCGATGTTTGGTGGAAAAGATGATGTGGAAGTGGATGCAATGGTAAGTCGACATGCGCGTTCTCTCCGAAGACATGTTCGTTCGAATCGGGAGCAAAGCCCCGGTTGGGTCGGGATGTTAGGAACGCGTGCAACAATCCCAACGTGCGCGGAACAATCCCGAAGGGATTTTGGATGGTACTCAAGGCCCCAGCGCACACGACGTTCCCGAAGGGACCGTAGAAGGTAGCCGGAAGTCGTCGCGCAGCGGCGGCCTCCGGTACGCGGGAACCCCAACGCGCGACGCTCCCGCAGGGAGCGCAGCCCCATCCCGTCGGGATTCGGTGGCGGTTGGCGATTTTTGCCACAGAGAACTCAGAGGCCACCGAGGATTGGATCCGCTCTGCTTGCTCTGTGGCAAACAACGTTCCCGAAGGGACCCGCAGAAGGTAGCCGGAGGTCGTCGCTAAGCGGCGGCCTCCGGAAAGCAAGAGCCCCAACTCGCGATGATCCCGAAGGGATCGCAAATCCATCCCTGCGGGATTCGGTGGCGGTTGGCGATTTTTGCCACAGAGAACTCAGAGGCCACCGAGGATTGGATCCGCTCTGCTTGCTCTGTGGCAAACAACGTTCCCGAAGGGACCGCAGATGGTAGCCGGAGGTCGTCGCGAAGCGGCGGCCTCCGGAAACGCGATGATCCCGAAGGGATCGCAAATCCATCCCGTCGGGATTCGGTGGCGGTTGGCGATTTTTGCCACAGAGAACCCAGAGGCCACCGAGGATTGGATTCGCTCTGCTTGCTCTGTGGCACACGACGCTCCCGAAGGGACCGTAGAAGGTAGCCGGAAGTCGTCGCTAAGCGGCGGCCTCCGGTACGCGACGACCCCAACGCGCGACGCTCCCGCAGGGAGCGCAAATCCATCCCGTTGGGATTCGGTGGCGGTTGGCGATTTTTGCCACAGAGAACTCAGAGGCCACCGAGGATTGGATCCGCTCTGCTTGCTCTGTGGCAAACAACGTTCCCGAAGGGACCGCAGATGGTAGCCGGAGGTCGTCGCGAAGCGGCGGCCTCCGGAATGCAAGGCCCTAATGCGCGATGATCCCGAAGGGATCGCAGACGAATGTGCGCCCCCGCCGGGGGCGGCGATCGATTACGTGAACGGTACCGGTGGTATTCGCTGCGCTCAAACCACCGGCTACCGTATGCGATCCCTGCGCGATCTTGCCCACGGTTCGGCTGAAGCCTCGACTCCTGCGACGCAGCCACAATGAATGAAAAGTACCCTGAGCGGGACTCGAACCCACGACCTACGCTTTAGGAAAGCGTTGCTCTATCCAACTGAGCTACCAGGGCGGTTGATGGGGCTGATTATCGCTTCCCTTGTCGCGTTGGTAAACGGTGCCTGAGGATGAATTTCCAAATCGTTGTGGGCGATTGGGAGAGGGGTTTAGGCTAGAATTGGAGCGGTAAATCGGTGGCGTTGGCTGCCGCCGACTTCTCGCTCCTCGCTGGATGCTCGTCATGTCTTCGCCTTCAATCACCTACTCTTTCTGCCTGGGGATGCTGCTGTTCGCATCGCCCGCCTTGGCTCGCACCTGGATCGATAGCACGGGAGCTTACAAGATCGAAGCCGATTTTGTTGGCTTCGACGGCACGACCGTGGAACTTAAAAAGGCCGATGGTTCGATCTCTCGACTGCCGATCGGACGCTTGAGCCAACGCGATCAGGTGTGGGTTCGGGCGGAGATGAAACGGCAGACCATGCCGACCGATGAGCCGGCGGCTTCGGCAGCGGAAGCTCTGGCGTCGACCGATTGGCCCGGCTGGCGCGGTCCGCAGCGCGATGGGATCTCGCGCGAACAGGGGCTGTTGAAAGAATGGCCCAGCGGCGGACCGCCTCTTCTGTGGTCTTCGCGCGGACTCGGCAACGGGTTTTCCTCTTTGGCGATCGCCGGCGACAAGATCTACACGATGGGAAAAAAAGGTGGCCAGGTTCAATTGGTCTGCGCTAGCCGCGACGACGGGACGGTGATCTGGGAAACGCCGGTCGGCGACGGCAGCGATCCCAATTGCACGCCGACGTTGGATGTCGAAGCCGGTCTGGTCTACGGACTCTCGCATGCCGGAGACTTGCTGTGCGCGTCGGCGACCGACGGCGCTGTCGTTTGGCGAAAGAACTTTCCCAATGATTTCGGCGGCCGGATGATGTCGATGTGGGGTTACAGCGAATCGCCGTTGATCGATGGCGATCGACTGATCTGCACTCCCGGCAGCGATCGGGCGGTGATGGCAGCTCTCGATAAAAAGACAGGGGATGTGATCTGGCAGACGCCGATGCAAGAGGGAACGGCGGGGTACGCGTCGCCGGTAATCAGCCACGCCGGCGGGATCAAACAATATGTCAATCTGGTCGGCAAGGGATTGATCGGCATTCGCGCCGCCGATGGCGAGCCATTGTGGCACTACCCTCGCGTTGCAAACACCACTGCCAATGTGCCGACACCGCTTGTCGATGGGAATTTTGTCTTCTGTTCCAGCGGGTATGGCGACGGTGGCAGCGCGCTGTTGGAACTGAAGAAACAGGGGCGGACGATCCGGTATCGCGAAGTCTATTATAAGGACAACCGCACGCTGCAGAATCATCACGGCGGGATGATCCTGATCGATGGCAAGATCTACATGGGGCATGGCCACAACCAAGGCTTTCCCCGCTGTGTCGATCTGCGCAGCGGACGGACGGTTTGGGGCGAGGGACAACGCGGACCGGGCAAAGGGTCGGCGGCGATCGTGGCGGCCGATGGGCATTTGATCTTTCGCTACGAAGATGGCGTCGTGGCTTTGATCGAAGCGAATCCCGGCGGCTACCAATTAAAGGGAGAGTTCAAGCCGGCGTCGGTCAACGGCAAAGCTTGGGCGCATCCGGTGATCGCGGGCAAACGGTTGTATCTGCGCGATCAAGACGAACTCCACTGTTACGACATCGGTGCGGGATCATAAAAGAGTGGATGGAAAGATGCGGGGTTTCAGGCAGGGAAAAGACCTGCGCGATCGCATCGGTATGGGAGTATAAACGGATGGATGGAAAGGAATCGACGGCCAGCGGTGTCTGGCGGATCTTGGACGCGTCGTTGAATCGGGCCAGCGAAGGGCTGCGGACGATCGAGGAGTACGCGCGGTTTGTGCTCGGCGATCCGCAGTTGTCCGAACAGTTGAAACAGCTGCGCCATCAGACAGCTACCGCAGCGGAGGGCTTGCCGCGTTCGCAGCTGTTGGCCGCTCGCGACACGCCCGGCGATGTCGGCACCGCGATCGAAACGCCTACCGAAACCGAGCGTGTCGACGCGTTAGCGGTGGCGATCGCCGCTGCGGCTCGCGTGCAACAATCGCTGCGTTGCCTGGAGGAGTACGGCAAGATTGTCGACAGCGGGATCGGCCGCGCGTTCGAAGCCTGCCGCTACCGCTCGTACACGCTGTTTGCGACGCTGGAACAATTGAGTCAACGGCGCGATCGGTTGGCCGATTGCCAGCTGTATGTGCTGGTCGACGGCGGCGATTCGATCGAAGCGATGACCGCGACGATCGCAGAGCTTGCGGAGGCGGGAGCCGATTTGATCCAGTTGCGCGATAAGCGGTTGAACGATCGCGAACTGTATGAACACGCCGCGGCAGCTGCGGCGACGCTGAGGCCCAGCCGATGTCTGTTCATCGTCAACGATCGCCCCGACATCGCCGCAGCGGTGCATGCCGACGGCGTGCACGTTGGCCAAGACGAACTGCCCGCTACGGTTGTCCGTCAGATCATCGGTCCCGAAAGATTATTGGGCGTGTCGACGCACTGCGTGGCGCAGGTCGAGCAAGCGGTTTCCGATGGAGCGGACTACATCGGTTGTGGGCCGACCTTTCCGTCGGGAACGAAGTCATTCGAAGCGTTTCCCGGAACCGATTTCCTGCGAGATGCAGCGTTAACGACCACGCTGCCTGCGTTTGCGATCGGCGGGATCGGGGTGGAAAACCTGGAACATGTGCTCGACGCGGGATTTTCGCGCGTTGCCGTGGCGGGAGCGATCACGCGGAGCGAGTCGCCAGCGGCGATGGTGGCGGAACTAAAACAACGCCTGCTGCGGCAGGACGAAGCAACAAATAGGTGAACGTGTCGATGAAGTTTTCGAGCCGAGGAGCTGTTGGTTTGTTGTCGGCGATGCTGTTGATCTTGGTTGTCGGCATCGGCGGGGCTGCGTCGGGGCCCACTGCGGACGACGCGGCGATCGATAGCACGCAGTGCACGATCGAGTGCAACGACGTGGGGGAGAGCAGTGGGGTGGCGGCGTCGTGGCGGCACGAGGGGATCTTGTGGACGCATAACGATTCGGGCGATTCGCCGCGATTGTTTGCGATGGACCAGCAGGGGCGTCACCGCCACGAGGTCGAGATCTCGGGTGCCAAGCACATCGATTGGGAGGACATCGCGTCGTATGCGTTGGACGGCCAACCGCAACTGATGATCGCCGACGTCGGCGACAACGCGCGGCGGCGGAAAGAAGTCGTCTGCTATCGCGTGAATGAACCCAATTTGGACAGCAAGCGGGTCGAGGTCGCTCAGATCTGGCGAATCCAATACCCCGACGGGCCGCGCGATTGCGAAGCGGTGGCTGTCGATGTCCGGGAGCGGGTGATCCTGTTGGCGTGCAAGGTGAGAAACTTTGCCGCGGAGGTTTACAGCGTTCCGTTGGAGACAGGGCGGAAGGATGCGCAGGTGACGGCGACACGGGTGGGGACGATCGGGATGCCGATGATCACCGCGATGGATATCGATCCGCGCGACGGGCGGGTCGTAGTCGCATCGTATGTCGACGCGATGATCTTTCCGCGGAAACAGGTTGCTGGCGGCGGGAAGGTCGATTGGGAAGCGACCTTCGCTCAAACGCCGACGCTGTTGCGGACGCCTTGGCGTCGCCAGGGGGAAGCGATCTGCTTCGACCGCCACGACGATGCTGTCTGGCTGACGAGCGAAAAGAAGCCGGCGCCACTGATCCGCGTCGCGATCCCTCGCTAGCGGACGGCAGTTAAAAAAAAAGCAACGGTCCTCGCTTAAACACAATGCCGTTCAACGAACGGCATTGTGGACGAGGCTACGAGTCCTTTTGCATCCATCAGACCCAATCGCTGGGACTCGTAACCTCGTCCACTACATCCCGCCGCTAATCCTTGCGACGGATCGACGCTCCTTTTCGTTGCCCGAGCGAGTACGAGCACGATGATTGAATCGTGCGTTCGGGGATCTAGCTGGCCAGTCGCCGCTTAGTCCAGTCCGCCGGTGCCCGCCAATCGCTGCGGCGGCTAGGATTGTGAATATTCAAAGGTGACGGGTTCGCGACCAACGTCAGTTAACCTACCTTCAGCACGCGGTTTATCCACTGATTGCTTGCCGCCACCCGACCAATCCAACGAGCGCAACGATGTCCCAATACGAAGTCGAACTGAAATTCCCGGTCGCCGATCTGGCGGCGCTTCGCACGCAATTGATCGATCGCGGGGCGCGGCCGCTGGGGATCCAACAGCATCGCGATACCTATTACAACCATCCCTGCCGAGATTTTGCTCAGACGCACGAGGCGCTGCGGATCCGCCGCGTCGATGATCAGCCGATGATCACCTACAAAGGGGCCAAGCTGGATAGTCCGGTGAAGACCCGGATCGAGCTGGAGTGGGCGTTGGGAGCGGGGGATGCCGATGGTTCGAACACCGAAGCGTTGTTGGTTCATCTGGGATTCCGCCGCGTCGCCGAGGTCGCTAAGCAGCGAGAGTCGTTTGCGGTTCAGCCGGAGGCGCCGTCGAGCGAGTTGACGGTGACGTTGGACGATGTGCAGCGGGTCGGCACGTATGCGGAGATCGAATGCATCGCCGAAGCCGACGGGATCGAGCGGGCTCAGGAATATGTCCAAGCGTTCGCCGAATCGTTGGGCTTGCAGAATCCCGAAAAACGAAGCTATCTGCGGATGCTGCTGCAAGCCGACGCCTAGGTCCTCTCGCGGCGGAGCGCAGTGGCAGCCAAGGATCGCCCAGGGCAAACCGAGGAGCGATCCCCCTTTGTTCGTTTTGGCTGCCGCGGTTTAAACTGCTAACGGTTCCGCAAATCGGCGGAACGTCCTGCCCAAATGGGGTCGCGCGATTCGACGCGACGCTCCGCATCCTTTCTCCCAGCCCCGGAATCCATCATCTCCGAGCTCATCGAAAGCTCCTCGGCCGCCAATGACGACGCAACCGATCCGCATCGGGAATCGTCTGCCGAAGACCGATCGTCCGCCGTAGCATCGAAGAACTTCATCGAATTGATGCTTTTTCAGGTGGTCTTGCGGGTCGGTTGGATCTTCAAGACCGAAAGCGTGATCATGCCGGCGGTGTTGGACTTTTTGGGAGGCAGCGGGATGCTGCGCGGCTTGCTGCCGCCGATCAACCGAATCTGCCAAAGCGTGCCAGCGTTGCTGTTGGCTGGGCCGATGCAAAAGGCCCCGCAGAAGAAGAACTGGTTGTGCGGATGCACGGTGTTGATGGCGATCTGTTTTGCGCTGCTAGCCGTTGGGTTTCGCCTGATGGATGCCCATCCCGTCGGGCTGCAGGTCTTTTTCATCGCCATCTACGCGATCTTCTTTGTCGCGACGGGGATGACGCAGGTGCTGTTTCATACGCTGCAGGGCAAATTGATTCCGGCGGGAGATCGCGGCCGTTTGCTGTTGGTGACGAATGTGGTTGGCGTGACTGCGGCGGTCGGGGCCGTTTGGATCTGCATGCCCGCTTGGGTAACGGCGGAAGGCGTCGAATTCCATTGGTTGTTTGCCACATCGTCGGTCGCCTTTTTTGTCGCTGCAGCCATCGCTTGGTGCGTCGATGAACCGGCTGTGATCGTGGAAACGCCCGCGGCGGTCAAAGGAATTCGGGCGCGGTATGCGGAAGCTGTCTTACCATTTCGCGAGGATTCCAATTTTCGGCGCCTCGCAATCGCAGCGGCCTTGTTTGGTTCGACGATCATGTTGTTTCCGCACTATCAATCGCTTGGCCGCGGCGGATTGCTGGGGGGCGATTTTCGCAGCCTGATGTGGTGGTTGATCGTGCAGAATTTGGGGACCGCGGCGTTCAGTATGGTCGTCGGGCCGTTAGCCGATCGTCGCGGCAACCGGATCGCGTTGCGATTGGGATTGATCGGCGTGACCGCAGCGCCGTTGTTGGCGATCGGATTGGTCTGGACCGAGATCGCGTGGGCATTCCCGATCGTCTTCGTGCTGGTTGGACTGACGCCGGTGCTGTTGCGATTGTTCATGAACTACACCTTGGAAGTCGCACCGAGCGACAAACATCCGTCGTATCTGGCGGCGATCAGCGTCGCCACGGGACTGCCGGTGCTCTGTTCTCCGGTTGTTGGAATGATGATCGATCGGATAGGTTTTTCGCCGGTGTTTATGATGATTTCGCTGTGTGGCGTCGCGGCGTGGTGGATTTCGGGACGACTGGAAGAGCCACGTTGTTCGGATCCTCATGGCGAGCGATGATAGTTCGCGTCGAAGCGCATGCGTCGATCGTGTGATGCGATCGGTTGTTGGTTTGGGTTGTTTGAAAATCGAGATTTTAAAGGTGGTATGGGGATGTTAGCCGAGCCGGGACGGACAGCTTACGACGTGAACTTTGGCCTGCTGGGATTTCCCGTTCGGATCTCGATCGGATTCTGGATCATGGCGCTCGTTTTTGGGTACGACCTGGTCTCGCAATTGTCGCAATTGTTTCCTGGCAGCCGGGGTCCGTTGTTGCTGTTGTGGATCTTTTCGGTCTTCGTATCGATCCTGGTTCATGAGCTCGGTCACGCCGTTGCGATGCGAATGTGCGGGCAGCAGGCATCGATCGTGCTGTATCACTTTGGCGGCTTAGCGATTCCGCAAAACGCGTATGGCGCGAGGTTTTCCAAAAAAAACAGCTCGAAAGCAGAAAAAATTTTTATCACCGCCGCGGGCCCGTTGGCCCAGTTGACACTGGCGGCAATCGTGATCGGAGTGGCCAGAGCACGCGACTTTGAAATTTTGTTGATGCCCGACTTTCTCTCCAGCGTGCCGAGCTTGGCAGGGGGACAACCCATCGATTCCCCGGGTATGTTTGGCTTGGTCAATTTCTTGGTCTGGCCCAGCGTGATGTGGGCGCTGCTGAACCTGATCCCGGTATATCCCCTTGATGGAGGCCAAATTGCCAAGGAAATCATTGAGCTTTTTGGCGGCACCCTCTACCACGCGATTGTCCTCTCGATGGGCTGTGCCCTGTTAATGGCCGCCTATGGGGTAATGTCGGGGCGCCTCTTCATGACCCTGTTGTTCGCGTCGTTAGCGTACAGCAACTACGAGATGTTAACCGGAGGTGGTTCGAGAGGCCGCTTTTGAACTCCGCAGCCGATCGCGGCAGACGCTGCGAAGCGTGTTTTTTTGGGGGCGGATCGAGGGCGGAAAAGTCGGTTTCCGACACGCTGTTTTTGTGGAAAAGATGTTGCATTAACTTGCAATGTTCGTACAGTTACGCACCAGAACGCCAGTCGTGGACTGCGTTTAGCGTCTTGAACGGTCAAGACGCATACACCATCACGGTGTTCAATTCGTCGGCGGGTGTGGCCGGTGTCGTTTCAACCATTCGACACAAGATCCCGCCGGGCATTCCCCAAGCGGAGGAAAACAGTGGCAAAGAAAAAAGCGACCAAGAAGAAGGTTACGAAGAAAGCAGTAGCCAAGAAGGCACCTGCCAAGAAAGCAACCGCCAAGAAGGCACCTGCGAAGAAAGCGGCTGCGAAGAAGGCCCCCGTAAAGAAGAAGGCAACTGCCAAGAAGGCCCCTGTAAAGAAGGCAACCGCCAAGAAGGCTCCTGTAAAGAAGGCTGCCGTCAAGAAAAAGACCACCAAGAAGGCTGCCGTCAAAAAGAAGGCTGCTGTCAAGAAAAAGACCACCAAGAAAAAGTCGTAGGCTACAACAGCCGTCGACCACTCAAGACGCTGTTCCGCTTCAAGTGCGGGACAGCGTTTTTTTTGTGCGCTCGCAGATCTTCCCGCCTTCTCGTCACGAAGCGACCTTCGCCGCTGTCGTCCGCGCCCCTGAGCCCTCGACGCCCTCATGCCGCGATCACCCGCTCACAGCTGAACCTCTTTCCATTTCCGCCCGCCCAGGCGACGCCCCTCGCAATCCACCTTCGCCGCGACCTCCCGAGACACTACGGTGAAATCGACACGATTCCGCCGCCCACCGGTACGGCTTGAGTATCGTCGAATGCCATGAGTCGACGGGGGGCAAGCCCGTCGCTCGGCCGCTCCAAACGATCACCGTCAGCTCGCCGACGTCCTCCCGCAAGCCCCACAACGAGGCCCTATCAAATGAGCCTTCTAATGGGCAGAGGCATGCCCAAATTCGCGACCTGCAATGCCCAAGCGATAGGCACCCGCCCCCTTACACGGTTGGCCTGAACGCTCCGTTAAGAAATTTTGAAATGTTTTACTCCTGCATTTTACAGCGGTTACGCCGTTTCGCCCCTAACGGCGGACCAAGATTGGCACGGCCGTTGCAATAAGGACCCAACGCTGACCTTGCTTGATCCGGTCGAGACCAACATGGCCCGGGCAAACAACGGAATCCAGGCGAGGGAATGTCAGCACAGTTTTAGGCGGCTGAGCGTTTCTGCCGTTTCAACGCAACGAGTCCTCAGAAAACAGAAGAGAATCATTTATGTCACAGGTTGGACGAATTTCAGGTTGGTCGCTTGCGATCATTGCTATTGGGTTGTTGGGGGTGAGTCTGTCACTTACGTCGGTTGCATTTGCGCAGGATGCGGAATCGGCGACCACGGAGGCCACAGAGGCTGCCGGCGTAAGTGACGCTCCGCCCGTCGAAGAAGAAGTGGTAGTTGAAGAAGAAGCCGAAGCGGGTTCGGAAGTTGGTTACGCGTTAGACAACGCGATCTTGTTCTTGTGTGCTGTTTTGGTTTTGTTCATGCAAGCTGGCTTCGCGATGGTCGAAGTGGGTTTGAATGCCGCCAAGAACACGATCAACATTCTTTACAAGAACGTGATGGACCTTTCGGTCGGTGCGTTGTTGTTCTTTGTGATCGGCTTTGGATTGATGTATCCAGGCAGCTACAAAGAAGATCCAAACCCTTATTTCGACTTTGGTGGCGTGGGAATCTACGCTCCTAGCGAAGGTCAAACCTTCAGCCCCGATGTCGATTGGTTCTTCCAAGCCGTCTTCGCAGCGACCGCTGCGACGATCGTATCGGGTGCGGTTGCCGGCCGTATGCAATTCAAGGCTTACTTGATCTACAGCGCGATCCTGACCGGAATCATTTACCCAATCAGCGGTTACTGGAAGTGGGGCGGCGGATGGCTGACCCAGTTCGATGGCGGATTGGCTTTCCAAGACTTCGCCGGATCGGCAGTCGTTCACGCTTGCGGCGGTTTCGCTGGCCTGGCCGGTGCGATCGTCCTGGGCCCACGCTTGGGACGTTTCTCAAGCGACGGAAAATCGGTTCCAATGCCTGGTCACAACATCGCTTTCGCAGCCCTGGGTGTCTTCATCCTGTGGGTTGGATGGTACGGATTTAACCCTGGTAGCCAATTGGCATTCCAATCGGCAGCCGACATCGACGCGACCACTTTCATCGCCGTCAACACAACCCTTTCGGCAGCCGCTGGTGTTGTCGCTGCAACGATCGTCAGCTGGATCATGTTCGGCAAGCCCGATCTTTCGATGAGCCTCAACGGTGCATTGGGTGGATTGGTTGGCATCACCGCTAACTGCGATTGCTTCAGCAACATGTGGGCGATCGTTATCGGTGCCGTCTCGGGTGTGATTGTTGTCGCCGCGATCGTCGCTTTGGACAAATTGAAGATCGACGATCCCGTCGGTGCCTTCCCGGTACACGGTGCGTGTGGAGTCTGGGGCTGCATGGCCATCGGATTCCTGCCAAACACTCACCTGGATGGTGGCTCGACAAGCTTCATGGTTCAGTTGATCGGTACTGCCGCGATCTGTGCATGGGCCTTTGTCACCATGATGATCCTGTTTGTGATCCTCAAGGGAATTGGCATCCTGCGTGCTTCGGCAGAAGAAGAAACCGCTGGTTTGGATATCTCCGAGCACGGAATGCACGCTTACCCAGCAGACAGCCTAGCCCCAGCGGCTGGCTAGTGTTCGCTCAAGTGTGGCGGTGAGCTTGCCTGGCTCACCGCCACTATTTGAATCTTCTCGGCTCTTGCCTGGGCCAGAGGATACCCCAATGGCCCGCGGTGGATGTCCGCCTCATTCACCCGGGCCGGGGTTTTTTCTATTCTTCTTGCCGCCGACCGATTGCGTCGGTTGGACGATTGCGACGCTCTCGCGATCGATGCGGCACATCGCTCTTTGCCGTGCTCACTTGATCAAGCCTGGTTGCCACATCGAGGGAACGTTGGCTAGATTCATCCCAGAATTCCCATCGACACGATCGCACCGATCCACCGGAAAGCCTGCTGATGAAACTGATCATTGCCATTGTCCAGCCCGATAAACTGGAAGCGATCAAGAAGGCGCTGACCGAGGTCGAAGTCTTCCGCCTGACGGTCGTCGATTGCCAAGGCTTTGGACGCCAAAAGGGACAGACCGGGGTCTACCGCGGTCACGAATTCTCCGTCACTCTGCTTCGCAAAGTTCAACTGCAGATTGCCGTCAACGACGAATTTGTCCAGCCAACCGTCGATGCGATCCTGGCCGGCGGACGGACGGGCCAGCAGGGACAGATCGGCGACGGAAAGGTTTTCATTCTGCCAATGGATGATTGCGTGCGAATCCGCACTGGCGAACGGGGCAGCGAAGCGATCTAGAGCGGATTAGCGACGATCCCAACGTTCGCGGTAATTTCGCACGAATCGATCCCGCAGCGGCGCCCTCCGGATAACGGCGCCCAACCGCGCGCTGGTCCCGCAGGGATCGCAGATCAATGTGCGCCCCCGCCGGCCGCGGCGATTGATAACGTGAACGTTTCCGCTGGTATTCGCTGCGCTCAAGCCACCAGCTACCCTCTACGATCCCGTCGGGATTCGGTGGCTGTTGTGTTTTTTGCCACAGAGAGCTCAGAGGCCACCGAGGATTGGGCGCCTGGCTGGTTTCCTCGGTGTGCTCGGCGACCTCTGTGGCAAGCGGTATCCCAAAGGGATTCCAGAAGGTATCCGGAGGTTGTCTCGCAGCGGCGGCCTCCGGAACCCGCGATGGTCCCGAAGGGATCGCAGATCGATGTGCGCCCCCGCCGGGGACGGCGTTTGATAACGTGAACGTTTCCGGTGGTAATCGCTGCGCTCAAGCCACCGGCTACCCTCTACGATCCCGTCGGGATTCGGTGGCTGTTACGATTTTTGCCACAGAGAGCTCAGAGACCACCGAGGATTGGGCGCTTGGCTGGTTTCCTCTGTGTGCTCGGCGACCTCTGTGGCAAGCGGTATCCCAAAGGGATTCCAGAAGGTATCCGGAGGTTGTCTCGCAGCGGCGGCCTCCGGAACCCGCGATGGTCCCGAAGGGATCGCAGATCGATGTGCGCCCCGCCGGAGACGGCGTTCGATAACGTGAACGGTTCCGGAGGTATTCGCTGCGCTCAAGCCACCGGCTACCCTCTACGATCCCGTCGGGATTCGGTGGCTGTTACGATTTTTGCCACAGAGAGCTCAGAGACCACCGAGGATTGGGCGCTTGGCTGGTTTCCTCTGTGTGCTCGGCGACCTCTGTGGCAAGCGGTATCCCAAAGGGATTCCAGAAGGTAGGCGGAGGTTGTCTCGCAGCGGCGGCCTCCGGAACCCGCGCTGGTCCCGCAGTGATCGCAGATCGATGTGCGCCCCCGCCGGGGACGGCGCTCGATAACGTGAACGTTTCCGGTGGTATTCGCTGCGCTCAAGCCACCGGCTACCCTCTACGATCCCGTCGGGATTCGGTGGCTGTTGCGATTTTTGCCACAGAGAGCTCAGAGGCCACAGAGGATTGGGCGCCTGGCTGGTTTCCTCTGCGTGCTCGGCGACCTCTGTGGCAAGCGGTATCCCCCAAAGGGATTCCAGAAGGTAGGCGGAGGTCGTCGCGCAGCGGCGCCCTCCGGAACCCGCGCTGGTCTCGCAGTGATCGCAGATCGATGTGCGCCCCCGCCGGGGACGGCGCTCGATAACGTGAACGGTTTCGGTGGTAATCGCTGCGCTCAAGCCACCGGCTACCCTCTACGATCCCGTCGGGATTCGGTGGCTGTTACGATTTTTGCCACAGAGAACTCAGAGGGCACCGAGGATTGGGCGACTGGCTGGTTTCCTCGGTGTGCTCGACGACCTCTGTGGCAAGCGGTATCCCAAAGGGATTCCAGAAGGTAGCCGGAGGTCGTCGCGCAGCGCGGCCTCCGGAACCCGCGGCCCCAACGCGCGCTGGTCCCGCAGGGATCGCAGATCGATGTGCGCCCCCGCCGGGGACGGCGCTCGATAACGTGAACGGTTCCGGTGGTATTCGCTGCGATCAAACCACCGGCTACCCCCTACGATCCCGTCCGGATTCGGTGGCTGTTACGATTTTTGCCACAGAGAACTCAGAGGCCACCGAGGATTGGGCGCTTGGCTGGTTTCCTCTGTGTGCTCGGCGACCTCTGTGGCAAGCGGGATCCCAAAGGGATTCCAGAAGGTAGCCGGAGGTCGTCGCGCAGCGGCGGCCTCCGGAACCCGCGCTGGTCCCGCAGGGATCGCAGATCGATGTGCGCCCCGCCGGAGACGGCGTTCGATAACGTGAACGTTTCCGCTGGTATTCGCTGCGCTCAAACCACCGGCTACCCACTACGATCCCTGCGGGATCTTTGGGGACGACTCGCACGGTTCGGCTGAAGCCTCCACTCCAGCGCTTGCTAGGCCGGGTCGTAGCCTTCGCGGCCGATTCCACGGCCTTTCGGCATGAATTTGCAAAGCCCAATGCCCAAAAAGTAGAGCAGGATTAAAGGCAGCATCAGTGCGACCATACTGTAGATATCCGCGGGTGTGAGGACCATCGAGAGGACCGCGATCACCAACACGGCAATCCGCCAACTGGAGACGTAGGCATCGGTCTCAAATAGCCCGATCCGCTGCAGGAACAGCATCACCAACGGCAATTGAAACGCGATCCCAAAGCCCAGCGGCAACAACAGCACAAAGTTCACGTAATTGCTCAAACGCGGCACCAGGTCGACGTTCAGCGATGCATTGAAGGTCAACAGGAAGTCGATCACGTACTGCAGCACGAGAAAGAAGGCCAGCACGACACCGGAGATGAACAAGACGACACTGAACGGCATGTAGACGTAAACGTACTTGCGTTCGTGTTCGTACAATCCCGCCGCCACAAAGCTCCAGATGTGATAGAAGATCCCAGGGCTTCCCAAAATCGCCCCGATCACGAGCCCCGCTTTCAACCAGATCATGAACGTCTCTTCCATCTGAAACGAACTTAGCCCCGCCCCAGCGGGTCGCCAGATCGTGACCGGTTTCAGATTCTTCTCGGGGTTCTCAAAAACCGCGTCGGGGACCTGGGCATCGATCGTTGTCATAGAACCGCCCGTCGCCACGGCGGGCTCACGTTCCGTCTCGCCCGCGGGCGGGTCGGCGAGCGGCTTGGCGTCGGTTGGCTTGGACTTGGCTGCGGGCTTCGATGGATCGTCCGGCTTTGCAGCTGCTTGGTCCGCGGGCTCCACGTTTGCAGCGGCTGCCGGTTTGGGTTTCGCAGCAGCGGCAGCGGCCGCTGCTTTTTCGTTCTCCTGGCGTTGGTTTTCCTCTTCCTCAACCGCCTGCTGATCGACCATGTAGACGGTCTCGTAGATCATCCCCTTTTCGACCAGCCATTTCCGCATCGGCGCTGCCTGGTCGGTCGTTGGATCGATGTCCATCTTGTAAAGCGTCTGATCGGCCAAGAACCGGGTGATCGCTTTTTCCAGCGGCAGCTGCACGAACTGGACGACTCGATCGGCGAAATAGAGTCCGATCGCGAGACCGAAGGCCAGCCAGATCGCCGCCTTGAGCAGCGATTTGCGCAGCTCGTCAAGATGTTCGCCGAATGTCATCGTCGAACTCTCGAACAGATCGTCCTTGGAAGCTTTGGCCGAATTCGGGTGGTTTTGTGCTTTGGCTTGATTCACGGTTCTATCAAACGACTGAAAGGTAATTGGATGGAAGGAGTTCGCTGGCACACGAAGTGCCCCCGCCAAGGTGGTTGCAGCCCACAGCCCCCGCGTCGGAGGCTGACGATGGCTTGTCGTATCAGCGGGAACGATTCGCCCGATGCGCTGCTGCGGCGCAGCGATTGCGAGCGAATAGAGTGGCCATAGGATCTCTCTGCCGTGGTGAATGAGACGATTTTAGCCACGGCGAAAGCAAACAATTCAACCCAATGGGGACTGTTTGGACCGCGAGAATTTGCAAAGCCTTTCCCTATCCAGGATGTGAACCCTGGCATTCACCGGGTCGAACCGACAGGCCCGGGCCGGGTGAATGAGAAAGCCTTTTTAGTCTAGTTGATTCCTTGCACAAAGCAATACAATAGCGTTCTTGTTTGTTTTTGAATGCTGCCCGAAACCGCCCCCCGCGCGGCGCCTCGACTTCTCCGAATCTTCTCCTCCCACCCCCCCGGAAGCTCCGCCGATGCATGCTCCACTCCGCTTTCAACCCCTGTTTCGCGAATACATCTGGGGTGCGCGGCGGCTGGGCAGCGTGCTGGGCAAGCCGATCGGCGACGCCCCGCGGTACGCCGAAAGCTGGGAGATCGTCGACCATGGCGCCGACCAGAGCATCGTTGCCGAGGGCCCCCTGGCGGGCCGGTCGCTATCGGAACTACTCCGCACCTCGGCCGCTGACCTGCTGGGACCGGAACTGGTTTGCAATCGCTTCCCGTTGTTGCTGAAATACCTGGATTGCGACCGCGTCCTGTCGGTCCAAGTCCACCCCGACGACACCTATGCTCAAAAAATGACGCCGCCGGACCTGGGCAAGACCGAAGCTTGGTACATCATCGCCGCCGAACCGGGCAGCCTGATCTACGCGGGCCTCAAACAGGGAGTAGGCCCCGAGGAGCTGCGTGCCGCCTGCGCCGCCGGCCGGACCGACGATGTCCTGCACACCTTGCAACCCTCCGCAGGGGACTGCGTCTTCATTCCCGCCGGGACCGTCCACGCCCTGGGCAGCGGTTTGCTGGTGGCCGAGATTCAACAGTCCAGCGATACCACCTTCCGCTTGTTCGATTGGAACCGAGTCGACGACACGGGCAACGCACGGCCACTGCACGTAAGCCAAGCGATCGAAGTCACCGATTACGATCGAGGCCCCGTCGATTTCCAAACCCCGCAAGATCTCGCCTCCGGCGGCCAGCGACTCGTTGGCTGCGATAAGTTCTTCCTCGATCGTTTCGGTGGCACCGCAGCGACCGAAGTCGGAGGGGACAATCGGTTCCGGATTCTGACCGTCGTCGCGGGCCAAGCGACGATCGCCTGGGGAGACGGGAACTCGATGGCGTTGCCACTGGGCCAGACCGCACTGATCCCGGCGGCGGTTGGCCAAGTGACATTGACCGGAAGCGACCCCGAATCGGTGGTCCTATGCATGGGGATGCCGTAAAGGCCTCCGGTTTTCAGCCTCAGAACGGAATCTGACATTTGGCGTCATCGCGCAAACTGTGCCGCGTTTAGCGATCCTTTCTGGAGCGCTGTCGAGACTGCAGTCGACTTGCCTGTCGTGCCGATCCCTAACAGCAGTCATGACGCTTTGCTAGCAAGTGAAGTTGCCATTGGCGGGCGGCAGCTGGAAAACCTATGCTCCCACCCCACTCCCTCTCCATCAGTTACTGGCAAAAGGCACATCCCATGCGATATTCCCTTGCGATCATCGCTGCGATTGGCTTCGTTTCGGTTGGCTGCCGCGGGTACAGGACGCCGTTTAACACGTCTCCCGGCACGACTCAACAGCAACGATTTGAAGCGGTCGCGCACGATCCCTACCCCGAAAACGACTTAGGGCCTGAAGTTGTCGGTGGTCGCCCGCGGGACTATCAAAAACCGATCGCCGAACCGGTCCGCGATAAGATGTACACCGAGAAACGCTCTTGGTTCTCGAACTAAACGATTTGCGTGGTGGCGCAACGGATCTTCGCACCACCCTCCCAATCGGTCGCAGATAGGGAAAAGTCGGGCGATAAGCGGCATTTGTGTGCATTTGTACCCTACTCGATCCCGCAGGGTTTACGTTATCGTTGTTGTTTGAATCGCCCGTAACAACAGCAAGCAAGTCACATGCCCAACCCGCCCCGCAAGAAAAAGAGCCCGCAATCCTCCTCCGCCAGCGAAACAACAACCTCCGCGGTTCGGTTGCAACGCATTTTGGCATCGGCCGGGTTTGGCAGCCGACGCAAGTGCGAGGAATTGATCACCGACGGCCGCGTGGACATCGACGGCCAGACCGTGACCGAGCTGGGGACCCGCGTCAATCCGCAGACCGCTAAGGTCCGCGTCGATGGCGTGACGATCAAACAGGCGAAGCTGGTTTATTTCGCGCTCAATAAACCGGTCGGCATCGTCACGACCAACCGCGACCCGCAGGGCCGACCACGCGTGATCGATCTGATCAACGAACACCAACGGGTCTTCCCGGTCGGGCGATTGGATCGCAACAGCGAAGGCCTGATCTTGATGACCAACGATGGCGATCTGTCGGAAATGCTCGCTCACCCCCGGCACGGTGTCCGCAAATCGTACCAAGTGACGGTAGCCGGCCTGGTCTCCCCCGAAACGCTGAAACAAATGCGCGAAGGGGTCCATTTCCACGAAGGACGTTTCCAAGTCGAAGGGGTCAGCATCCGGCGGACCCGCGGCAAGGCGACCGAACTGGACATCGTGCTTCGCGAAGGCAAGAATCGCGAAATCCGCCGAATCTTGGCCCGCTTGGGGCACAAAGTCGTCCAACTGAAGCGAACCGCGATCGGCAGCCTGAAACTGGGGGATCTACCGACGGGGGCCTACCGACCACTGAACAGTCGTGAAGTCAAGAAGCTCCGCGATGAAATTGCTGCGATGCAGGCGACCGAAGCCGCGGAGCCGAAGCCCGCACGCAAGTCGGCCCCACGTAAGAGCAGCGTTTCCAGATCGGCTGGACCGAGCGGAAATTCCCCCACTCGGAAAACCGTCGCCGGCAAACCGACAGGCCCACGCGGTGGCTCTGGCAAATCGAGCGGCGGTTCGAAGTCGGGCACGCCAGCTCGCAAGGGATCCCCGGCCAAGCCCGCTGGCCGCCGCCCCGCTGCAAGCGATATCATTATTTCGTCCGAAGCGACCGGCAGCGGATCGGGGACCGTGATCGGAGCTCCCGAATTGGCCGCTCCCCCCGCGAAGGCGAAGCGCCCCGCTGGGAATCGCCGCACGGCCAAGAAGCGTTCGCCGCGCGGTGGTGCTGCGAGCCGTGGAAAACGTCCACGTCGCTAGCATCGCGACAGCATCGATCCCGCGGCCGCCAGGAGGCTCGCCGGGAACGATCGCCCCTTCCCGGATACGAAACGACGCCACGACGCGAAGCGCCCCGGTGCTTCCTGTCGATCGAAACCGGCCGCGATTCCAAGGACTTGGCGCGTGAGGCCAGTTTTCGCCCGCCCTTTACTTGCGAGGATCGCTTGATGAACAGCCCGCTTCATGCCCAACATTACGCCGACGGTGCGACTTCGCTGCGAGCGGTAGTGACCGCCACCGATCTGATCGCCGAGAAGACATACCGTCTGCGATTACACGCCCCCGAGATCGCCAGCCAGATTGTCCCTGGGCAATTTGTGATGATCCGCTTGGACGGATTCAACGACCCGCTGATCGGCCGCGCCCTGGCGGTTTATCGCGTCGTTCGCAACGGCGACCAGCCGGCGGAGGAACTGGAGGTTGTCTACATCGCCAAAGGGAAATTGACGACCCGTCTGTCGCGCATCCAGATCGGCCAGCACATCGGCATTTGGGGCCCACTGGGCAATGGCTTCTCGACGATCGAGTGCGAACATCTGATCATGGCAGCCGGCGGCATCGGCCAGACGCCGTTCCTCGCCCTCGGCTCCGAAGCGTTGGGACAAGAGTCGTTCCCCGGCCGAACCAGCGGGTACGCAACCCGAGCGACGCTGCTGTACGGAGTTCGCAGCGCCAGCCTCGCCGCCGGGCTCGACGACTTCGCCGCCGCCGGAATCGAACTGGATCTTTGCACCGATGACGGCAGCCTGGGGACGCAAGCGTTAGTGCCCGATCGCCTGGCCGACTTATTGGCCGCCGGCGACCTCCCCGCGCAGACCCGCGTCGTTTGCTGTGGCCCCGAAATCATGATGCATCGCGTTGCCGAGGTTTGCGCCGCCGCAGGCGTCCCCTGCACGGTCTCCCTGGAAACCCCGATGGCTTGCGGGATTGGGATCTGTTTTTCGTGTGTCGCCAAAATCAAGCAAGCCGATGGCAGCTGGGATTACAAACGAACCTGCGTTGAAGGTCCGGTCTTCGATGCTGCTAGCGTTGTCTGGTGATCCACCCTGCTGGGGAAACTTTAGCGATTCTTTTCCGAATTCAAAAATTTCCGCCAGCGACAGTAACCGCCTAAGCCTTTGTCCAGCAACAGCTTACGGATTGCAATAGGAATTCCCACCGGACAACTTGCCCTTGCTCTGCCAGCGGTCGCTGAAGCACTATCCCACTTCGTTCGACCTCACCCGCGCCGTGAGCCTCGCAGCATGGATGCTTGCAATTGGGTTCACTTTGGCTCGCTTGATAGCCGTCCATGGAGGGACTTTGGCAATGCACATGTTGTGCTATTTATTGCTCGCCGCTGGCATTACGGGCAGCAGCGATTCGGTTCTCGTCGAATTCACGCAGCCCGGCTGCCACGCCTGTACCACCATGGAACCGGTCGTCGCGCAATTGCAGCGTGAAGGCGTTGCCATCCGCCGCGTCGACGCCGCACGGGAAATCCATCTCGTTCAACGCTATCGCGTCGCCAGCTTCCCCACCTACCTCGTTCTTTCGGGCGGACGCGAAATCGCTCGCCTGCAGGGAACGCAACCGATTCAAAACCTGCGACAAGCTCTGGCCAACCGGCAGGGCGAACGGATTCGCGACACCGGGGCTCGCAATGTCCAACCGGAAGTTCCGCAGACGCAGCTTTCCAACCTGACACCCGCCGTGGCGGCAAGTCCTGTCGCCGCAACGGTCTCCGGCGAATCGATGCCCAGCGTCAACTTGGCCCTCGCTGTGGAACGTGCCCAAGCCGCGACGGTTCGGATTCGTGTTCGCGAACAGGGAGCGGTGGGAGTCGCAACGGGAACGATCATCGACACCCACGGCCAAGAAGCTTTGGTGCTCACCTGCGGACACGTATTTCGCGATTCCGAAGGCAAAGCACCGATCGAAGTCGAACTGTTCGTCCAAGGTCAGATTCACACAGTGCCGGGACAATTAATCGACTACGATGCGAAGACCCGCGACATCGCCTTGGTCTCGATCCAACCGGGCTTCCCGATCCAGCCGGTGCCAGTGATTACGAAGGACCAGCTGCCCGCATCGGGCGTGGCCGCGTTCAGCTTTGGCTGCGACCGCGGCGCCGATCCGAGTCGTCGCGACACGCGAATCACCGCCGTCAACAAATACAACCAACACCTGGGGGCTTCGAATCTGGAGATCGCCGGCGCCCCGACGATCGGCCGCAGCGGAGGCGGATTGTTCGATCACCAGGGCCGAATTGTTGGCGTCTGCAACGCCGCCGACTTTGAAGACGACATCGGCATCTATGCCGGCCCCGGCACGATCCATTGGCAACTGGATCGCGTCAACCTCGCATCGCTCTATCAGCCGCGTGCTGCAATTGCTTCGGCGCCACGGAACAACAACGTTCCGGAGCCTCCAACCCGATTGGCCGCCGTAACGCAACCGGCGCCGCAAACGTCGCCCGCAGCGACTGCGTCCAACCAAGAAGTGATCGTGATCTTGCGAGACAAGAACCGTCCCGACACGCCAACACAGATCAAGACCATCGCCGAACCCACAGCCGACATTTTAAAACTTCTGGGTTTAACGACCCAGCATCGTTGATCCATTCTCGCCCACCACTGGATCAAACTGCGGCGACGCCTCGTCGCAGCCCGATGCGCACTGCGGAAGTAAAGTAACGTCCTGCCGGTCAGGAGATACTTGAAGCAAGACGCCCCCGCATCGATTGAAGTCTCGCGCAGGTGATCGTCGCCCACCACCACGCCACCCGCCGGCGGGGTGGGCCGATGGAACGACATGTCTACTATGGAGCAACGTTTACGTATCAAACATTTCTCTGGAGAGTATTTCGATGTCGCTGAAAAATCTGTGGTCCCTTCGTTTAAGTCTTGGGCTGATCGCCACCCTGGCCTGTTCGACTTTGGCAAAGGCCGACGATCCTGCGATTGCTAGCGATGCGAAACAAACAAAGCCTCTGGAGGTTGGCGGGACGCTCCCTGATGTTGCTGTCAAATCGGTCGATGGCAAACCGGTCAGCATCGCATCACTGCACCAAGACAAGCCTGTTGTCTTGGTCTTCTTCCGTGGCGGTTGGTGCCCGATTTGCACCCGGCACACGCAAACGTTGATCCAGGCTTACCCTGCGATCAAACAACTGGGAGCGGAACTGGTCGGCATCAGTCCCGATGATCCGGAGCATTCGCAAGCGAACGTCGCCAAGAATTCGATTCCGTTTCCCATCCTTTCGGATTCCGATCTGACAGCAACCAAAGCGTTTGGGCTCGCATTTCAAGTCGATGCGCCAACCTTGGAACGCTACAAAGGATTTGGGATCGACCTCGAAAAAGCTTCCGGATTCAAGCACCACGCGCTCCCGGTACCGGCGGTTTATATCGTCGACAAAAGTGGCCAAATCGTGTTTGCTCACAGCGACCCCGACTACCGCGAACGACTGGACACCGGAAAGATTGTCGCTGCGTTGAAGCAACTGAAATAGTGCCAACAATTTCCGTGCCGGCACCGCCTATTGGTGTCTGGCAGCCTCGGACAGGTACTGAGCCAACGCCCTGAAGTCGTCGATCGTCAACGGTGTCGCACAAGCGGCAGCGGCGTGAGGCGCAGCCAACGGAAACGGCTTCCCCCGCGGCAAGCCTTGCATCGCAAAGGCTTTGGGGCCGGGGATGCCCAAGAAAAATTCGCCGACGTCGACATGTAAGTGTCGCGTCTCGCGGAAGTTTTCGGGCAAAAACATCCCCTGCCCATCGACCACTTCGGCCGGCTCCCCGCCGCGGATGAACCAAACGGCCGAACTGACCAAGCCCGACTTGGGCTGCACCCAAATCAGGTGCCTCGCGACGACCTTTTCGTGCCGTTTATCGACGGCGACCAACGCGGGAGAATCGATCACAATCGCCGTAGCCAGTCGAAGCGCAACGGTCAGATGATCTAAAGACTGTTCGGCAGCTTGCAACACCTGTGCCCCGATCATCCCCAGCCCCGCCGCCCCATCCTGGTCGCTGACAATCCGGAAATTTTCCCCGTCGGCAACGGCCATCCCAATCCCGACCCGCTGTAGACGATGTTCCCCCTGGACCTGGTGGACATCCGCAGCAATCACCGTCGTAAACATTTCCGCATACCGCAGCACCACCTGCGAGACCCCGGAAACTTCCCCACCAGTCACATCAGGCGTAGCCACCAGAACCAAATCCGACCAACCTTCCAAACCATTGGCGGAGACCAAAGAACCGGCGGGAAGCCTTGAAATTGCAGCCTCATCATCCGCATCAGCACGACAGGCGCCCAGAATAGTACCGACCGTTAACGCAACGTAGATCACCGCAACGGTGACCGCTGGAGATCTCCAATTCGTATCGCCCGAATGGAACCGTCGTGTGATGTTCAGGTTCGTCAACATCGCTCTCCTAACAAATGACACAAGGCAGAGATTCCGAAGGTGTACATGCAAACCGTCAACCTGTCACCAAACCCCACTTTAGTGGAAAATAGATTGTAGAGTGGTCTCTGCTTGCAGACGACCTATTCTACCGTATAAGCCTAAACTTCAGTTTTACAGCCTGTTGGACGACAGTGACCTAGCAGCACGCCACCATCCGCAAGCTTTGTGGAGACGGATAAACACCCCGCAGTGAAGCTCCGAAATCTGAAGCGCTCGCGAGAATCGATAGGTACAAAATTGTTGGACGCGACGGAAAACAGCATCGACCACAATCCGCACCACCAGGGCTTCTCGGCACCTGTCGCTACCTCTGCGCCAAAAGAGCTGCCGACGCTGGTCCATCGCTTGCGTTGGTACGGGCAAACCGAACACGCCGATCGCACCGCGTTCACGATGGTCTTGGATCATGACTTCAACGACACGCAATTAAACTATCGCGATCTCGACCATCGCGCCCGCGCGATCGCCGCTCGCATCCAAGCCCTTGGCGGCGCGGGCGAGCGCGTGCTGATCGTTCTCGACCCCGGCATGGACTACGTCAGTTCGCTGTTCGGGTGCATGTATGCCGGTGCGGTTGCGGTCCCCGTCTATCCGCCCAGCATGTTGCGACTACAACACACTCTGGGTCGGCTGCAAGCGATCATTCAAAACGCCGACGCCAAAGTGATGCTTTCCAGCCGTGAGATCATCGGTCCGCAACTCAGCCCTCTCTGGAATCTCGACAACGCCGCGGCAATCGCGGTCGATGAGTTGTCGCTGTCGGCCGCCGACGACTGGCGTCCCTCGGCACCAGCCCCCGACGAACTGGCCCTGCTGCAATACACTTCCGGTTCGACAGGGATCCCTCGCGGCGTCGCGCTGACGCACGCCAACTTGATGCACAATCTGCGAGCCCTCGTCCGGCACTACCACTTCCCCGGCGCCAAAGCGTTGCACTGGCTGCCTCCCTATCACGACATGGGGTTGATCGGCGGGATCCTGTTGCCCGCTTATGAAGGTGTCGAGACGGTCATCCTGACGCCCAAGAACTTCATCTCCAATCCGCTGCACTGGTTGCAAGCGATCGACCGCTACCAAGGGACCAGCAACGGCAGTCCCAACTTTGGATATGAGCTGTGCGTTCGCAAGATCAAGCCGGAGCAGTGCGAGGGGCTCGACCTGAGCAGCTGGAAAGTTGCGGTTTCGGGCGCCGAACCGGTTCGCGCTGCGACCGCAAAACGATTCACGGAAAAGTTCCAACCGTATGGCTTCGATCCATCCGCCTTCTCGCCCGCGATGGGGATGGCTGAAACGACAGTTATCATGACCGGCAGCCCGCTGGGTAAGATGCCGATCATGTACGAAGTCGACAGCCGCGCGCTGGCCGCTGGCCGCATCGAACAGGTTGACGCACCGGGGCCTGGCACGCAGACGTTGGTCAGTTCCGGCGAAGCGGTTTTGGGAATGGAAGTCGAAATCGTCGACCCGCAAACCTGTCGTCTGGCGGGGCCAGGCCAGGTCGCCGAGATCTGGGCGCGCAGCGGTTCGATCGCCGCAGGCTACTGGAACCAACCCGAACTAACGCAAGCCACCTTTCACGCGACGATCGCCGACACGGGCGAATCGGGCTACTTGCGGACTGGCGACTTGGGCTGCATCATCGATGGGCAATTGATCGTCACCGGGCGGATCAAGGAATTGATCATCATCGGCGGACGCAATTATTATCCGCACGACATCGAAGCGACCGTGCAATCGATCAGCGAAGCCTTTAAGCCCGATTCGGGGACGGCCTTTTCGATCGACCACGATGGGCAAGAGCAGCTGGTCGTGCTGCAAGAGGTTTGGCGGCCGGGCAAATTTGCTATCGACAACCTGCTGCCCGAAGCCTTGGAAGCGATCGCCGAAAGTCATCAGGTCACGCCCCATGCGATCGTGTTGGTGAAGTCGGGATCGTTGCCCAAAACATCCAGCGGGAAACTGCGCCGTCGCGATTGCCGGCAGATGTTCCTCGACGGTGAGCTTTCCGAAGTCCGACGCTGGCAAGCGGGCGGGTTCGCCGCAACCCAGGCGGCTGCAGAATTCGAAGCTCCCGAAACGGAGACCGAAGTCGCACTGGCATCGATCTGGAACGAACTGCTGCATGTCGATGAGATCAGTCGACACCATGACTTCTTCGATCTCGGCGGCCAGTCGCTGCTGGTTGGCCAGTTGGTCACGCGGATCGGCGAACAGTTTGGTGTCGAAATCGGACTCTCGACGCTCTTCAGCCACAGCACACTCGGCCGACTTGCCGCTGCGATCGATGAGGGGGAAGGACGCCTTAAAGACGAAGTCACGCGACGGGATCACGACGCCAAGGTGGCGCCGCTGTCGGCCGCGCAACAACGCTTCTGGTTGTTGCACGAACTGGAACAGACCAACGTGTTTTTGCATGTCCCCGTCTCGCTGCAAATCACCGGCGACGTCGACGCCGATCGATTGGAAGCCTCGCTCGCCGCGATCTGCCAGCGTCATCCGGCGCTGCGAACGATCATCGAGATGTCGGGCGATGTGCCGATGCAACGCGTGCTGGACGACGCGCCGCTGCGGCTGCAACGTTTAAACGCGTCGCCCGAAAGCGTCGCCAAAGTCCGAGCCGATTTGGTTCGCCAGCCGTTTGATTTGCAAACCGCACCGCTGATGCGAGCGGCTCTGATCGAAACCGGTCCGTCGCAATATCAGCTGGAGATCGTCCTACATCACATCGTTTGTGATGCCAGCTCGGTCGAGATCCTGTTGCGAGATCTGATCGCCGCGGCTCCGGTCGATGCAGAACAGCTGACCTATCTCGATTTCGCTCAGTGGGATCAATCCGAATCGCACATCGCACAGATCGATCAAAAGGTCGGCTATTGGCAAACGCGACTCGCCGGAATTCCCGAGCGTCTACAACTGCCGGTCGCGGAATCCGATGTGGCCGCGTCCGACGAATCGCCAGCGATCACGCGAGCCTTGGATGGTTCGCTCGCTCGCGATCTCGAAAGCGTCGCTCGCGACCATGGCACCACCGCGTCGATGGTCTACCTGGCCGCCTACCAACACGTCCTCTCGCGATACACCGGATCGTCCGATCTGCCGATCGCGATGCCGACGACCGATCGCCCCTCGTCGCAACTGGCCGCAACGGTCGGATGCTTCATGAATCCGATCATCTTCCGTGGCCAGATCGATCGCCAAGCCTCGTTCCTGCGATTGCTGCGATCGACGCGAGACCATCTGCTGCAAGATCTGGAACATGCCAACGTGCCGTTCCAACGCGTGGTCGAATCGATCGATCATCAGCGGTCGTTGGATGCGATGCCGCTGGCCCAAAACATGTTCCTGTTCCAACAGCCGCTGCATGCCAGCGACGCCCCGATCGAGATCGCTGGCGGCACGCTGCAAGCGGTCCAACCCGACTACGCCGCCGTCACGGCATACGACCTGTCGATGGTCATCCATCCGTCGTCGACGACCGAGATCACGGTGGTGCACAACGATCACATCGATCGTGCGACAGCGGAAGGCGTTCTGGATCTGATGGAAGCGACGCTGCAAGCGATCGCCGCCAATCCCGCTTGTGCGCTGATCGACTTGCCCAGTGCATCGCCGACCGATCGCAAAGCTTTCGAACAACTCAATCTCGCCACCGCCGCGGAATGCGATTCGGCAACGCTCTGCCAACGGCTAGCCGATGTCGCCGCCAATGCAGCCGATAAGATTGCGATCACCGACGACCATCGCGGACTCAGCTACAGCGCTCTCGACGCGCAATCGACAGCCTTGGCCAAGGTCTTGCGGCAACGAGGCATCGCGGCCGGGAATCTGGTTGGCGTCGACATGCAGCGATCGATCGAGATGCTTGTCGGGATGCTGGCGGTTTGGAAAGCGGGAGCGGCTTATGTGCCGTTGGATCCGGCACTGCCGCAAGAGCGACTGGCGATGATGATCGAAGACGCCGGGCTCGCGGCGATCCTCTCCGATACAACATCGATGCAGGCCGACGTTCCCGTCTGGCAGTTCGCCGAACTGAGTCGATTGGATGCGCAAGATCTGTCGCTGGACGGACCTCTGCCGACAGATCTCGCTTACGTGATCTATACATCCGGTTCGACGGGCAAACCCAAAGGAGTTGCGATCGAACATCACAGCGTCGCCAATCTGTTGAACAGCTTTGCCGCGCGTCCCGGCTTCACCGCCGACGATTCGATCTTGGCTCTAACCACGACTTCGTTTGACATCTCGGTATTGGAGCTGTTCCTGCCGCTGTGGGCCGGCGGGCACGTGCGGTTAACCGCCGATCGAGCGGCGACCGAACCGGAGTCACTGAAATCGATCCTCGAAACCGAACCGATCACTCACCTGCAGACGACGCCCTCGACACTGCGTGTCTTAATGACGACTGGTTGGACGCCCAGCCGGCAGTTGCGAGTGTTCAGCGGTGGCGAACCGTTGCCAGCCGATCTCGCGAGCCAGTTGTTGGCCAGCGGCTGCGAGCTGTGGAATGTCTATGGTCCGACCGAGACGACCGTCTGGTCGACGATCTCCCGAGTCGAAGGCGAACGCGTTTGCATTGGTCAAGCGATCGATAATACCACGATCCATCTGCTCGATCCCGAATTGCGCCCCGTTCCACGCGGCGTCTCGGGCGAGTTGTGCATCGGCGGTGCCGGCGTGGCTCGCGGCTACTGGAATCAACCCGAACTAACTCGCCAGCGATTTGTCACGCTGCCGCCGACGTCCTTCTCCGCCGACGACTCATCCACAACCGACCAGCCCTCGCCGCGCGTCTACCGGACCGGCGACCAAGTGCGAATCGACAGCCGAGGCGAACTGCACTTCTTGGCTCGCAACGACCGGCAGATCAAACTGCGCGGCTTCCGGATCGAGCTGGATGAGATCGAATCGGCGATCGAATCGGTCGCGGGAGTTCATCGCGCGGCGGTCGTCGTTCGCGGCGAAGCTGCTCAACAGCAGATCGTCGCCTTCTGCCAAACCGACGTCGATGTCGATGCGATTCGCCGATCGATCGGCGGGCGGCTGCCGCAATACATGCTGCCGTCGACGATTTGTCGGCTGCCAGCGATCCCGCAAACTCCCGCCGGCAAGACCGACTACAAAGCGTTGCCGCTGCCGAACACGGAGCCTGTGGCGGTCGCAGCGATTGCGCTGCCGCAGTCGCCGCTGGAACATGCGGTTGCCAATCTCTGGCAGGAAGTTTTGCAGACCGGACCGATCGGCCGCGACGTCAGCTTCTTCGAGCTCGGCGGCAATTCATTGCAAGCGGCCCAGCTGCTATCGCGGCTCCGCGACCAATTCGAAGCGAAGATTCCGCTGCGGCTGCTGTACGATTCGCCAACGATTGCAGCGATCGCCGAATCGATCGTGCAGGACCAGCTGCAACAGGCCGATATCGATGAAATCCGCATGCTTGAAGAACTGGAGAGCCTCTCGGACGAGGAGGTGCAACGACGACTGGGCAGCTTGGATGCCAGCGGCGACGACGCAGGTCGCGACCGCAACGACAACTTGAGCGATTCCCAATAGCGAACGAGCCCGAAACATGACCACGACAGAAACCATTCGCGACATCGACCACTTGATCCTCGGCGCCGGCCCTGCGGGGCTGCAGCTTGCCTATTTCATGGACCGCGAACAACGCGATTATCTGGTTCTCGAAGCAAACGACCGCGCCGGAGCGTTTTACGAACGGTTCCCGCGACACGGCAAGCTGATCTCGATCAATAAGGTCTACAACGGCTATACCGAGCGACGGGCCCAGCTTCGATACGACTGGAACTCGCTGTTGTGCGATGACGATGGCTTCAACTTCCAGAACTACACCGACGCCTATTACCCAAACGCACAACTGTACGCGCAATACCTGCGAGATTACGCAGCCCGCTTCGATCTGAAGATCCAGTACAACACTTGGATCAGCGACGTCAGCCGCGCCGAGGACGGAACCGACCGGTTTATCGTTCGCGATGCCGACGGGAACCTCTATCGTTCGCGAACGTTCATCGTCGCGACGGGAGTTTCCAAGCCGTACGTTCCCGAAATCCCCGGTATCGAACTGACCGAAAACTACTTCGACATGTCGATCGATCCCAAGGATTACGCCGACCAGCGGCTGTTGATCATCGGTAAGGGGAACTCCGCGTTTGAGACGGCGAACCATCTGCTCAACGCCACCCGCGTCACGCACCTGGCCAGCCCCGGGTCGATCAAGATGGCTTGGCAGTCGCACTTCTTCGGCCACCTGCGAGCTGTTAACAACGAGTTCCTGGACACCTACATTCTGAAGGGACAGAACTCCGTCCTCGACGCCAACATCGACAAGATCGAAAAGGTCGACGGGGAATACCGCGTCAACATCACGTTTACGCATGCCGAAGGACAGCGAGCGGAAATGGCTTACGATCGCGTCATCTGCTGCACCGGATTCCGCTGGGATCCCAAGTTCTTTGGCGAGAACTGCCGCCCCGATATGGCTTGCGAAGACCGTTTGCCCGCGATGACAAGCGGCTGGGAATCGACAAACATTCCCAACCTGTATTACGCCGGCACGATCATGCAGATACGCGATCTGAAGAAGACGATGTCGAACGTGCTGCACGGTTTCCGATTCAACATCAAATCGCTGTACAACATCATCGCACAGCAACACGAATCGACTCCTTATCCGTCGCACAAACTGCCCGTGGCTGCCGAACCGATCGCCGACAAGATCATCGACCGCGTCAGCAGCGACGCGGGACTGATGCACCAACCGGGATTCTTGGGCGATTGCATGGTGGTCGACCGCGAGACGGGCGAGGCGCGGTATCACGAGGGGCTGGCTGTCGATTACATCTTGGACAGCGAATTTGGCCAACAGCAAGACTATTACATCATCACGATGGAATACGGCGACTTTGAAGGGAACGTCTTCAGCCTCGAACGCGAGCCGCATCCGGAGAAGGCTTACAACGACGCCTACCTACATCCGCGGATCCGCCACATGCGCGGCAACGCATTGATCGCCGAGCATCACATCAGCGAATCTCTTGAAAATGACTGGCGGCTGAACGAACATTGCGGCAAGCGCAAGCTGATCCGCGCGATCGATTTCGTCGGCCAAGAGGATCCGACGCAGTACCAGCAGACCCATTTCCAAAAGTTGGTCTGTTTCTTCGAACGGCAGCTAGCCGTCGACACCGCGTCGGCAACCCCGATGTGCCACGAGTCGAGCAGCCCCACAGCGTGCTCCACCGCCTGCGAAGTTTCCGAAAAGGCGTAGGCACCAAAGCGCAACGCGATCAGCGCATACGAGCACGAAGCGCAGGCGAGTGACCAAGCTCCTCTCGCTTGCGCTTCGTGCTAGCATGCGAGTGCACAATTTTCACTCGATTGCGCCTCGTGCTGGTATGCGAAACGCAGCCCAGCGCCCAAGCGAGATGCTGGCCAGGGGAACGTCTGAACACTGCCATGCAATGCACTTGTCCGCAAGTGCCAGCGTAATATCGGCAATCATCGGGATAGTTTTTCAATGACCCATTCAAACTGGCTATAACCGATCGGGCAGTAGCCGCGGGGCTTCGGTATCGTAATTCTCGATAAACGAAGGAACGCCGAGTATGTCAGTGAAATGGTATTGCATGAAGCGTGGCTGGTTGGGTTCGAAACGAGTCGGCCCGATCCGCGAACCTGAATTTCTGCATCGGATCGATTCGGGGGAAATTCGTCCCGAAACACTTATCCGCTGCCTATCCAAGACACGTGGTGCTTGGGTCTTTATGAGAACGATCACGCCAGCGATGAAACGCTGGAACGAAAAACATCCCGTTGCGTAGACACTGGATAAGCGAGCAGCTCAATCTATGTAATGCAAACTCCTTCGTGTTCACAATGATTGGCTGTCGACAGTGTTGGATCGGTGCGGTGAATGTGGATGTTTTGTGATCGTCTGGCCCGAGATGTCATAGCGGACGTCACGCCAATCGATGCTTTGCGCCGTGATGCATTTCCAATAGAAGACCGGTGAGATTAGCTGGCTCAGTAAAACCCAGAACGGTAGCGCGGCGACGGACATCCACCTCCAGGACCTCCACTGCACGGCTCGACTGGCCAGCCGTCGCCGGACTCCCCATTGGCAGAGTCCCACCAATAGCGAGTTGGAGACTTCGAAGGCTGCAAGCGCCGCAAGCACCCCAATCATGTCGTTCGAGTTGGATTGCGTTCCGGCAACGATGATCAGTAACGCTGCCAAGAAGGGGACGATGATGGAGATAATGCCGTAGCCGACCGTGGCTGGCCAGCTGGGGTGATACAACTTTGCCAGTAACATTTGCCGAGGCACCCAGTCGATCACGTTGGCCAGCGTTGTCGATTCACGATTGACGATCATCGCAGTCGGCACAAACGCTTGCCGATAACCATGGTTGCGGAGCAGCCGATACAGCATGGTGTCTTCGCATAGCGTACCGGACCAGTGTTTCAGCAGATCGGCCTTGTCGATAACATCCCGGCGGATCGCAAGGCTTCCGCCCCAGGCGATTCGCAGCAGCACCATATTCACTGCGGCGGGAACATTCCATAGGTAGCGTATCATCGACCCGGGCGAGTTGGGCTGAGGCATGTACCAGCGATTCCCGGTGGCAACACCGACGCCGGGATCGGCAAGCGGTGCCGCGAGATCGGCCAGCCAATTAGGACCTGGAACCGCATCGGCATCACACAGGGCGACGATCTGGAACGACGCATCCAAGTTCCCGATCGCTTGAACCAAACTGCTGCATTTCAAGCTGCACGTCGGTGGCGGGTTTTGCAAGACTTCGATTTGCAGCCCGGCACGCCCTTCAAATTTCCGCAGCACCGACCAAGCGGGGTCTTCGTCGCTGTCGACGACCACGCAAAGCAAGTAGTTCGCATAATCTTGCGACAGCAGGCTCTGCAGGCAATCCGACAGGAAAGGGTCCGCGCCGCGAAGGCAAAGGATAATCGCAGCCTTCGGTTGGTTGGCTGTTTGCCGGTCGCAACCGCTTCGCGACATGAACCAAACAAAGCAAACCGCCGCAGTCGTCTGGATTGCAACAATCACCGCGATCAAACAATAGAGAGCGGAGACGATCGTCACAGAGCATTTTTCCTAGGAGCGGTACACGATGGTCGAAATCGCACGCCATCGTCGATGCGACCGAGCGGGATTATACTACTTCGATTTGTGATCGCAGAGGATGCTTCGAGAAGATGGCAAAGCCATTGCCTTTGACGCCGTTTGAGCGATGTATGTTGTGGAGTGATCGGGACGATTACCCATGTCTGTGCATCGGCCGTGTTCTGCTGGAAGGGCAGCTGGATCGGCAGGCATTCGAGTCGGCGCTGCTCAAGACGCTGGAATATCACTGGCTGTTGCGAGCGACCGTTTCGCATGGACGTCGGAAACGATGGATCGTTCGAGACGCAAGTCTGCCGCCGATCGAGTGGCAGCAGGGGCCAACGGGACGACCGCTTCCTCCGGCACCGCGAATCGATCTCGATCGCGAAACCGGTTTGCGGGGTGTGGTCGTTCAAGACAGCCACCGCGTCGAATTAACTCTCCAAATGCACCACGCCTGCTGCGATGGTGCTGGGTTGTTGCGTTTTTTCGAGGATTTGCTGTCCCACTACGCAACGGAGCAGTCCGGCTTTAAACCAGCGACTGCGGTACCGCCCGTCGATCCCCAGAGGCTGCAGTCTCGCGGTCGGTACGGGTTCACGATGTCAAAAGCGCTGAAGATTCTGCCTCGGCAATCGGTTGGCTTGATCGGTGCGCTACAATTCTGGCGACGCCAGCCGGAATCACTCTCTCTACCACAGACACCGGGGACGATGCGGGCCGAAGCAGTCTTCCCCTCGTCGACGACTCTCGAAGTTTCATCCCAAAATACAGTCGAGCTACGGAAAGCCGCTCGCCGCCGCAACGTCTCCCTCAACGAACTATTGGCCCGCGACTTCTTTCTTGCCCTCTGGGATTGGCAGGCAGCCTATGGCGTGCGCGAAGATCAAGCGTGGCTGCGGATGATGATTCCAATCAACATGCGAGATAAGTCGCACGCGACGCTGCCCGCGATGAATGCTGTCAGTTCGATCTTTCTGGATCGTCGCCCAGGCGACGTTGAAGATGAAACGCAGTTGTTGCACAGCATTCGCGACGAGATGGAGATCATTCGCAGATTCGATTTACGATACACTTTTTTGCTCAGCCTGTGGTTGATGCAATGGATCCCGGGAGCGCTCCGTCGCTCGGCTACCAACAACGGCCGCACGATATCGGTGATCTTCTCAAATGCAGGGAAATTGTTCCGCCGCTGCAAGCTTCCCCGAATCGACGGGTTCCATCACGCTGGCAATCTGAAAGTTCTGGACATCGACGGGCTGGCCCCCATCACTTCACAGACCGCCGCAACCCTATTTGCGTTCGAATACAACAAGCGTTTGAAGTTGAATCTCCACTTTGATCCTCGAGTCATTAGCGACGCGCAGGCGGGACAGTTGCTGCAGATATTCCTCCAGCGAACCGTCGCCACGACCGCAACCAACACCTAGCAGACGGCTGACGGATCGTCGACGGCTCCGTTTTCCTGCAGGTAGGCATAACAGGTCGACAGCAGTTGCTTGTCGGCCGGCGGGCACAAGATCCCTGATCCGGCTAACGCGTCGAGGGTTCGCTTGCAATCAAATCGCGGGTGGATTCCACGTTTGCCGCCCGACGTCAGCCGCGGCATCAGGACTTCGGTGAGAACTTCTAAGCTGGCGTCGTGATCAGATGTTTTGGCATCGATCCGTTGGCACCACTCTTCGTGCGAGATCAAATCGACTTGCGAGCCAATGCTCTGCATCCAGTTCACAAGGACTTCGTCGTTGAGCGGTTGAGGGTTGGTCAGATGAAACGTCTGGCCCAGGTTTGCGTCGTGCTGCGACAACGCCACGATCGCACGGGCGACGAAATCGACAGGCGTGATGTCCAGTTGTAACGACCGGAAGGGAGCCGCCCCGACCGACACACACGCTCGCACGATCGTGTGCAGCAGATCGTCGACGTTTGCAACGCCGGTTTCGCTGTGTCCGGTCACGTGTCCTGGGCGGTAAATGGTCACGGGCAGCCCACGTTGCCGCGCCGTTTCGATCATCTTTTCCGCGACCCATTTGGTTTGGGCGTATCCGTAGATCAAGTCTTCACAGCGAGGCAGGAGATCCGATTCCGCCACGTCGCAACCGCGGTTGGCATCGGTCCCGTGCACCATGAATGTCGAGACGTAGTGCAGCGGCTTCGTTTTGTTATGGCATGCCAAACGCAACATCTCTTGAGTGCCGACCACATTGGGGCCGTGCAACGCATCGTAGGGAAGCATTAGATTGGGGCTAGCCGCGTTGTGGTACAGCACGTCCATCTCGTCGGCCAGGCAAGAGAACGCTTCGGTCGACAGCCCCAGCTGAGGTTGAGCGATATCGCCAAGCTGGATCTTCACGCGGTCTGCCGCTCCGTTGGGGCAGAGTCGATATTTTGCCAGATTGTCGACGATCCGTTGCATCCCCGATTCGAGATCGCGTGCGCGAACCAAGCAGGTAATTTCCGAATCGGTCGTTTCCAGCAACTCGTGCAAAAGATGGGCTCCGATAAACCCGGTTGCTCCGGTCAACAGAACCTTCGCAGGCGGGTCGCTGGAATAACGCTTGGCAGCTGGCAAAACCGAATCGTCCAAGGCTGCATCTCTTTCAAAATCGATCCCTTTCGACGGCACCTCTGTTGGCGTCGGTCCCTCGCCACGCTGTGGCTCCACCGCGATCCGTTCAAGCAATTGCTGCTGCAGCAACACGCTTAGCTCACGAACGTTGACGCCGCTCAACAGACCTCCCATCGGGATGCGGATGCCGGCAGCGGTTTCGAGCCGATTGACCAATTCGACCGCCATCAACGAATCGATGCCCAGAGTGGTCAGCGAACGCGTTCGGTCGACATCTTGGTCCTGGCTTCCGAAGACTCCGGCAACCTGTTGGGCAACGAAGTCTTCAAGGAACGCAGGCCACTGATCTGCCGGCATCGCCTTGAGCTCTTCCGGTAGCGACGAACCGCAGCGGCTGCTGCCACGTTCATTCACAACGCCAGCGTAGACCGGCAGCCGGGTGAGCGCGGGGCTCAGCTTGCTCAATCGCTGCCAGTCGACGCGTGCTGCCGACAACAAAGGCACATCGCGTTGCAGAAGTTGGCCCAGCAGATCCAATGCCTTCCCCACGGGAAACGCTTGCATCCCCAGAGTATCCAGGTATTCGGCCGTCTTCTGATTCCGGTCGACAAAGCCGGCACCGAGGATGGCGCCCCAGTTCACCGTCATCGCGGGCAGGTTGCGGGCGTGGCGATAACCAGCCAACGCATCGAGAAAGCTGTTGCCGGCGTTGTAATTCGATTGCTTCGGAGCACCGATCACGGCGGAAAACGAGGAGAAACAAATGAAGTGATCGAGCGGCAATTCGAGCGTTGCCTGGTGCAGGTTCCACGCTCCGAGCATCTTGGGTTGAAGCACGCGATTAAATCGCTGCACATCCAGTTCGCTGATGAACTCATCGTCCAGCACCATCGCCGCATGCAGGACCCCTTTGAGCTCTGGCATGTCTGCTTGAATCGTATCGATCACGCGGTTGGCGGCTTCTGCGTCGGTGACATCCCCGCGGGCATCGACTACACAGATGCCTTCGTCACGCATCCTTTGGATTGCGTCGGACGACGCCTGGTCGGGGCCCGAACGACTCATCGAAACAAGATTTCTTGCACCTTGGCTGGCCATCCATTTGGCAACTTCAAAACCAAAACCTCTTGCACCGCCGGTGATCAGGTAGGTTGCGTCTGCTTTAAACAGATGTCCTTCCTGGGTGCACGGCCCAACGATGCGTCGCCCCGTTGCCGCGTCGGACGCTGGACTTTCGAACGACAGTACATTTTTGCCGATGTGTTGGCCTTGAGCCATATAGCGGAAGGCTTCTGCCGCTTCGCTGATCGGGAACTGGGTCAGCGGCAGCGGTTTGTAATCTCCCGCCGCAAAACGGTCGCTCAGTTCTCGCAGAACGTTTGCGATCTCCGCTGGCCGCTGATCGATAATTTGCGCCAGGTCGATCACATGGTACGAGATGTTGTGCTTGAGCGCAGCCAGGCCGATCTTGGAGTTCCCGTAGACATCCACTTTCCCAATTTCCAGGAAGCGGCCAAAGGGAGCCAACACCGAAAGGCTCTTCGGAACAAACTCGCCCGCCAATGAATTGAGAACCGCGTCGACTCCAGCGCCGTCGGTCAACTGCATGATCTCGTCGGCAAAGCGAACGTTCCGCGAATCCATCACGTGAGCAACGCCCATGCGTTTCAACAGTTCTCGCTTTTCGGGCGTCCCCGCCGTCGCGAAAATCTCCAGCCCCAGGTGCTGTGCAGTCTGCACGGCGGCTTGCCCGACCCCGCCGGCTGCAGCATGGATCAGGATTTTCTCACCAGCCCGCATTCGCGCGATCCGGCCGATCGCAACCTCCGCAGTCATAAACGCGGTAGGCACCGTCGCCCCTTGCGCGAAACTAAGATCCGCTGGCAGCTTGAAGACCATCCGATGATCGACGACCAGATGCGACTGGAAGCTGTAGCCCGCGATGCCACACACACGATCGCCCGGTTGAATCGAGTCGACGTTTTCGCCAACACGCTCGACGACGCCAGCAAAGTCGTCGCCAAACCACAGCAGATCGATCGAGTTGCCTGGGTACATCCCCAACGCCTTCATGACGTCGCGAAAGTTGATCCCTCCCGCCATCACTTGGACTTCGATCTCATCGGGTTGCGGGCTGCGGCGATCGGTTTCGTTGAGCGAAAGGTCTTCCAGTACACCCGGTTTTTGCATCTGCAATCGATACGCTCGGCTGGTTGGCCCGCCGGCGTTCCAATCGAATTGTCGCGTCGGTAGATCGGCAGCGTTGGCTCGATGCAAGCGGTTGACCAACCGCGACGTTCCACGCAGCGCAACTTCCGCTTCCGGTTCGGCAGCCCTCAATTCATCGACAATATTTGCGACGTCATCCGCATTGGGCTCCACGTCCAAATCGATCAATTGCCAGCCAAGGTCGAAGACTTCGCTGCGCGCCACGCGGCAAAAGCCGACCAATGGCGAGGCGGCAAGCCCGTCGACTCGATCGGTATCGGATGTCGATTGCGCACCACGGGTCAAAACGTGAACGCGGGGTTGAGGACTCAGGTTCCAATCACCCAGAGCCTGAACCAGATGCATGCAGCTCAACACTCCAACCTTTTGTGCATCCAGCAGCCGGTCGATGTCCAGTGCCGATGCGGGCGTTGAAAGTCCCCAGCCGTGAACAATCTTTTCAACGGTTCGGTCGCCCAGTCGCGCGTCGTGGAAGAGGCGTTGAAGTTCGTCGACGGAACCGTCGACAACCGTAAATTCGTTTTCGTCGGTTTGTTGGTACTCGGCACCTCGTCGCACTCGCACGACTTCCCCCAACTCACGATCCCACTGGAGGGCAAGCTCGGTCGAGACAGGATCCTCCCCAACGAACATCAAAGTGATCGCATCGCTGCTCGGTTCGACATCGTCTTGTCTTGCCATCGAATCCGCGTCGGCCGATACGGATTGCGTCTCGGGAGCGTGCGCAATGAAGACCGCCTGTTCCGCGTCATCGGCGCATTTGAACGACGCAACGTCCTGGAAGCCACTCTGCTGCAGCAGTGCTTCCCAAGCGTCGCGGCTGAGCAACGGCGAATCGCTTCGGTGCGCGTCCTGGAACGACCACCAGCCTTTCAGCAATCCGAACACGTTGTCCCAGATCGGCCTTCTTTCGACGACCTCCAGGAAGACGAACAGTCCTTCGGCCGCCAAACAAGACTTGGCGTTCGCGAGCGCTACGGACAAATCTTCCGTTGCGTGCAACACGTTAGTCGCGATCACGATGTCGAAACTGTGCGGTTCGATCCCCTGATCCTCAGCCGGTCGTTGGAGATCAAACAGCTGATAATCCATCGCAGGACAATCGTCGAATCGCTGCTTTGCATCGGCGAGAAACGCGCCGCCGATGTCGGTGAACAGATATTCAAACCGATCTGCGGGGAGCGTCTGGACAATTTGTCCCGTCAACGATCCCGTCCCGGCACCAATTTCCAGCACGCGGACGGTACGCCGCGGCGGCAGATTGGCAACGCTCTGCCCGACGACCGTTTTCAGCAATTGATTGAACGCGGGAAAGTCGCATCCCTGCGTATAAAAATGATCGACCAGGTGACTCGATCCGCCGGGGAACAATAGCTCCAGCGGATCGATCTCACCCGACATCACATCAGCCAAACGCAGGCACGACGCGGTCACCAGATCGACTTCCGCAGCAAACCGCGGATACTCTTCTGCCAGATCAGCGAGCAACTCTTTCGTGTCGCGTGTCGCCAATGTTGTGGTTGCTCGCCAGCCCGATCCATCTGCTGCGATCACACCCGCATCGGCAAGCCAGTGCAGTTGAGCCTGCAGCAACTGAGTGTGCTCTTCGACGATCCCCAACGCTTCCATCAACTGGTCGGCGGTGAAGCGATCCCCTGCCTGATATGACCAACCGAGTTGTCGCAGCGCGTTCACGATGCAAGCGAGCACGACCTGCTGCATCCGTGGCAGAAAGTCGGCATAGTAGTCGCCAAGCCCATACTGATCGACCAGGTCGGCAGCCTGCGATTCGACGGGCCGCAGCAATTCGCTGGATGAAGGGAAGTCGCATGCGCCGGTGGCTTGGGTTCCTCGAATCCGCTGCGGTTGCCACTGGAACCGATACAGGCAGTCATCGATTGGGCGAGTGACGCCAGTCCGCTGGACCTTCGCGACGCGGAAACCTTGGATCTCCGCGATCGTTTGTCCGGCGCTGTCGATCACAAAAAGATCGTATTCAAAGCAATCGGACTCGGCAGCCGTTTGAACCGCGTGAACCCAAAATTGCAGCGGCAAGCTGTTGCAGTACAAATGCACTCTGCGAATGGATTCGGGCAAGTAAAAATCGTCGCCTTGTTCAGCATCCGCTTCGGCGTACTGCGTGCCATGAGTTGCTTGCAGGCAGGCGTCTAAGATCGCCGGATGCCAGCGATATTCGGCGGCCGCCGAGGCGCCCAAACCCGAAGCGTCGACCCAGGCCAGCGATTCTCGCCGCAGCGGCGAACCATCGAATGAGGTCTCGCTAAGTGACGCTGGTTCACCATGCCTGAGATGTTGAATCAACGAGAACGCATCGCCAAATCCATACCCCGACCGATGCAGATTGTCGTACAGGTTCTCATGCGAAACAGTGCATGGCAGCCGGCTTTCGATCGCCTGCAGATTTGGCTTGGGCTGGATCGGATCGGCCGGCAGCAACACCAACCGCCCGCAGGCATTGGTTTGCCAATTCTGTTTATCGGTGGAACTGTGGATAGAAAACGACTTGGTCTGTTCTTCGAACACGACTTGAATCGTCGGCATCAGATCGGGATCGATAAACAATGCCTCCAGGCATTGCAAGTCTTCGACAACATACGCATCGCCAGGAAGCATCGCGTCGGCGACCGCAAAACCGATCTCTGCAAAACCAGCGGCCGGGAACACGATGCCATCCCAGATTTGGTGATCTCGCAAGTACGGAAAACGGTGTGGGTCGAGCGTCAATTGCCACGTCGGATTTGCCGATTGCAGACGTTTGCCCAACAGCGGGTGCAGAGGTTTGTCGAGCCTGGCAAGGTCGCGGCCTTTGTCGAGCCAGTATTCTTGGTAGGTCCAAGGATAACGGGGCTGGAGGACGAAGTTGCCCGCGCACTGATTCAAAGCCTGCCAATCGACCAAGAGCCCAGCGACATGCATCTGGGCGACGTTCTTGAGCAGCGTGGTTGTCGAATCGGTTTGGCGTGCGAGCGAATGGAATACTTGAGCGGATGCATCGAGAGATGCGAGGCACTGGGCCATCGAACTTCGAAGTGCAGGATGGGGGCCAATTTCGAGAAAGTTCCCGTGCCCGGCAGCGACCAAGGCGGCAAAGCCTTCGTCGAACAGAACCGGTTGGCGAACGTTATGCCACCAATATTGAGCGTCCATCGTCTGGCCGTCTTGTGGCCGTCCGGTGACCGTCGAAATGAAAGGGATCGTCGACGGTTGCGGATTCAGGAATTCCAACGCCTGCAGTAACGGTTCCTTGATCGCATCCATCTGGTACGTATGGAAGGCATAATCGAGTCCCAAGTCGCGGACAAATTTCCCGGCTTGTTTCAGTTGGACTTCCAGGTCAGCAACCGTCTGGGAGTCGCCGCCAATCGTGACCAACGAGGGACTGTTGACCGCGGTGACTTCCGCCGCGGCATCGCCGATCAACGCACGCGCCTCGGCCACCGTCATACCAACGGCCAACATCTTGCCCGCACCACCGGTCCCATCCTGCAACCGGCTGCGATGATAGACAAGCTGCGTCGCTTCTTCCAACGTATAGATGCCCGCACACCACGCGGCCGCAACCTCTCCCACGCTGTGACCGATCACGCTGTCGGGTGTGATCCCCCAAGTCTTCCACAGTTCAACCAAAGCGACCTGAAGCGCGAAGATCGCGGGCTGGGCAACTTGCGTGCTGTCGATCTTCGATTCGCTGGCATCGCACAACATCGCTTCCTTCAGCGACCATCCGCTGACCTGTTGGAATAGCGTGTCGATCTTTTCGATGGTTGCTGCGACGATCGGTTCGCGCGCGATTAAGTCTTGCCCCATCGTCGCCCACTGAGACCCTTGGCCTGTGAAAACGAACGCGTTGGTTCCTGGCTGCGTTTCCGCATGGCCAACCACAACACTCTCTTCCACGTCGTCACCACGCAACCACGCTCTTAGGTTGCCCGCGAGTTGTTTGGCGTCGCGACCACGCAGCACCATGCGTTGCGAGTGTTGCTCTTTGCGCGTTCCAGCTGAATAGCAGAAGTCGGCAAGTGCGGCTGAATCATCACCGCCGAACTCCTTCAACCGGCGACTGTATTGTTTTGCATAACCACGCAGCGCTTCATCGTCGCGAGCTGAAATCGGCAACAGGAAAGGTCGTGTCGCAGGGGTTTCGGAACTGGATTTGTGTTGCTTCGTTTGCGGAGCCGACTGCACCACGGCGCTGGCATTGGTGCCACCAAAACCAAACGAATTGATCGCCGCACTGATCGGTTGATCCTGCGTCGCGATCGGTTGCAATCTGTCGACGACTTTCAGTTTCAGCGAGTCAAAGGGAATCGCGGGGTTCGCCGCTTCGAAGTTGCCGCTGGGCGGAATCGTTTGGCGGTCCATGATCAAGGCAAGCTTGAACAAGCCTGCGATACCCGATGCCGGTTCCAGATGCCCGAGGTTCGTCTTGATCGACCCCAGCCAACAATCGTCCCCCGCGGCACGGCCTTTGGAGACGACCGCCCCGATCGCCGCTGCCTCGATGGGATCGCCGACCGGCGTTCCGGTTCCGTGGGCTTCGACGTAACAGACTTCATTTGGAGCAACGCCCGCTTCGTCGAGTGCCCGTCGCAACAGCTTGCTTTGTGCCGCCGAACTGGGAACCGTCATCGACGACGTGTGACCATCCTGGTTGACGACTGCCGAGCGGACGACGGCGTAGATGTGGTCGCCATTGTCGATCGCATCGGCCAGCGGTTTCAGCAAAACCATCCCCGCCCCTTCGCTGCGAACGTAGCCGTCGGCCCGATGATCAAAAGCGAAGCACTCGCCGGCGGCCGACAACATCGACGCTTTGCTGAATCCGATGCTGGCGTTGGGCGTCAGCAACGCGTTGACGCCGCCAGTCAGCGCGGCATCGCATTCACCCGACCAAATCGATCTACAAGCCATCGAAAATGCGACCAGCGCCGACGAACAAGCGGTGTCGACCGCCAGGCTGGGGCCACGCAAGTCGAACAGATAGGAGATCCGGTTGGCGACGATGCTCAGCGTTCCGCCGGTGTTCGAATGAACATCCAGATTGCCCAGGTCGTTTAATTGCAGGCTGCCGTAATCGTGACTGGAAGCTCCCACAAACACGCCAACGTTTGTGCCTCGCAAACTGCTGGGAGGAATTCCGGCATCTTCGCACGCCTCCCAAGCCACTTCGAGCATCCAGCGTTGTTGGGGATCCAAGCGAACCGCTTCGCGTCGCGAAAAACCCCAGAACGTCGCATCGAACTCTTTCAGTTGATCGACAAAGCCGCCGCGTCGCGCCGTCATGTGGCCAGCCGAATTGGGATCCTCATGGAAGTATCGATCGATGTGCCAGCGATCTCCTGGGACGTCCGAGATCGCACTGCCGCGGCGAGCCAACAGCTGCCAAAGCGAATCGGGATCTCGGATCCCACCGGGTAGACGGCATCCCAGCCCAACCAAGGCCAACGGTTGACGCTGCGTCGTCTGATTCCTTTGCGTCATCGCCAAGCATCCTATTTCGTTCACGATATCCATTTGTGCTGGCGAGCATATCACCACTTCTTGACTCACCATACCAAAACAGCTCGGTTTTGAGAGCAAGTCGCGACACAACTTTTTGGGCGGTCCGGCGGCCCAGCCCCCCCCTTTTTGCGAGGAAATCGCGATGGCGACTTAGACTAGACGGACAGGTTTGCCTCGGAGGGAACCTGTTGATTGTCAACGTAGGGGCGGTAGGCAACCATCTCGACGCGCCGCTGGCTGTGCAGACGATAGGTGATCCCTCGCCAGTTCACCTGCCGCACCCAGATCGCTTTGATGGTGCAATAGACGTGCGTCAGCTGGCATACGGGGAGCAAGGCAAAGACCTGTGCCGCTTCACTCCACGACATCCGGTGCAGTGAATCGCCTCTCGTGGCGACCGCTTCGCCGACCGCAACGCGAACCGTTCGCCAGCTGAGAAACATGCAACCGTTGGCGATGAGCATCGATGACGTCAGCAATGCGGCCGCAGGCCAGTCGCCCCAGCAGAGCGCGGCGATCAGAAATAACAACCAGCCCGCGGTAAACAAAGCCAAGGCAGCTGCGTGAACGACTGTCCCCGCAAATGTGGGTTCGTAGACTCGGCTCCACGTGAGCATGCGTGTCACGTAGCGGCCGACAAATGCGGTCGTGCACTGGTCTCGATTGACCATGATCAGATTGGGAGCGAAATGAACTCGCAGCCCGAGCCGAGTCATCGCCGCTTTGATCGGACCGTCATCGACAACGGAGGTCTTCCAGTCGTCGACCAGCCCCGACGACAAGAGGTCGGCGGTGCGGATCGCGCAGGTCCCCGCCCAGGGGTTTGCGTTGATCGCCGTCGCTACCAACGCGCCGGAATTCCAAAGGCTTCTCAAAACCGATCCCGTATCGCGTCTGCGAGGATCGAACCATTGGTTGCCCGTGACGACTCCGACCTTCGGATCCGATAGCGGTTGGACCACGTCGCGCAGCCAATTGGCGTGCGGAACAACATCCGCATCCACCAACACGACCACTTGGCTAGTCGATGAGATCTGGCTTGTCGCCTGTACCAGCGAACTGCATTTCAGGCTGCACGTTGGCAACGGATTCTGCAGTTCGACGATGCGGATGCGATCCTGTGCGTCGCGTTCCGACTTGACTTGCATCGCAACATCCCATGCTGGGTCGCACCGATTGTCGACCACCACGATGACTTCGAAGTCGGGATAAGATTGCTCCAGCAAACCTCGCAACGTCTGTTCCAGGAAAGGGTCACAGCCTCGCAACGACAGCAACACCGAAGCCTTGGGGGCGAAGGGTTGGTTTTCATGCAGCCTATGATTCCCCATGCCAGGCCGGACAATCCGTGCGGCAAAGAACCAGGCGAAGCCCCAATTTGCAATCGACCACAGCAACAGCGCGATCGAATAAATTGCAGCGATCGAGATCATGGGGAACCTGTTGGAAGCATCACGCGGCGGTATCGAGGGGGAAAGTGTTTGTAGATCGATCCGGAGTTCGTCGTTAATCCGATCGCATCAGCATCCGCAGCAAGAGCCCCGCAAAACGGAAGGCATCTTTGCAGAGGGTCCACGATGTCCATCGCACTCTGCGGATTCCGGACTTATCGAACCGCCAATTTGCGGTGCTGCCGCTGATCAGATGTCGCCCTCCGGCGAGGCGTTGGTTTTCCTTCGCCTCGGGACCGCTGACGTAGACCGCTCCCCTGCCACCGCTGACGTGCGCGTAGCCATGTCGCTGGTGAATGACCGGCGCTACGGCTGTGATATCGACGACCGGGATGCCGTTGGATTTGCTGTGAGCGACCATCCAGTTGTCCCAATTCCCACGCCCGATGGCAAACGCGGGAAGATCTTGAAAAAGGTCGGCGGTGAAGATGAAGTAGTCTTTGCAGACAACCGATGCCAGTTCGCCCTGCGTCTCACATTTCTGGAAACAATCGTCGAGCCAGCCAGCCGCGGGATGTTGCACTGCGGCGGGAACATCCAGCTCGGTTCGCTGCCCGATCGCCAGCCACGACGCGAGGTCGGAATCTTGCAACCGTCGCACCGAATGGGTGAAACGCTGGTCTAGCACGATATCTCCATTAACAAAGGCGCGGACGCTGCCGCGTGCGATGTCGGCTGCGACACGAAACACATCGTCCAGCAATGGAGTGCCAAGTTCATTGGTCGCGATGCACGGAAGGCACGTAAAGCGAGCGCGAAGATCGTCGGGGATCGAGGTGTCGGAGAACAGCAGGATCTCCACGTCCGGTCCCAGCATCTGCCAGCTGGCCAGCGCATTGCGTTGGTGCGTGTCGGCTTCGCCAACAAACGGCTTCAGCACCGTGAAGATCGTGACCAACGGACGGGCGTTAGCCTCCGCTTTCCTTAATCGGGCGCTTGGGCGTGCTGCCGAAAGTGTTGTTGGTGTCATTGGCTTTATCCTGCGGCCCACATCGAAGTCAATCGTCGGGAAGAGATCGTCGCTTGTTTGATCGCGGCAAGCACTTGCCGATTGAACCAATCCTTGAAGTTGGACCTGCTGGTATCGGGCCGCCACCCGCGCCAGGCAGTTTCATCCAGCCCCTCGTAAAAGACTTCGCTGCGAGGGTGATTGGAGTTGTGTTGCCAAGGCTTGAATTCTGTCGTGAAGTGCACGATCGCCGGATCGGTCCGCATCCGATCCCATTGGTTCACTTCGATTGGCGCGTGCCGTGCCGACGGATACTCAAACACATGCGCCCCCTGGTTCCAGCGCGGATCAAAGCGTCCCCAGTTGCCATGACAAGCCACGTTGAGCGCGTACTGATCCCAGCACCAAACGTACTTTTGATTATCGCGGAGCGTTTTCAGCAATCGCGTCGCCATCTCTTCCTTGCGCCACAGGTCAAGATTCAGAACCATCACGCCGCTATTGAAGTACTCGCTGGATCCGTCGAGCCCTAGTTCGCGGTAGTTCCGGATCGGAGAGAGCGACGCCATATAAGGATTGGCCATGCGATAGTTCGCACATCCAAGTCGCGCGTCGACATAGGGGCAAGCGACGTCGACGGTTGCCAGGCAGAAATTGGCTTCGATCGGCAACGCCCACAAGTGGCCAAGGTCCTCTTGGATGAACAGGTCCGAATCGAGATAGATCACCCGTCGCACATCGCTTGGCAACAGTTCGGCAGTCAGCAGCCGGAAGTAGGCGGTGTGTGAAATATGATGCGAGATCGTCAGGTCTGCGAAGATCGCGCGATCGGGCTGGATCACGTGGATATCGATCGGTTCGTCTGCGAGCGTCGCTTCGATCATCGACCAATTTGCGTCGTTGATCCCACCGGTGATGAAGAACAAACGAATCCGAGAACCTTTTGCCAAGTTGCGGCAGGCGCTCTTGAGCGTCACTGCCAACGGCATCGCATAGGCGTCGTCGGCCGCACAAACGACATCGATCGTCGCATCGGATCGATCGGCGGGCGGAGCGTGCTGCGCTGTCGCGGCGGTTGATTGTTGTGTGTTCACGAATCGTGCTCCGCATCGCCCCGTTCGGCCTTCGCAAACCAATCGATCACCTTCTGGCGTGCGCGAACCACCGGCCCAGCGACCGGATGCCGATGGATCGAATCAAAGATCGCGTGGGCCTGGCCCAGTTCATCGCGCAACCCATCGATCATCCGATGCAGCAGTTCCGTTTCACGCTCGGCATCCGCCAGTTGCGTTTGCAATTTTTGAAGGTCGTCGTTTTGGAAGACGCCACGCATCGGGTAGGCTGCTGGCAAACAGAGCGACGGCGGTGCAGCGTCCGCCGGCGGCAAGATCGCTTTGGGAAACCGAGGCGTCCGATCGCTGCGGACCGCGCTTTGCGCCTGACCCAGCATCGCCTGAATCAACTGGACCATCAAATCGCTGGCCGGGGATTGAAGCTGCAACGCGTCGTGTAGCACCGATTTTTGATAGTGCATGCGAGCTTCAGTTGGCCGAATCAATTGTTCTAGCGTTTGTGCGATCTGTTCCTTTGCGGTGATTCGCCAAGCGGCATCGGCATACAACGGGCTGTTGGTGTAATCGAGAATCGCCGTCGGCTTGCCCAACAGCATCGATTCCAATTGCGCCGTCGATGGCGTTGTGATCGTGGCGTCAACGCGATCGAGCACGTCGGCCAGATCGCTGTCGCTCTCCTGGTTCTCGACTCCGATCCGACGGTCCATTCCGCCTTTCAGCCGCCATGCGATTTCGATCCGTCGGCCATCGAGCCGATCGGTGTCGCGAACCGTGTCGCAAAGATCGGCTAGCGATTGAGCGATTTGTTGCCGCTGCGAATCGGTAAAGCCTGGGCATCTGGCCGTCATCACCAGGATTCGGAAGACGTTTGGATCGCGTGGGAGATTGCGAGTGGTGTCGCGTGCGGCGAGATCATCGAAGCGGGGAATCCCTACGATCTCGATCTTGTCAGCGTTCCCCCAAGACCATAGCACTCTCGCTTGCGCCGCCCCAATGCACGCGACTTTGTCCGACAGGACCGGACGCATCGTCCAAGGCGATGCTGGCTCATCCGCTCGGTTTTCCCAAGCGTTTCGCCATTCCAAGATGCCATCGATCGCATACAGCGTCGCGACACGGCGGCTTTGCAGCTGGCGGATTGCCGATCGAAACCGCTCGAAGTGCTCCGAAAAGAAGATCGCCAAATCGCCCGGTACCGCAAGCTTCAGGACTTCCTCGGCTGTGGCGATGCGAATCGGCAGTCGGCCCATCAGCGGTGCCGCGTGGTGCGCCACTTCGCTGTCGGTGCCAACATAAAAAACCGTTCCACTCGCCACCGCTCGCCCATCCTTGCGCCCACCACTTCGATTGTCGTTGCGATTCTGCCGCTGCAGAAATCGATCGCACCGGCACCTACTATCCCCGATGTTTCGCAAGGGTTCAAGCGGGACGGCCGCTGGCGAGACAAAGGTCGTGCTCGCGCAGCCACGCGACCAGGTCGCTGTAGACCGATTTCGCCGACAGTTCAGTCCGATCGAACTGCAACATCCGTTGCGACATCTCGCGCCGCATCGCCGCACTATCGACCAATCGCTGGCAGGCAGCGGAAAATTCCGCGGCGGTATCGGCAACCAACACTGCCTCTTTTGCTGCTTCGGAGAGCCCTTGAGTGCTGTGGGGATGGACCACCAGCGGCTTGCCAAACCGAAACGCTTCGATCGTCTTGATTTTGATGCCGCTTCCAAACCGGATCGGATTGATCACCACATCGACTTGGTCGTAAAAAGCGTCAAGCGGTTGCACCACTCCCAGACAGCGAACCTGCGGTGCCCCTGAATCCGTTGGGCCATCCATCTCGCTGCTCAGCGATCCGGCCACGAGCAATTCAACATTCTGCGCCGACAGGCCGTTATTCCAGACCTCGTCGATAAACCATCGCAGGCCATCGCGATTGGCGGCATTGCCAGATCCAATCATCCCGATCCGGACGGGGGCGTCCGGCAACCGCCGCGGCGGATCGATGACATCTGGCCTCGCGTGCCGATCGTGATCGTGACCGACTTGAACGACGTCGACCTCGGGCACCATCGCGCGAAGCGTCTTCGCTTCGTCGGCTTGGGCGGCGAGAATCAAATCGAACAGGCCAAGCGTCTGAGCCTCTTCGTCGCGAGTGATCTCGATCCAATGGTCGGCTCCGTACCGCGAGAAGCTCTGTTGCCTCTGGTGCAGCACGTCCTGCGTATCGACAACCGCCAGAAAAGGTCGCTGGCCGGACGGGAACGCTTCCAGCAGGTTGCCCCAGATAACGTAATTGCAGAGGACCAAATCGGGATGCAGGCGGGCGACCAGTTTTTGAAACTGCGCCGGCGCAGCTGGCCAGCGATAGGTTTGCAGCGTGGCCGGCGGCGACTTTGAAACACCGGCAGCTTGAGAAGCGGGACGCTTCGCTTTGCGACGTCGTCGACCGAACATGTTCGCGATCCTCTGAACTCGCTTTGCAAACCAAGAGCCATTCGGATCAAACGCAACGATCTGTAATCCGAGTTCGCGCGTCGCCAGGATGTCGCTATCGGTCAGCGGCACCATGTAGAAGCAGGTCGCGCGAAAACCTTGCGACTTCAGAAACTGCAGCAGTGCCCAAGATCGCTGCTGCGATCCATTCTCTCGCCGCCAGAACGGTTGATCGGTAACGAGTAACAGAGTATTCATTGAGCGATCATCATAGCCATTGCTTCCAACCGAATTGTCAGAACATCGATGCTGCGTTTTTTAAAGCCGAAGCCGCCGGAGCTGTTTTTCATCCGTGGGTACGCCAAATCAGGGACCAATTGGTTGTGCAATCTGATGAACCTGCATCCGCAGGTGCGGTGTTGTGGCGAGTTTCATTTCCCGACGCTATTTCGTGGACTGTTGGGGGAGCAGGAAGATCTCACGGCACTCCTGAAGAAGAATGAAAATCGTCCAATCTTGGAAGATCGCTTGCATCAGATGATCCGAGATCTCGTCGTCGACGTTTGCGGGCCTGCACGACTGTGCGGCGATCGCACGCCATGTCCGCTGCGGTCGCTGATCATCCCCGATTCGAAGACCCTCTACATCACCCGCGACGGTCGCGATGCGATGGTCAGTTGGACTTACCACAGCATGAATTTGGATATCGAAGAGTGGCCGGAAATGAAAGCCAAGGTAAAGCAAGTTCAAGCGGATCCCAACTACTTCGAGACCCACAAAAACGAACTGCTCTCGTGCGAGCAGAGTGTACGGGCATTTGCCGCGCAATGGAACGCGGTCGTCTGCGATGACTTCGACGTGATGCGCGCCGCCGACCGCGGCGAGATCCCACTGGACTATCACTGGGTGCGGTACGAGGATCTGCATCGCGACACGCTGGCTCGCCGCGATGAAATCTATCGATTCTTGAACCTCAAACCCAAACAGGCGCAACCGTTGACCGCGAAGACCGAAGCGGGATTTGGAAATGGGAAGACCAATCGGCCCCACCACTTCTATCGCCGTGGATGCGCCGGCACCTGGCAGGAGTATTTCACCGACGAACAACGCAATTGGTTTGAATCCGAAGCAAGCGAAGCGTTGCAGTTGGTCGCCGCATGAGTTTTTTTTAGCTCCGTGGTGCCCGGAATTCTCCCCACGAAATGCTCGCACGAATCATATGCGAGACCCATTCGTCGGGCTCTACAAAACGACGTTTGATCCGATACAGCAGCATCGAATACATCGCGTCGAAGCCATTGGCCATCCGTCCTGTGACGGTCCGCCCCGCGGCGACATTCTCCATTCCCTGGCCAACGAAATAGTCGCGGATAAATTTTTCGCTGGCCCGTCGCGCGGGCACGATATGTCGAAGCGGCGCGTCCGGGACCCAGCGTCCGCGTCCTCCGCAGCGGACGATTTCCCGCAGCACTGCGATCTCTTCGCCTCCCATCATTCCCGAACCGACGCGTCCCCACCGCGGGTCGTAGCGATGGGCCTGTTGCACATCGGTGCGAACGGCGAAGTTCGCGCCGTATGGCAAACGCTCCGCCGTCAGTTCGACCTCTGCATCCCCCAGCATCCGCGGCGAAAAGGCCGGATTGCACTTCTCCCACGTTTCGGAAATCCAGTCGGGACATCCGGGCGGTTCAAACCATGGTTCGATACAACCGCCAAAAAAAGCGATGTCCGGGGCCGCCTCAAATGCGCTGCGATAGGCGTTCAGCCACTGCTTGGAAACCAAAACATCGTCGTCGGTCCAGAGAATGTAGTCGCCCGTCGCTGTATCGATCGCGCGATTGCGAGAGAGCGACAGCCCCTGCTGAGGTTCGTGAACGTATCGAATCGGCAGCTGTAGGGCGAAGCTCCCAATCACATCGGCGGTATCATCCGAAGAGTTATTATCGACGACGATCAATTCCCATTCGATGGGATCGCCCATCTCCATTTCGGCGATCGATTGAAGCGTGCGTCGGAGCAAACCGGAGCGATTCCAGGTGCAGATCGCGACGCTGATCTTCATGAACTTCCGACTCCCTGTTCGGCAGCCAATGCCATCAAATCGCTGTAGAGAACCGCAACGGGGTCCTCGTGATACCGCTGCCGAATGTGTTGTCCCGCCAATTGGCCGATCTCTTGCCAGCGATCTCTTTTTTGCCAAGCCGCTTCGAGTGCGTGGTCGATCAGTTCGGCTGTCGCAGCCGGTGCGATGAACCCCGTCTCACCATCGCGGATCAATTCTCGATTGCGGCCGACAGCTGTCGTGACGCAAACGCGATTGCACAACAAGGCTTCGACGACTGCCAACGCGGCACCTTCAAAACGGGAGGGGAGAACCAGACCGTGGTGATTCGCCCACAACTTTTCAATCGTTTCGGAGAAGCCTTCGTAGTGGATCTGATCCTGCAGTCCATGCCGCGCGATGAGGTCTTCGGTTTGTCGAAGGAAGCCCTGCGATTCGCCGTACAGATGTAGCGACAGATTCCGCTGTCGCCATTTGTCTTGCCGCAGAACGTCGATCAACAGGTCTTGGCCCTTGGAGGGAAAGTGCAATCGCCCGACACAGGCCAAACGAAAACCGTCGCGATCGGTTGGCCAGGCCGGTTGGGCATCCCAGGAAACATTAAACGGATTGTCGATGATCTTTGCCGTTTCGATCCGCATCGCCAACATCGTCTCAACACGCTCAAGATTCTCCTGGGAAACGAAATAGACTCTGGCCGCACCGGCATACGCGGCTCGGAAGGCGTCCAGGAAATACGAATCGAGATAGTCGGGGCTGGCGCATTGGACATTGATCGCGTAGGGAATTTGCCGACGCATCAGCTCCGCTGCCGGGGAGACTGTATTTAAATGATAGCCGAGGGTAACCAGGGCCAGATCAGGCTGCTCTTTGGCCAACCACCGCTGGATATGCTGGGCATCGGTCTTGGGCCACCGCGCGGGATTGAGGCTGTTGAACCACGATGGCGGATGCGGCACGGGCCGCGTGCTCACGCTCGCTCCTGCTCGACGAAGCGATTCGAGCGCTTTGGCCTCGGGATCCCAGCGGCGAAAACTAACGCAAACTTGGTGTGCGTCGGCCCGCATTCGGTGCGCGACTCGCGACCAAAGAACTTCGCTGCCGCCCCACGGCATGCCTGTCATCGTGGAATAAAACGCGAACTTCAATGGGGGAGCACCTGATCGATGACAGCGACGAAGGCAAGTGAAGCGATCGATTTCGCTTCGGCGTGAATCTGCAGCATGCTATCACAGCAAATGCTGTTGGTGAATCCGATGGGGTTTTGTTATCAGGCAACTTTCATTCGTTGAAATCGTTCAGTACCTGTCGGGACAAAATATCCGGTGAGCCTCCTTCTACTCATGTTGCGTTCCTCGTGGAGAGCGAGCTTGGCATCGATTGTCTTTGGTGGAGCCAGTGGATTGGCGATGCTTGGATTGATCACGTTGATCCATCAATCGTTCACGCAGCAAGCAGCCGCATCCAATCGCTTGGCAACACTGTTTGGCTTCGCTTGTCTTGCAGTGTTGGTTCTGCAGGTGGTCTCCAAGTGCATTTTGACCCGCCTTTCCCAGTCGACCGCGGCCCGTTTGCAGTTTGAATTATGCAATCGCATCGCTGCCGCCCCGTTGCCCGAATTGGAAGCCTGTGGCCCCCATCGCCTGCTGGGCACGTTGGGTGGAGACGTCGGTGCGATCACCAACGCGCTCTCGCAATTCCCAACCGTATGCGCCAATGCGATGGTGCTGATCAGCGGTCTGGTCTACTTGGCCAGTCTGTCGCTACCGCTGGCGATCGGCTCGGTGATCATGGCGTCGCTAGGCATTGCCAGCTATCTGGGCGGATTGCACTGGGCCAACTACCACCTGCGGCAAGCGCGCGAGGATCGCGACGAAGTCAGGAAGCAGTTGCAGGCGATGGTGTTTGGGATCAAAGAGCTGAAAGGGAACAATCGTCGCTGCGTTGAATTCATGTACGACGTGCTGCTGCCGGCCGACACCGCGATGCGGGAACGTTTGATAAAAGGGACCGATATTCTCGGTGCCGCACACACCTGGGGACGTCTATCGCGTTTCATCGGTATCGGGCTGTTGATCTTTGTCTGGCCGCGGTTCTGGCCGGTCACATCCGAAACCTTGATGGGATACACGCTGACGATCCTGTATCTGACCAGTCCTCTGGACAGCATCCTTGGCTGGTTGCCGGCGCTGAACAACGCCAACATCTCGCTCAATAAAATCAACGCGCTCGGGTTGATGATCGATCCGTCCAAAGCGATCGCTTGCGGAACGCAGATTCCCGAGTTTCGCTCGATCTCGCTCCGCAACGTCTCTTACGCCTACCGGTCTCCGCATTCCGACCAAGAGAGCTTCCATCTGGGCCCCATCGATCTCTTGGTGATGCCCGGCGAGGTGCTGTTTATTGCCGGTGGCAACGGTAGCGGGAAGACGACGCTAGCGAAATTGCTGACCGGTTTGTACACGCCCGATCAGGGCGAATTGCTGCTGAACAAACAAGTCGTCGACCAGGCGGCATTGGGTGATTACCGGCAGATGTTTACGACAGTCTTCGTCGAGGGGCACCTGTTCGACCGACTGCTGGGAATCGACGCCAATCCGATGCAGTTGAAGCGTTGGGCCAGCATTTTGGGCATCGAAGACAAAGTTGATTTCGAGACCGGACACTTCCGGCTTGGCAAGCTCTCGCGTGGGCAGCACAAACGACTCGCCCTGCTGGTCGCCTGTTTGGACCAACGCCCCGTGTTTGTCTTTGACGAATGGGCGGCTGAACAAGACCCCGGGTTTAAAGAAGTTTTCTATCGACACATCGTGCCTGAATTGACTCGCAACGGTCGATCGGTCGTCGCGATCACCCATGATGACCGCTACTTCTTCGCCGCCGATCGCGTCGTTGAGTTGGTGGATGGGAAGATGGTTTCCAGTCGACGGCAAAGGATCGCAGCATGACGAACAAGAAACCTAAACGCTCGTGGGTGAGACGTCTGGTTCTCGGTGGGGGCATGCTTTTCGGCGTGCTTGCTGTCGCAGGATTCTTCTATGTTCGAAGCGTTAGCAATGCGCTGCCCGAACTAAGAACCGTCGATATCCAGCGACGCGACCTCGTGATCACGATTGGTACCACCGGCACGATCGAGCCGGATGAAGTGGTGCAAGTAGGGCCCGAGGTGGCCGGCAAGATCGTACGCTTTGGCGTCGATCCCGACGACAAACAGAAATCGATTGGCGTCGGGGCTCGTGTCTCGAAAGGGACGGTCCTGTTTGAGATCGATCCGCAACAATTCGAGATGGGGCTGCAAAAGGCACAAGCTGCGTATGGTTTGGCGCAAGCTGACATCGGGCGTCTGGAGGCACAACTTGCCCAGGCCAGCCGAAACCTGCAGCGGGCGACGCAATTGCGGGCGACCAACACGCAGAGCGCTTTCGATGAGATCCAGACTGCGCACGAAATGGCAGCCGCCCAGTTGGCGGTTGGACAGGCGAGGTTAAAGCAGGCGGAGACCGAAGTCCGCCATGCCGAGATCCATGTGGAGCAGACGACGGTCCGGTCGCCGATCGATGGGATCGTGATCGACCGTCGGGCGAACCTGGGCCAGCACGTTCATGCAGGGCATCCCGGTCTGTTTTTGCTGTCGAAAGATTTAGACCACATGCGGATCCGGGCTTCGGTCAGCGAAAGCGACATCGGCAAAGTGAAGCTTGGGCAACCGGCGACCTTCACCGTCGATGCCCATCGCAACGACACGATGACGGGCCGCGTCGAGGAGATTCTGTTCAACGCCCGCCGACAGGGAAACTTTGTTACCTACGATGTGGTCATCGGCATCGACCCGACCGACATCGAACTGTTCCCACACATGACCGCCGATGTGGAGTTTGAAGTCTTGCGGCGAGACCACGCTTGGTTGGTCCCCAATGGAGCGCTCCGTTGGTGGCCCGACTCCAAACAACTCGAAAGCGGAGATCTGCTGGTCGATCGTCCTCAACCGCAAGACAATGCGCGAGGCCCCAGCGAAGGCGAACAGGCTTGCGTTTGGGTCGCTGCCGGAGACGGACGGGTCCGCCCACTGAAGGTCCGCGTCGGAGTGGACGATGGGGTGCAGACCGAGGTCCAAGGGGATGGCTTTGCAGAAGCATTGCCGATCGTGGTTGGAACCGTCGACCGCACGACCCTTGCGCGGATCATTCCGACCGCTAAGACGATTCGATAAGCCGCGTCTCGCGATTTCATTTGAGCAGCGATCGAAGCAGGGATCAGAAGATTGATTGAACTGGGCAACGTCGAAAAGACCTACCGGGTTGGCAATTCCGACCTGCCCGTCCTGAAAGGGATCACGCTGAACATTGCCGCCGGCGAATACGTCGCGCTGATGGGCACCTCCGGTTCCGGCAAGACCACGCTGATGAACCTGTTAGGTAGCCTGGACCGGTTAACCAGCGGGCAGTATCGGTTCGCCGATATCGACGTGTCGGAATTGACAGCTGGCGAACTTGCCATCTTTCGCAATCGCCACGTTGGATTTGTATTCCAAAATTTCAATCTACTGCCGCGGACCTCGGCATTGGACAACGTGCTGTTGCCCACGCTTTACGCCAGCGACGATCGGTCCCAAGCAGAGAAGGTTCAATACGCCAAACAGTTGTTGGAAACGGTGGGACTTGCCGGGCGTTTGGACCATACGCCCAACCAACTTTCCGGTGGCGAACGGCAGCGCGTCGCCATTGCTCGGGCTTTGATCAACCGTCCGCGATTGTTGCTCGCCGACGAACCGACCGGCAACCTCGACTCGAAGACCGAGCTCGAGATCTTGGCATTGTTTCGCAAGCTGAATCTCGAACATCGGATCACACTGGTCGTTGTCACTCACGATTCGCAAGTCGCCAAAAGTTCCGACCGTATCGTTCATATGAAAGACGGTGTGATCGCCGCAGATCAACCGAATGAATCCAGCTATTCGGCCGTCGAGCAACCCGAACCGGCTCCGCCAACGAAGCTCTCCGGCGGCAGGAATCGACAACATTTGGCGGCGACGCTGAACGCAGTCATGGTCGCGATCTTGGCGCTTCGTCGCAACGCTCTGCGAACGGCGCTGACGATGCTGGGGGTGATCATCGGTGTGGCATCGGTCGTCAATGTGATGGAACTGAGCAGCGGTTCTTCGCGGGCGATCAAAGAGACGGTTGCCAGCATGGGAGCCGATATGTTGACAGTCATGTCGACCCATACCTCTTCATCGGGAAGACGCAATCGCTATGTCCCTTTGACGCCGGCGGATGCCGATCAGCTGGCGGAGCAATGCCCTGCGGTGAAGTTGACGGCACCGATCGTGCACGGACAGGTGCAGCTGGTGTATGGCAACCGCCGCAGTCGACCGACGTTTGTGGTTGGAAGCACAGCCGACTACCTTCGCGGACGCCACTGGGCCGATACCGACATGGGCCAATTGTTCACCGACGAAAACGTCTTCGATGCGGCGAAGGTCTGCGTGATCGGGCAGACGGTTGCCAGCGACCTTTTCCTGGACGACTATCCCGTAGGGAAAGAGATTCGAGCCAACGGGATCTCACTGCGCGTTGTCGGTGTCTTGTCGGCAAAAGGTGGTGACGTGATCGGCAACGATCAAGACGACATCATCGTCGCGCCCTGGACAACTTTTAAATACCGTCTGAATGCCAGTTCGCATGCCACACCGCGATTCGCTGCATTCGCAGACCAAATGCCAAAAATGCAATTGGTATCGAACCGCCAATCGTCGCGAAATGAAAACCTGAGTCAGATCTATGTGCAGGCGGTATCGCCGGAACATATCGGCGAAGCACGCCAACAGATACGTGAGTTCCTTGCCCGTCGGCACGATGTCAGCGAAGACGTTTTCCAGATTCAAGACCTGACCGAGGTCTCGAAAGTTACAAATCAAGTTGTCTCCGGGCTGGCGGCACTCGGCTTCATTATCGCCGGCGTTTCGCTACTGGTGGGAGGCGTTGGGATCATGAACATCATGTTGGTTTCGGTGACCGAACGGACGCGAGAGATCGGGCTGCGGATGGCTGTTGGCGCCGATCGCTCTGCAATCCTTCGCCAGTTCCTGATCGAAGCGACCGTGTTATGTATGATCGGTGGTCTGGTTGGAATCGTGTTTGGACACCTTTGTTCGATGGCGATCGGTTGGTTTATGTCGTGGCCCAACGAATTGTCGCTGACCGCCGCGATCGTCGCCGTCGGTGTCGCTGCCTTTGTCGGCATCCTGTTTGGATATTATCCGGCGAGAAAAGCTTCGCTGTTGGATCCGATCGACGCCCTGCGATTTGAATAACTACCGAACAGCTGGACCGGCAGCGGCCGGAGGTTGAGCCAGTTGCGTGTTGGTTGAGGAATCGTCGCCCGATGGCGGTTGGGCGAACACCGAAGGCGCGTTTAACGCAAAACGACATTCATCCGTTGCTGGCGTTCCAAAACCAACGCCCATCGTTTTCAGCAGCGTTCCGCGAGCGTAGTGCAATTTGATAAATGCAAGGTTGTAATCGATGACGCTTCGTTGATATTGCGTCTCGGCTCGCGTGGCGCGAATCTGCGCTTCCAGCACATGTTCAACCTGCGCATCGCCAGCCGCGTGCCGCTGGGTTTGAGCGTCCAAGCGGATCGTTGCCGCATCGTGGCTGAGCGCCATGTAGTGCATCGTCCCCAGCGCGCGATCGAGTTCGATGAAAGCGGTTCGCAGTTCCGATGAGATCTGCGCTCGCTGTGCATCAGCGAGCGCGTGCTCGCGGCTCAGCTGAAGTTCGGCGTTGCGGATCGCTGCGTTTTCGCGGCTGTTTTGAATCGAACGGCGATAATCGATCCCGATCTGCCAACCCTGCAACGCCTCGCTGAACAGCGCGGTGTCGGTGGTTGGATCATCGGCCAGGCGACGGTATTGGCCAACGATATCGACCTGCGGACGGCGAAGGTTCTTGGCCGCTTTCCGCTCCAAAATACGTCGGTCGATATTCGACTGCTGGATCCTCAGCTCAAGCCGCCCGGTCGTTGCCAACGCGTTGCTCTCGTGCCAATCGAATCGGATCGCTGCTTTGAGCGGAGTTCCGTTTGGGTGTAGCAAGCGGCCGTCGCAAGCCGGCATGCCCAGCAGCGTTCTCAGTTTCAGTTCAATCGCATAGACGCCGGTCTGCCCATGTCCGGTCCCAGCGATGGCGTTGCGGACTGCAGCAACGGCGGAATAATACTGTTGCCGCGCGATCGCTTCGACGTCGGCGGGGCTGACATTCGCAGCGGCCCGCTCTTGCTCTCGCTGCCAGGAGTTGTGCGCGTTGTCCAGTGCTTTCTGCTTGGCCCTGAGATTTTCATAGGCAAACGCCAGCTCCCAGTAGACGATGCTCACGTCGCGCACGAGGTCTCTTACCGATTTCTCGACTTCCAGTTGCGCCTTGCGCTGGCCGATTTTCGAGATCAAGACGCCGCGATATAAGCCGGGTTTGCCAAATGGGCCGGCGATGTCGTTGAATTCGGTCCCAGCTCCACGCATCAGCGGGTGTCGCACCTCGGCACCATACGCAGCATAAAGACCTCCGGCCAGTTGTTTGTCGTAGCCGCCGACGCCGCCGACAGCCACCTTGGTTCCGCTGCGAAGCATCTGTCCCCAGCCGACTTTTGCCATCGTCTCGGGTTGCGAAAAGACGCCGAACTGTCCGCTGGAGAATGCCGAGTTGACGGAACTGCCCCCGCCGTTCCAAACCAGCGCGGTTTCAAACTGCGTGTCGTAAGCCGATAGCGCCGCGTCGATACCAATATTGGGATCGCTTGCAATCACGGCTGGATCGAGCGTAGTGCGAATCGCATCGGGATAGGTCAGCACGCGACCACCGTGATCCTGGATCACTTGGCTGTTCGCAAGCGCTCGCTGGACCGCGTCGTCGAGCGAGATGTCTTCTTGTGGCAGCTGCTGAAAATCATCCACGCTCGGCGGCGTGAGTTCGACCGCGCCCTGGATCGCGCTGTCGCTCAGTTCTTTCGACGCCTGATAGTTCACCAGGGCGATGACAGATTCAGCCGACGTCGGCTCGGTGGCCGGAGATGTTGCAACCGTCAATTTCTTGGAACGGATGCCGGGAAGTTTTGCTTGGGAGCGACATCCCTGGCTGCAGAACAGCAGCGGGGCAAGCAACAACACAGCAATCGATCCATAGCTGTGTTTCATCTTAAAACTCTCAACACCTCTAATGACGCAACCCTTGCAATCCCGCGAACTGTTGGGCTACGCGACCAGGGGTAGAATGAACCATTAGCAGTATCGGAAGCACGAAGCCAGAAAATCAGCAGGACGACTACGATCCCGTCCGATTGCCTAATCGTCAAAGTTGCTCGTGGGGGGCGCCGGCAAAGACGATCCTCCCATACCAGCACGAAGCGCAAGCGAGTGAATTCATGGCGCATACGAGTGGATTTCGATCACTTGCTTGCGCTTCGTACTGGTATTGGTAGGCGCTACTTGGCGTTGGCTTGCAGCGACAGCACGACCGCTTCGTTTTGTTTCCAGGGGACCGTAACTCGGCGTCCGTCCTGGAGCATGGCTGCCGTCCGTTCGTTACGGACTTGGGTGACGGGGGTGGCGAACTGAAGCGTGATTTCTAGCTCCGATGATTTGAGCCCGACCGAGTTACCGCCCCCTTGCGAGTTACCGCTGACGTCGGGATTGAAGCATACGAACAGCAGCGTCCGGGGCGGCTGGCCGTCGTCGGTGGGCATCCGCCAGTAGGTGATCTCGTATCCAAACGTCTGCTCGCTTTCATCGGCGATCCGAACCCACGGTCGCACGCCCGCGTCGAAGATCGGCTGCATGAACCGATCACGCTTAGCGGCGGCTTGCATTCCTTGTTCGCGATAGGCGTTGTACCACTGGGGCGATAGATTCATCAGCCACGCTTGGCCCTCTCCAAAGCGTGCACTCTGTCCGGTGGGGAAGTCGCGAATGGCGCGATGGAAACCACTTTCATCGACCTGGCAGGTGTTCTTGTTGGTCAAGAAGTCGGTCGTGGTTTTGTAGGAGTAGTTCGCGTCCTGATCGACTTCCACCCACAGCGATTTCCCGAAGATCGACTTGGCCGCGAGCGAGCTCGGCTGCTCGATGCCAAACATATCGTCCAACGCTCCGCCCTCGGAGCGTCCGGTGCCATGTTGGTCCCACATGCCCGGCAGGTAGTCGGCGATGACCGTTCCGCCTCGTTTGCAAAACGCGCGAATCGCGTCGGCTTCCGCATCGGATAACGCCAAGCAAGCGGGCAGGATCAGAACGTCGTACTCGTCGGGAATTCCCTGTTGGATCGCATCGACATAACTGACAAAATCGTATTGCAAACCGGAATCGCGAAGCATGTTCTCCCACGCTTTGCGGACGTTGGCGGCGCTGCTGAGTCGATGGTCGTTGTTGCGATTTCGCCAGGTTTTCCCATGGGCTTCCGCGTCGAGGATCCAGCCGAGTTGAATCGACGCATGGCTGTAATAGATCGCCACGCGATCGTGTTGCCAGCGGCTGCCGGACATCAGAGGCCCGATGGTGTCGCCCGCCTCGCGATACGACGGTGCCACCTCGCGATGCCACGGTTTCGGTGTCTCGCCATCGAACCATCCGTCGACCCAGCCGATGAAGCCGCGGTTGCCGTGCGCCAGGTAATACCAAGTCTGCCAGATCGTATCGTCGACCGAGCGATGGAAGTGAGTGGTGACTGCCGGCAGCCCGTTCTCGGGATTAAGCGAGCGGATGATCGCCTGCGATGAGCCGAGGTTGTAGCTTTCGATGAACTGCACCTTCCGCATCAGTTTGGCATAGTCGTATCCGCCAAAGGAGCTCGGCATCTGGCCGCCCACGAGACCGCACGGCGTGGCGGGATCCAGCGTGTTGGAGTACTGAACCAGCTCGCCGATCTGGTTGCTCCACCACGAGTCGTTGAACGTCCATTGATCCATCAGTGGGCTGGCATCGAACTCGGCGATGCTTGTCTCGCGGAGATGCGGGAGGAGCGTGTCGTAGCTGATCCATTCGGTTCGCTTAGGCGCGTTCGCCTCGCCGTAGATCTCCGTCAACCAATCCTGGTAGGCTGCCGGATCATCGGTGATCTGCCACATCGTCGGATGAACAAAATGCCCCCAGGAGGCTTCATCATCCAGCGCATAGGCGACGCGTTGCGGCGAATCTCTGAGCGCCGTGATATGCTTCCGCATCCGATCCCGCAGTTGCGATAGCGTCTGCTGGTTCATCGGCACCGTTCGGATGCCGGTCGAATGCAACGCATCGAGATGGGGCTTTACTTCGCCGCCATCAAACAGATGCAGCAGTCCCTTGCCAGCAGCGTGATCCATATAGAAGGGGAGGCGGAATTTTTCCAGCCACTGCAGTCGCCCGCGCGGCGAACCGGCGGTGCCGATGTCGTCGCGATCGACAAAGCCGCCGTTGTAACCATGCTCTCGGCTCCAACGCCCCGCGACGTCGTCAAACCCGATTGTCCACCGGTAGGTCCACGGCATGTAGGTCCAGCTAGGAAACGCCTGCAGTGCCCATTGGCGGTCTTGATGCACGCGTTGGAAATCGCGTGAATGCTGGACGTAGTGCCTGTACGGATCGGCATCCTGCTGCCCCACTGCAAGCGACGAAAAAAACAGGACCACTGCGAACCCAAAGGGGACGGCGGTGACTCGCTTGCACATGGGGAAACCTCGTGCGACGGTGATACGGCGGGACTACTTCACGACCAAGTTGACCAGGCGTCCGGGGACGACGATCTTCTTGACGACCTGCTTGTCGCCGATCGCGGCGACCACTTTTTCGTCGGCCAATGCGATCGCTAGGACTTCGTCTTGCGAAAGGTCGGCGGCGACTTGGATCTTGGCGCGGACCTTGCCCTGGATCTGAACCGGCAATTCGATCGATGATTCGACCAACGCCGCTTCGTCGTGCTCGGGCCAAGTGGCGTAAGTCAGCGTGCCGTCGTGCCCCAGCAGTCCCCACAGTTCTTCACCGATGTGCGGAGCGTACGGAGCCAGCATCAAGACAAAGCTCTCCATCGCCGCGCGAGGACGGACCTTCTGCTTGCTGAAGAAGTTGACGAACTCCATCATCCGCGCGATCGCTGTGTTGAAGCCCAGCGTGTCGGTATCGTGCGTGACCGCTTTGATCGTCTGATGCAGCACTCGGTTCTGCTCTTCGGTCGGCGCGACGTCTTGCACCTCCGCAGCCAACGTCGGTGTTTCAGCATCTTCGTCGGCGATCATCCGCCAAACGCGATCCAGGAATTTGCGGATCCCGCCGACTCCGGCCATGTTCCACGGCTTGGTCGCTTCCAACGGGCCCATGAACATCTCGTACATCCGCAGCGTGTCGGCGCCATGGACTTTGATGATGTCGTCCGGGTTGACCACGTTCCCGCGGCTCTTGGACATCTTGTCGGCTTTGGGAGTCAGTTCGATATCGGTTCCCGACAGATAGGTTTGCCCTTGGCGTTTTTCAGTCATGTCGTCCGACAAGTCGGCGCCACCAGCGGTCTGCTGCAGGATGTACGAAACCTTGTCGTTGTTCTCGACGCGAACCGGCGTCACGCCCAGCGATGTCAATTTGGCTTCCGCCGCCTCGGCTGCTGCTTCGCTGACGTGGTACTGCGGTTGGCCAAGGATCATCCCTTGGTTGACCAAGCGGCCAAAGGGCTCGGAACAACTGACGTGCCCGCGATCGTAGAGAACTTTGTGCCAGAAGCGAGCGTACAGCAGGTGCAGCACCGCGTGCTCGGCACCGCCGATGTACAGATCGACCGGCATCCAAGCCTTTTCCTTTTCAGGGTCGATAAAGGCGTCGCCGTTCTTGGGGTCGATGAACCGCAGGTAGTACCAACACGAACCAGCCCACTGAGGCATCGTGTTCGTTTCACGTTTGTAACGTTTGCCGTCGATCTCGACATACAGCCATTCGTCGGGCGATTTGCCCAGCGGCGGTTCCGGTTTTCCGTGCGGTTTGTAATCTTCCAGATGCGGCAGATCGATCGGCAGGTCGGCGACATCGACAGCGCGGATGTTGCCCGTCGGATTGCCGGCGTCGTCCAATTCGTGCAGGATCGGGAACGGTTCGCCCCAGAATCGCTGGCGGCTGAACAACCAATCGCGCAGCTTGTAATTGACAGCTTCGTGCCCGGTCCCTTCGGCTTCCAACGCCTCGGAGATCTTCTGCTTGAAGTCGGCCGTGGGGACTCCGTTGTACGGACCGCTGTTGATCGCGTTGCCGTGCCCGGCGAAACAGGCTTCGCCCGCCAGCACCTGATCGCGTTCTTCATGCACCTCGCCCGGATCGACGACCGGCGTGATCGGCAAGTCGAACTTCTTGGCGAATTCAAAGTCCCGTTCGTCGTGCGCCGGGACCGCCATGATCGCACCGGTGCCGTAGTGAATCAGCACGTAATCGCTGATCCAGACCGGGGTCGGTTGTCCGTTGACGGGATTGATCGCGTAGGAGCCGGTGAAGACGCCCGACTTCTCTTTGTCCTCCTGACGCTCGCGGTCGCTCTTGTTCGCAGCCGCTTGGCAGTAGGCTTCGACCTCCGCTTTTTGATCGTCGGTCGTCAGGCGATCGACAAACGGATGTTCCGGAGCGATGACCATGTACGACGCGCCGTAAAGCGTATCGGGGCGGGTCGTGTAGATCCGCAAACTGTCGTCGGTTGGTTTGGCAGGAAACTCGCTGCGGGCACTTTTCCAAGTCTGGAAGTCATCGACATCGCCGACGAAGAAATCGACTTCCGCCCCTGTGCTGCGGCCGATCCAATCGCGCTGCATCGTCTTGATGCTCTCGGGCCAATCGACCGACTCCAAGTCGTTCTGCAAGCGGTCGCCGTAAGCGGTGATCCGCAACATCCACTGTCGCAGCGGACGGCGTTCGACCGGGTGGCTGCCCCGTTCGCTCTTGCCATCGACCACCTCTTCGTTCGCCAACACGGTCCCCAGCGCCGGGCACCAGTTCACCAACGCATCGCTCTGGAAGGCCAAGCGGTGATCGTCTTGATAGCTGCGGACCGCGTCGGCTCCCGCGGCGGCGACCTCTGCCGGGATCGGCAGCTCCGCAATCGGACGTCCCTTCTGTTGATCGGCATCGAACCAGGTGTCGAACAACACCAAGAAGATCCACTGGGTCCAGTGGAAGTAATCGACGTCGGTGGTCGCGATCTCGCGGTCCCAGTCGTAACTGAAGCCAAGCGACTTCAGTTGTCGGCGGAAAGTGGCGATATTCTTTTCGGTCGACGCTCGCGGCGGCGTGTTCGTTTTGATCGCGTGCTCTTCGGCGGGCAGGCCAAAGGCGTCGAAGCCCATCGGGTGCAGGACCGAGACGCCGCGCATGCGGTTGAAACGGGACACGATATCGGTCGCCGTGTAGCCTTCGGGGTGACCGACATGCAACCCATCGCCGCTGGGATAGGGGAACATGTCCAGGGCGTACAGCTTCTTGTCGCCCGGCATCTCGGGGGCGGCGAAGGTTTTGTTCTGCTCCCAATACGCTTGCCATTTCGGCTCGATCTGGGCAGGGTTGTATCGTGGCATCGGATCTGCTGAGGAAGAGTTTTATTAAGGAAATACAGTGCGTTTCGCGTCGAGGCCCGATTTTACCGGAGCCTGCACCATGCCGATAGCCACGCACCGGCGGACCGTTGGTTTCGCTTGGCAATGGCGACGGCGCCCCCAACCGCCCATGCGTGGATCGAGAATTTAAGCGATCGAAGCGCGCCGCGGATAAATGGTTCGCCAACGTCTTTGCACGCAGCGTCCATGTCTCCAATGAAGGCCGAAATCATCGAGTCGCACGAGAGACTCGATCTTGAACCGATCAGCACGCCGCCAAAGGCCAAATAGCCGATTCGGGTGCTTTTGAGAAGTTGCAAGTTCGCACGGCGGCAGTTCACGCTGCCGGCATGTCTATTTCGCGTTGGCCATCGCTTCTAATTGCGTCAGCGAACGGCTCTGTTCCTTCTCCAGGAAGGTCCGTCCGTATTTGACGTTCACGTGATCCCAGGGCAGTTTGTCGGTCAGACCGTATTGCGTGTGGACCTGTTGGTCGATGTCGATCCCCGCGTCGGCGATCGCGTCCCACCAACGCTGGGCGTCCATGTGTTCGGTCCAGCCGTCCATCCGCGCGCCGCGTTGCCAGGCGAGTTCGATCGCTTTGCCGGTACGGCGATCTCCGCGGCTGAGCACCCCTTCCAGCAGGCTGGTGTCGATGTCGTGGCACTTGATGTTGATGCTGCGGATCTTCCGGCGGCTCCACAGATATTTGTGCGCCCATTGGAAATATTCGCGTCGCTGCATGCCGTTCCATTGATAGGGCGTGTGCGACTTGGGGACAAAGTTCGAGACGCTGGCGGTGACTCGCACATAGCGGCCTTTGACCTCTTTGCCGATCCCCGCGATGTGTTCGGCCATGTCGACGATCCCGTCGAGATCGACAGGCCGCTCGCCCGGCAAGCCGCACATGAAATAAAGTTTGACGCTGTCGAAGCCGTTCTCGAACGCATTGCGACAGCCGGCGAAGAGGTCTTCGTTTTTGATCTTCTTGCGAATCTGTTCCCGCATGTCGTCGCGGGCGACTTCGGGGGCGAGCGTCAGCGATCCGCGGCGTTCGGATCCGATCAACGCGGGCAGCGTTCGCAGCGTCTCGTTGACACGCAGGCTGGGGACGCTGATGTTCACGCCCAGCGGCCGGAAGACTTCGTGCAGTCGTTTGACGAGCTCTTCGAAGTGTGGGTAATCGCTCGACGACAGCGACAGGATGCTGATCTCGTTGAATCCGGTGTTGCGATACGATTCCATCGCCGCGTTGATGATCGTATCGACGCTGCGGATTCGCAGCGGTCGCTTGATCACGGTGCTCTGGCAGAACCGGCATTGCCAGGGGCAGCCGCGCATGATCTCGATCGCGATCCGATCGTGGACGCATTCGACGTAGGGGACGATTGGGCTGGTCGGCAGCGGGATCCCTTCGAGATCGCGGATCACGCTCGGTTCGATCGTCTCGCGGACATCGTTCCGCGTGCGATTGAGCGCGACGACGCGGCCGTCTTGATATTCGGGTTCGTAGAACCGAGGGACGTAAGCAAACGGCAACTCGGCGGCGATCTTCTGCAACGCATCGGCGCGTTGCTGCACGCCGGCGGCTCCTTCAGCGAATCCTGCGGCGCGGGCTTGCTCTCGCAGCTCCAACCACATGTCGCAGATCAGCGGCAGCGCCGGTTCGCCATCGCCGGTGACAAAGAGGTCGATGAAATCGGCCATTGGTTCGGGGTTTTGGCAGCAGGGGCCGCCGGCGAGGACCAGCGGATCGGCCATCGTGCGATCGGCGGCGTGCAGCGGAATGCCCGCCAGATCGAGCATCGTCAGGACGTTGGGGCTGCTGACTTCGTATTGCAGCGAGATCCCAAAGACATCGAAATCGGAGACCGCGGTAAACGTTTCCAAGCTGTACAACGGCACGTTGTGTTCGCGCAGCTGTGCCTCCATGTCTTGCCACGGACAGAACGCGCGTTCCGCCACCCAGTCGTCGCGGCGGTTCATCAGGGAATAGAGGACCTGCAGGCCGTGATGGCTCATCCCGATCGTGTAGGCGTCGGGGAAGGCGAGACAGATTTTCCCTTTGACGGTGCGGTGGTCCTTGACGATCGCATTGCGTTCGCCGCCAAGGTATTGTGAAGGCATCGACACCTTATGCAGGATTCGGCTTTCGACAAATTGCTTCCGTTGGCTATTGATCATCGTTGTCTGTCTTTCGGATGAGATTACGTCTGAATCGCAGAAACCGGCAATCTTTGGCTGGCCTCCCCTTGCCGATGCCCCTTGCCCCTCCCTAATTTGTCAGATATCCCTATGCCCTTGCAAGAGACGAATCGATGAGCGACTTTGAGACCGTTGGAAAAGTAGAAGATTTTGAAGATGGCAAAGGCCAAGCGATTCCGGTCAACGGACGGATGGTCGCCGTCTTTCGCGTGGGAGAGGAGTTCTATGCGATCGACGACCTCTGCCCTCACATGGGCGCATCGTTGGCTGAGGGGCACGTCGACGATGAAAAGGGAGTCACCTGTCCCTGGCACGCGTGGCGGTTCTGCATCAAAGACGGCACTTGGTGCGACAACCCCAAAGTGAAAACCGAAGCCTTTGAAGTCCGCGTCGTCGACGGCGAAGTCCAAGTCCTCGTCTCCGACGACTGATCGCAAAAAAACGCCAAACGCCGGCAGCGCCGGTTATGGAACGGGGACGTTGTCCAAGATCTGCCGGATGCAGTCGTCGACCGTTTTGCCTTCGGCTTCCGCTTCGTAGCTCAACATCACGCGATGCCGCAGCACGTCGGGAGCTAACGATTTGACATCGTGCGGTGTGATGTAGTTGCGGCCTTGCAGGAACGCATGCGCCTTACTGGCCTTCATTAGATTGAGCGAACCGCGCGGGCTGGCTCCCGTTTCGATCATCCCTTCGAGTCCGCGGACGCCCAATTCCGCCGGATTCCGCGTCGCCCGGACGACATCGACCACATAGTCGCGGACCTTGTCGTCGCACCAAATCTTCTCGACGACGCCGCGGGCTCCCATGATATCCTCGGGCGTCGCGATCGCACTGATCTCCGGCATCGGTTTGCCACCGGCCATCCGATCGACCACTTTGCGCTCTTCATCGCGAGTCGGGTAATCGACCATCACCTTCAACATGAAGCGATCGACTTGAGCTTCGGGCAACGGGTACGTTCCCTCTTGATCGATCGGGTTCTGCGTCGCCATGACAAGAAACGGATCCTCAAACCGGAACGTCTCGGTGCCGATCGTGACCTGCCGCTCCTGCATCGCTTCCAGCAACGCGGCTTGCACTTTGGCAGGGGCTCGGTTGATCTCGTCGGCCAGGATCAAGTTCGAAAAGATCGGCCCCTGCTTGATGCTGTACGTCGCCTCTTTGGGATTGAAGACCTCGGTCCCAATCACGTCGGCGGGCAGCATATCGGGAGTGAACTGGATCCGCGAAAAACCTGTATGGATCGCTTTGGCAAGGCTGCTGACGGTCAGCGTTTTGGCTAGCCCCGGCACACCCTCGAGCAGGATGTGACCACCGGTCAACATGCCGATCAACAGTCGCGAGACCATCGCTTCTTGCCCCACCAGCACCCGGCCCACCTCATCGATCAGCTTGGTGCAGGTTTGCGAATATTGGGCGATTTGTTCGTCGATTTGTGGAGCAGTCATATCGTGAATTGGGATCTCTTAGGATTTCAATTTGCTACGAATCGCGTCGAGCAACGGTTCGGGCTGGTCGGCCGACCACTGCACATCAGTTGTCGATTTATCACGGAGGTCTTTGACCTGGCACGTTCCGGCTTCGAATTCCTGATTACCAGCGATCAACGCCAGCGTGAACCCGCGGCCGTCGGCGTACTTCAGTTGTTGCCCCAGCTTCTTCGGTTCGGGGAATACCTCGACGCCAATCCCCGCCGCGCGGACAATTGCCGCCAACTGCAGGTAGGCGTTCAGTTGCCCCTTGTCGAAATAAGGGATGAAAACCGGTGCCGGCGTTCGGACTTGCGGAAGCATCTCCAACTGCTCCATCGCCGCCAACAAGCGATCCAGGCCCAGCGAAGCCCCAACGCCCGGCAGGTGCTGCTTGGTGAACAGTTCGGCCAAGTTGTCGTAGCGACCGCCGCTGCAGACGCTACCGATCGATGGCAACGCGTCGAGGAAAGTCTCGAAGATCACGCCGGTGTAGTAGTCGAGTCCGCGCGCGATCGTCAGGTCCAACTTCACTCGCGACGCGGGAACGCCGGCGGCGGCGAGCCCTTCACGCATCTGCTGCAGCCGCTCAATGCCCAACGCCGCGGTGGCGTTTTCGCCGGTGATCTTGCTCAATTGAGCATACAGATCGTCGGCGTCGACATCGATCTCGGCCAAGGCGAGAACGGCGCGGGCCTGCGACTCGGAAACGCCCGCCGTATCCTGCATCTCCTGAGCGACTTTGTCGGCTCCAATTTTGGCCAGCTTGTCCAACGCGCGAAGCACCAAGACCGAATGCTCGGCGATTCCCAAGTGCTCCAACAAACCGGTCAGCACGCGGCGATCGTTGATGTGAATCTTGAACGCTTCAAACCCAAGCGCCAGCATCAGCGAATGGATCACCAGCGGCGTCTCGATGTCTGCAGCGACACTCTGCGTGCCGATGGTGTCGAAATCGCACTGAATGAATTCGCGATAGCGGCCCGCTTGCGATTTCTCGCCTCGCCAAACCGGCGCGATGTGATACCGCTTAAACGGCGTTCCCAATTCGTTGATGTGTTGCGCGGCAAAGCGGGCGAAGGGGACGGTCAGATCGAACCGCATGCCAACCTGGCGGTTCCCTTGATCGGTAAACTGGTACAGCTGGCGATCGGTCTCGTCACTCCCCTTGCCGGTCAAAACCTCCAGGTATTCGAGCGCCGGCGTATCGATCGGGGCGAAGCCAAAACTGCGGAAAACTTCGCGAGCGATCTCCATGCAGCGTTCCCGCGGCATCATGACTTCGGGCAGATAATCGCGGAAGCCTCGAAGCGTTCGCGGCGTGATTAGTGACATACGATTTTGCGTGCGTGAAGGAGGAAACACTCAGTTAAGATGGGATTTTAACGCGAACCGCCTCAGGGCGTAAGCAACCCACGGCCTAGCTTGTTGTTCCCTAGCGAGGCCGGTTATAGTGGACGATCGAGTCCCAACTCCAATCGTCGCCAACGGATTCCGTTTCGTGAAACAAGTCATCGCCGTCGTGAAGCCGTATCTCGCCCAAAAAGTCCTGGGGAGCCTGGAACGTGCGCCGATCGAAGCGATCACGGTCACCGAGGTCAAAGGTTTTGGACGCCAGAAAAGCTATCTAGACCAATACGGCGACAGCGAATATTCCGAGGCGTTTCTTCCCAAAGTCGAGATCACCGCTTGGGTGGAAGATGCTCGCGTCGAAGAGATCCTGGCCAAACTGGTCTCCGTCGCCCGCAGCGGCCGGATGGGAGACGGCAAGATTTTTGTGATGCCCGTGCTCGGGTTCCTGGAAGAACCAAGCGGCACTTAAGCCGCCGGACGCTCTTCAGTCGCTGACACCAGCACCAACTCAAGTCGCCAGCGACTAACCGCTAGCGTATGAGTTAGAACTCTGACTCGCCGTAAGTCCAGCGAACCAAATCGCCATCTTCCAGCTCGATTGCTCCAACGCCCTCCTGCGCCCATTCTTCGTTCACGGTGTACAACCAGCCTTCGTTTCCGGAAGTCGTCTTGCCGTTGATCGATTGAACAAACGTCATATCTCCTTTGCCGACGATCTCCAACTGGACCGTGTCGTGCATCTCCGCGATCTGACGCATCGCATCGGCGACCGTCGAACCGGCCGGCACCGCATCGAGAGCGACTTCGACAGGTTCGCCCTCGCCAAATTCGAAGACAAAGCGAACCGCAACCTTCGGTCCATCCGCAGGCGGCGCCGCGGCGGGCTCGGTCGCATTCTGGCATCCGACCAAAGCAAGCAACAACAAGCAACCGAACCCAGCGATCCGCTGCAGGCTGGCAACGGAGACGGTTTGACAGACGAACATCATGAAAAATTCCTAAAGTGGAAGCGGTGGAAAACGGGGGAATGTTAGACGAATCGCAGCAGTGCGTATTTCTTCTTGCCGCGCCGCAGCACCATCACCGATTCGCTGGCCAGATCGGCTCGCGTCAACTTGTAGTCGATATCCTGCTGCCGCTGGTTATTGATGTAGGCGCTTCCCTCTTGGACCGCCCGACGGGCTTCGCCGTTACTGGAAACCAGCCCCGATGTCTTGAACGCTTCGACGACCCAAAGCCCCTCGCCTTCGAGCGACGATTTCGGCAGCTCCTTGCTCGGAACATCGGCGAAGATCTGCGTCAGCTCTTTGTCCGACAGATCGCTGATCTCACCACCAAACAGGATCTGCGAAGCGTTCAGCGCGCTCTTCAATCCCGCATCGCCATGCACCAACTGAGTCAACCATTCGGCCAACCGCTTCTGCGCGACCGCGGCCCCCGCATTGTTTTCCAGCTCTTGGGCCAGCGACTCGCATTCCTCGCGGTCGATCTCGGTCAGGTAGTGCAAGCAGGTCATCACGTCTTTATCGTCGACGTTTCGCCAGTATTGGAAGAACTCGTAAGGGCTCGTCCGTTCGGCACTCAACCAGATCGTTCCCCGTTCGGTCTTGCCCATCTTGCGGCCATCGCTGGTCAGCAGCAACGGCGAGGTCATGCCGTACAACTGCGGCGTCCCCATCCGGCGACCGAGATCGATTCCGGCGGTGATGTTGCCCCATTGATCGCTGCCACCCAACTGCACTCGGCAACCGAGCTTCTTGTTCAGTTCGACAAAGTCGTAGGCCTGCAACAGCATGTAACTGAACTCGGTGTAGCTGAGCCCCGCCTCGCTAGTCAGTCGCGACTTAACCGATTCCTTCCCCATCATCACACCGACGGGAAAGTTCTTGCCGACATCACGCAGGAAGTTCAGGTAGCTAAAGTTTTTCATCCAGTCGAAGTTGTTCACCAACTGAGCGGCATTGTCGCCGTCGGAGTCGAGGAAACTCTGCACCTGCGACGCGATCCCCGCGACGTTTTTTTCCAACTGGTCGGCCGACAACAGGTTCCGCTCTTCGCTTTTCCCGCTCGGATCGCCAATCATTCCCGTCGCACCGCCAACCAACGCGACCGGACGATGCCCGGCGCGTTGAAAACGACGCAGCATCATCAGGGGCAACAGGCTGCCAACGTGCAGACTGTCGGCCGTCGGGTCGAAGCCCGCGTAGACGCTTTGAGAACCTTCGGACAAGAGTTTCGCAAGTCCCGCTTCATCGGTGACTTGATGGATCAGGTTCCGCCAGCGGAGTTCCGAGAGGATGTCGGTCATAGGTCTGAAAGCAGCAGCGTGATGTAGAGAATGGAAACAATACGAACACAGGCCCGACAGCCGGGCCTGCGATTTGGTTCACGAAAATCAAGCCAGCCGAATCAAACGTCGGCTTGCGACCACTGGCCGTCGATGAACCGCCAAGTCGACCCGGTCGGATTTTTGTCCTGCAGCAATTCGGGCAGGCGTGCTGGCCGAACGGCATCGAAGCAGGTCAGTTTGGCAAATCGTGGCAACGCGGCCGGAATGCCGACGGCGGTGAAGCCGGGGTGGCCGGTCGATGGATAGGGACCGCCGTGATTCATCGCGGGACTGACAGCGACGCCGGTCGGCATCTTGTCATTCAAGATCCGGCCGACCTTCGGTTCCAACGCGAAGGCGACTTGCGGATAAACCGCGTCGTCGGATCCGTCGTTCGCCGAATAGATGCATCCGGTCAGATTGCCTTCCAACGAATCGATCACTTGGGTCAATTGATCGATGTCGTCGGCAACCACAACCATCGACGCGTTGCCAAACGCTTCGGTCTGGAACGTTTCAGGATCGCTAAGGAATTTCCCGCCCGTTGTTTTCAGCAGCGTGTTGGATCGGGCACAGCGACCTTCGACCGGATCGCCTCCGCCGCAGACCAATTCCGCCCCTGCGTCGCGCAATGTTTGGATTCCCGCTCCCAACGACTTCGTGACCGCGGGCGATAGCAACGTGCCGGGCGTAGCCGCTTGATAGGCAGCCGAAACCGCTTCGACAAATTTGTCCGCGTCCTCACCCTTGGTCATCAGGATGATCCCGGGGCTAGTGCAGAACTGGCCGGTTCCCATCAAGGCGCTGCCGACAAAGTCTTTGATGATCGCATCGCCGCGTTCGACCATCGCACCGGGAAGGATCGCGACGGGATTGACGCTCGACAATTCCAGATAGATCGGTTTGCCAGCGCGATCGGCAGCCGCTTTGAGTGCCAGACCGGCGCCACGCGAACCGGTGTATCCGGTCGCGCCAACGCGAGGATCGGCGACCAATCGCTCGCCATCGGCGTGGTTCAAACGATAGATCAATTGAACCGTTGCGGTCGGCAGGTCGGTCGCTTGCAGCGCGGCAAACGCTTCTTCAGCGAAGATCTTGGTCGTTTCGGGATGCGAGCTGTTCGCTTTGCCGATCACGGGGTTGCCCGCTGCGATCGCGGCGGCGAAATCGCCTCCGCTGAGGCTGCCGAAGGCGAACGGAAAGTTATTGGGTCCAAAGACGCAAATCGGCCCCAAGGACTGGTAACACGATCGGATGCCCGCTTTGGAATCGATCGTCGCGGCGGCCCAATCGCCACTGCGGCAGGCGGCGGCCGCCAAACGCAACTGGTTCGTCGTCCGCGGCAGTTCGACGTCGGCCAATCGCGGGCTGGCGGGCAGCCCGGTTTCGCGGTTCGCCGCGGCGACCAAGCGATCTTTGGCAGCGTCGATGCGGTCGGCAAAGGCTTCCAAAAACGCAGCGATTCGCTCGCGTGGCAGCTGACGCAGTTCAGCATAAGCGGCAGCGGCGGCGTTCAACGCTTCGTCGCAATCCTGCCACGAACTGACCGGAAAAACAGGGCTCAGCAATTCCATGTTGCTTGGATCGGTCGCTTGAAATACGTTAGTATTCGCGGTGTCGAGCGAAGCAGGCCGCCATTGACCGGCAATCAAAACAGGTTCGGATTGGGCTGTTGTGGACATGATTTTCCAGGATTCGTTGGGACTTGTATCCAATCAATAAGGCTTCCAAGCATATCGCCCGAGCTGGCTTTTGGCGAGTGTGCCGAGCCCGCGGGATCGCCTTTCGATTGATCGCCCTCGCGATTGGCTTGCTGCCATTGCTGATGATCGAATCGACCCTCTGGGTGCTCGATTTGCCGCGAGCCGAATCGAGGATCGAAGCGATCGGCGAAGCCAACGGCACGCGTCGCCTGTTCCTTCTCAATCGGGCGACCGGACGCTATGAGATCGCTCCGGATCGGTTGAGCCTGTTCCGCCCGGATTCTTTTGTCGCTGAAAAGCCAGCCGACCTGAGACGCGTTTTTGTCCTGGGAGGTTCGACCGTCCAGGGTCGTCCCTATCAAATCGAGACAGCTTTTTCGACTTGGCTGGGGCTGGCGCTACAAACGTGTGATCCCCGACATCGATGGGAAGTTGTCAATTGCGGCGGCGTTTCGTATGCCAGCTATCGCGTGGCGGCGATCCTCGACGAAGTGCTCCAATACCAACCCGATGCGATCATCTTATACATCGGACACAATGAATTTCTGGAGCGTCAGTCGTTCGGCCAGCTGCAACGCTTGCCCGACTGGCTAGTCCCGTCGCTGAGTGCGGTGGAGCGGATGAGGACGTTCCAATGGCTGCGCAGCCAGATCTTCGCCGACGCCGCGTTGGAACCGAGCACTCGCGAATTGCTGACTCACAACGTCGACGCACTCTTGGACAACCAAGGTGGCCTGGCGGAATATCATCCCGATGCGCCGCCGCGCGAGGCGGTGGAAGAGGCGTTTGCCGACAACCTCGACGCGATGATCGCCTATTGCATGCAGCGGAATGTGCCGGTCATCGTCTGCTGTCCGGCGAGGAACCTCGTCGATTGCCCGCCATTCAAATCGGAACCGCTGGTGCCGCTGGACGATTCCGATCAGCGAGCATTCGACGTGGCGATGGCGACAGCGACCGAGGAACAGGCCGCGGCAGCCGATCGCATCGCGGCGCTTCGCACGGCGCAAGCGATCGATCCCCAAAACCCAAGCGTCGCATATCGGCTGGGGCGACTGATGTTGCAGGCCGGGGAAATCGAGACGGCGCGGCAGCAACTGACACTTGCCGCCGACAACGACAGTTGCCCGCTGCGGATCCGCAGTTCGATGCAGAGTCAGATCCGTGCGATCGCCGCGCAACGACAGGTGCCGCTGCTGGACGTCGATCGACTGATGCAATCGCACAGCCGCAACGGATTGGTCGGGGCAAAGTGGATGGTCGACCATGTCCACCCGACGGTCCACGGCCATCAAATGATCGCCGATGCCCTATTGGAGATCCTCGTCGACCAGCGGATCACATCAAGCGACGTCGATTGCCAAAGCAACCGCGAGACGGCCTACGCCGATCACCTGCGATCGCTCGACGAAAGCTACTTCGTCCGCGGCCAACAACGGCTAGAAGGACTGAAGCAATGGGCCGCCGGCAGGGCGAGATAGTGACGCGATACGTCCCGAAGGGGCAACCGTTTGCATAGCCCAGGGCGAAGCCCTGGGGGGGCGGAAAAGCATTTAATGGATGACGCCCTGTAAGGGCAGGCGAAGAAGAACCGCCCTTTCAGGACTAGCGATTCCGACACACCCGATGACACCCAGGGCGATGCCCTGGGCTATGCAAATGGCTGCCCCTTCGGGACGCTCCTACCCAACAACCGAAACTCTTGACGAGTGCCGCTACTTCTTCGCGCGTTCCGCGAGGCGGATCGCCCGGGTCAGCAGGCGGTCGAAGGTGGCGGCAAACGCTTTTTTATCGGTCTCGCCGTAGGGAGCGGTTCGGCCGACGACCATCCCCGCACCGCGAAGGTCGTCCATAAAGTTACGCATCGACAACCGGCTGGTGATCGTCTCGGGCGAATACTCTTCGCCCCGCGGATCGATCACAAACAACCCTTTCTCGACTAAGTCACCCGCCAACGGTAGATCGGCCGTGATTGCCAGATCGCCCCGCTGGCCTTCCGCCGCGATGTAACGATCCGCCTGGTCCGCTCCCTCGCGAACCTGGATCGATCGCACCATCGACAAACTGGCGGGAACCTCCATCATCCGGTTGGCGACCAAAATCGTTTCGACATCCAATCGCTTGGCGGCGCGAAACACGATCTGCTTAACATCCATGGGAGCCGCATCGGCATCGATCCAAATCTTCACTTCGCTGGGCTCCTGAGATTCACCGCCACAGAGGTGGCACTTCTATTTTTCGAGTTTCCAACCGCGGCCGAAGAACCGACATCGGCCGTTGGTGTAACATGGTTCCAGCTTACCCTCGTCTGCCCACCTTTGAAAATCCTGCCCCAAATGAATCGCATGCAACTCTCCTTCTCAAACCGCATTGTCGTCGCGGTCGCTTTGGCTCTCGTAGCTCCCGCCTGCGGTGCCGCTGAACCATCGATCCGCGAACTGAACCGCTTCGCCGCCGCCGAAGCCCATCAGGCCGTCGCCGTCGACGCGACTTCTTATTACGCGATCTCCAGCCGATCGATCGGTCGCTATGAAAAACAAACCAACAAACCGATCGGCAACTGGACCGCACCCGCCGATTCGAAGATCCAGCATCTGAACAGCGGTCTCGTCTACGACGGGCGTCTGTATTGTGCCCACTCCAACTGGCCCGCCTCGCCGCTGAAGAACACGCTTGAAATCTTTGACGCCGCGACGCTGAAACCTTTGGAGAGCAAGGCGTTTCCCGAAAGCGAAGGAGCGATCAACTGGATCGATCGCCAACACGACGCGTGGTGGATCGTGTTTGCGTTTTACGGCGAAGAGGTCAGCCGGACTCAGCTGGTTCGATACGACGACAACTGGAAACCGACAGGCCACTGGAGTTTCCCGGAACCGGTCGTTCAGCGTTTTCTGCCCAACAGCAACTCCGGCGGCAGCTTTGGTCCCAACGGCGAGCTGTACGTGACCGGGCACGATCGCGGCGAACTGTACGTCTTGGAGGTTCCTGAGGCCGACGGCGAATTGATCTATGTCAACACGCTGACCGCGCCGCTCGCGGGGCAGGGCATCGCATGGGACCGCAGCGACGTCGGCTCGCTGTACGGGATCGTCCGTCGCAACAAAGAAGTCGTTGCGATGCAGATGTCCAACACCGAAGAGTTCACGAAATTGAAGCGTCCGGTGGAGTGGGTTCGCAATAAGAACAATCCCGTGATACCGCCGCGGGGCGAAGGATTTGATGCCACGCGTTGCATGAACCCATGGGTCGTCCGCAGCGGCGACAACTATCGCGTCTTCTACGCCGGCAGGGACAAGGCGGGGACGCACACGCTCGGAATGGCGACGTCGGCAATTGGCAACCTCGCCGATTGGGAGCGGACCGGTCCGCTGTTCGGCTCCGGCGCCCCCGGTTCGTTCGACGCCAAGTGGTGCGTGCTGCCACATGCTGTCAAATTTGGCGACGCGCAATGGCATCTGTATTACACCGGGAACGCCGGGCGTGGCGTAGGGCTGAGCGCCTTCCCGGGACTTGGTCTGGCGACCAGCAGCGATGGAATCAACTGGACGCGCAGCGATCGCCCGCCGGTTCTAGCTCCCAGCGGAGAATACGGCACTCCCGACGCGATCGGGATCGCTGGCGGATCGTTGATCGCGGTCGATCAACCCGACGGGTCGAAGCAGTGGTGGTTCTACTACACCGGCTGTCCAACAACCGGCAAAGCGCATGCGCTCAACCAGCAGAAGACGATCTGCCTGGCGATTTCCGACGACGGCATCCATTGGCAAAAGCGTGGCGCCGTGATGCTCCGCAACCCCGAACGCGACTACGAAAACATCGCCGTCGCCGGTCCGGTCGTGATGCGGGATGACGACGGCATGTTCCGCATGTGGTATTCGGCGATCGGCACGCGATGGGGCTTTTATTCGATCGCGTACGCCGAATCGGACGATGGCATCTACTGGCGCCGCGGAGCAGAATCGGACGACAACCTGCAACTCACTCCCAACGGTTCAGGCTGGGAAAAACAGATGGTCGAATACCCAACCGTGATCCGCGAAGGAGACCATCTGCGGATGTTCTATTGCGGCAACGGCTACGGCACCACCGGAATCGGAACCGCTGTCTCGAAGTAGCCTTTGGGTAGTCGGGAGAGTGGTAGGGCTGAGCCGTGTTTCAATTTGAGCTACCAGCTGGCACGCAATAGCGTGCCAGCTAATTCACTTGAGGACAAGCACTTAATTGCCCTGGCCCGACGCGCTTCATATCGCTGCGGTTGCACATCATCGGATACAATACTTGTTGACGTGACACTGTCGGCACATTGCGAATGCACGAATCCTGTCCCGCATTTACGCTGTGTTCAATGATCTTTCGATCCCGTCTCCCGTGATATGCACACCGGAGGAGATGCTAGGAAATGATTCAGAAATCGAAAACGACTGACACAACCGTCGACGACATCCATCGGACTCGTCGAGAAATTTCTGAAAGCTTTGCCGGCGATCTTCACGCAATCGTTGAAGATGCACGACAACGCCAAGCCACATCGGGACGCCCTCTCTGGCAACCTCCCGCGAACGACCAACCAAACGACAGTCGCATCGAAACGAAGGTCTCGGACACCGACAATCGAACAACCTGAATCCAAGTTGTCGGATGCGCCCGAATTATTCGGGCCAGCCTTTGGTCAGGACGCGTTTCATCGCAGCCAGCGTTTCTTTGCTGACATGGTGCTCGATCCCCTCGGTGTCCGCGGCGGCCGTCTGCTCGCTGACTCCCAATCGCCGCAGAAACGCCTCGACAATCTCGTGCCGTTTTCGCGATTGCGTCGCCAATCGCCTCCCTTTGACTGTCAATTCGATCGGTTGATACGGCTCGGTCTCGACCAATCCGTCCCGCTGCAAACGCCCGATCGTATTGTTGACCGTAGCGTGTGTGACAGCAAATTGATTGACCAAATCGACGGCGCGACAGACCCCACGCTGGGCGATCGCGTCGGCAATCGCTTCGACATAGTCCTCCGCAACCTCGCTAGCGTGGTCGGATCGAGTGCGTTGATGCGTCTTGGAGGGCAAACCAGGATCCCTTAAAGGTGCGGATGCGGCGCCGGTTCCGCCGTCAGTCGTCAGTAATTCCCGGCTCGCGGGGGACCCTGGATTCTATCAATTTTGAATTTTCGACTGAACCCCCTTGATCTTGCCCCACGCGCCGCACTAGTTTAGCACCACCTAAGTTAGCCCGCACTAACTCGAGACTGACACAACGAAGAGCCTGCTTCTTTTATTTGCATGCAAACTTAGCCTGCACTAACTCTGCAAATTCAATCAACCACAACCGAAGGGTCATTTCATGCGAGTCGAACGTTTTCTCATTCGCAAAGACTTTCAAACCGCCTGCAAAAAATGGTCTCGCCGACGAGGGTTTACGCTAGTCGAACTGCTTGTGGTGATCGCGATTATTGGTTTGTTAGTGGGTCTGTTGCTGCCAGCCGTCCAGGCGGCTCGCGAGACGGCGCGGCGGATGTCGTGCAGCAATCAACTGAAGCAAATTGGACTGGCAACGCACAACTACCACTCCACCTTCGGACGGTTCCCATCAGGCTACGTCTCTTATCCGACAAGGAACGGTTCCGCACCCGCTTCGGTTCTGATCGATCCGCTGACCTGGGACGCCGGTCCCGGTTGGGGTTGGTCGACGGGTTTGCTGCCGTTTGTCGAAGCAAGCACGTTGATCGATAGCATGCGGATCGATCAACCGATCTGGTCGGCGGCAAATCGACAAGCGATTGCAACCACGCTGCCGTTGTTCTTGTGCCCCAGCGCTACCGGCGGCGACGGTCCGTTCGATGTTCAGGGCGCGTCGGGCAATCCATTGACCATCGGCGGCGGGACGGTTCGTGTCGGACGCAGCCACTACGTCGCAAGCCACGGTCAAGAGAGTTGTTGGGGCGAGTGTGGATCGGCGGCGACGGGAGAGATCTTTACCAACATCTACACGTCGACGACGACGATTGTGGCGATCGATGGTGATGCGGGGCGAGTGGCCGACGGGCCGTTCTTTCGGAATTCCAAAACGCGTTTCCGCGACGTGACCGATGGGACCACGAACACCATTTTTTTTGGTGAGCACAGTTCGGCACTGAGCGACAAAACGTGGGTGGGCGTCGTGCCCGGTGCTTACACACATCCACAATTCTCTTCGCCCGAAAACGGTCCCGACGCTGCGGCGACGCTGACATTGGTCCACGCCGGGCCCTCAGGCGGCGAACTGGATATCACCGGCAGCCCGATCATTCACCCTGTCAACTTCCCCACCTATCACGTCGGTCAGATGTATTCGCAGCATCCCGGCGGCGGGATGGTTTGCATGGGAGATGGAAGCGTTCGCTTTATCAGCGAATACGTCGATCTGTTCCTGTGGGCGGAACTGTCGAGTATGAACGAAGGCGAAGTCATCGCTGGGGAGTCGCTGTGATGGGAACTTCGAAATCGGAAACATCGCTTCCGCGGCTCGGCTTGGGAATGGTTGCGGTTGCCATGGTTGCCGCGGGGCTGTGGTGGTGGATGCGGCCGCCGGCACCGCTCAGCGAAAACGGATACGACCTGACGATCGCCCTCTATCGCGTTTGCAACCAACGCAGCGACGAGGGGCTGGAGCGAATCGAGCAGCTGTTGGACGAAAGCCGAGCGGCGACGGCGGCAGTCGATCCATCGCACGGGATCGTCGCGGCGATCGTTGCAAAAGCGAAAGCAGGGGACTGGGAAGCGGCAGCCAGAGCGTCGCGACAGGCGTTGGAAGACCAAGTCAAACGCTGAGTATCGGCCGGCGCTGCCGTTATGTTCGGCGCGATCGCTGCGATCGGTGCAGTCTCATCGCAGCGATCGGCCGATCGGAACGGTTGGGCAAATTCAAACCGCCGCGGTCGGCTGACGGCGGATTTGTGATCTACGTTTACTAGGCGTGCCCGATCCATCGATGCGATCGCATGCGGCTTCAAACGCTTCTGAAAATTGCCCGTAGATCGTGCCCGGTGATGGGCTGACAGCGGGTAATGAACGCGCCGCTTTCTCGTCGCGACGAAGCCTCCACTCACAACTCAAGACGCTGGTAAGCCGACGAATGAATCTACGGATTGTCAAAAGCGAAGCGGATTTCATGCAACTGCGTGGGGCCTGGGACGCGTTGGATCCCGCACCGATGCAGAGCTTCGCCTGGAACTTCGCATGGTGGCAAAGCTTCAGCCGCTACAACGCGCTACGGATCTATTGCTACGAAGATCAAGGCTCCGTCGTCGGAATCGCGCCGTTTTATTTCGACCGTCGCCTTGGCCAACGCGCTTTGAAGTTCCTCGGCAGCGGGATCACATGCAGCGATTACGCGCAATTGATCGTCGCCGACGAACACCGCCAAGATTTCATTTCGGCGATCGCCGAAGACGTCCGTCAGTCGCGGTTCATCCGGATGGTCGAACTCGACGGCGTCCTCGCCGATCCCTCCCGAAACCCCGACCTCAAGATCGTCGACCGATTGGGAACGCCCTTCTGGCGATACGACCGCGACGTCGAATCGTCTTGGGTATTGGATCTGCCCGATTCGTGGGACCAATTTGTAAAGAACTCGGCTTCCAATTTGCGCCGCAAGATTCGCAAAGCCGAACGCCGCATCGACAGCGGGCAGGTTCAGATCCGTTCGACCCGCAACGACCTACCTATCGAATCGGCATTTGCGACGCTGGTCCGCCTGCACCTGGAACGAACCGATGCCAAGGGGTTGCAGTCGGCGTTTTGCAATCCGGAGTACGTCCGCTTCCTGCATGCCGCCGCAACCGATTTGATCCCTCAGGGCAAAGCCGAAATCATCACCGCAGGCTACGAAGACAAACCGATCGCCGTCCATTTGAATTTGCACGGCGCAAGTGGTCCGCAATTGTATCAGTCTGGCGCATCGCGTGATGCGATGGAACTGGAGCCTGGGCATTTGCTGTTCACCTACGCGATTCGCCGAACGATCGATGAAGGGATTGCCGAGTTCGACTTCCTGCGCGGCGACGAACCGTACAAAAAGTTCTGGGGCGCTCGGCCTATTCCCTTGGCAACCGTGAGGTGTGTGTCGAAGAGCCTGCTCACAACCGCTGGGCACAAGTTGGCACTCGGAGCTCGACGACTAAAAGGCGACCTACGCAGCTTCCAATGGCGTGGGTTGGGAGTCGCTCGATGATCCAAAAGCTGTCCATGTCACTGCTGGAACCGACGGCTTCAAAGCCCAAAATCGGGCAAAAACATTACCGCGTGGCGGAGGTCGATCTGCCACAACTCGACTTCCGCGGCCGAATCGTTCGCGACCTCGAAGAACTCGAATCGATCGCCGATCGCTGGCAGCGATTGATGGAAACCGCGATCCAGCCGAATCTATTCTTCGATCCCGATTTTCTGATCCCCGCGCTGCGGCATCTGAACGATCGCGATGCGGCGGTGCTGGTGATCGAAGCGCCGCGGCGCATGCATCCCGAAGGCGAACCGGTCCTGTGCGCCCTGATGCCACTGGTCGCGAAACGAATCTACGGCCTGCCATTATCGGGTCGCGAAATCTGGAAACACGATCAGTGCTTCGATTGCACTCCGCTGTTACGCCGCGATTGCGACGCCGAAGCCTGGCGGTTTGCACTCGAATATTTGGCGACCGAGCAGGGCGTGCAATTGCTGAGCATGGACACGGTCAGCGGTCAGGATCGATTTGCGAATCTGATCACCGATCATTTTCATGCCGCATCGATGACCGTCTTCCACCGCGACGCCTTCACGCGAGCCTGCTTCTTGCCGGCCCCCGATGCAGAAACGTACCTGAATGCTCAAGTCTCCAAGAGTACGCGGAAGGGAACGCAGCGATTGAGTCGCAAGTTGGCCGAGCGGGGAGAACTGACAACGCGGTGTGCGGAGGAAGACGACCACGCGACGTGGATCGAAGAATACATCGCCTTGGAAGCAGCCGGTTGGAAGGGACGCCAAGGGACCGCGTTTGCCAGCAGCGAACGCGGTCTTGGATTCTTCCGCGAGATGGCGACGCGCATGCTGAGCAAACGCAAGATGCAGATCCTGAAGGTTTCGCAAGACGAGCGTCCGATCAGCATGATGTGCGATCTAACGACATCCGGACGCGGGGCGCACTTCAAAACCACTTTCGACGAAACGCTACACGAATATTCTCCCGGCTTGATCGCCGAACTGGAGAACATCCCGATCATGCACGACCGCGGATTGGAGATCGTCGATTCGTGCGCCGATCCCGACCACTCGATGATCAACCGCGTCTGGCCCGACCGGATCCGATTTCAAAGTCTCGTCGTAGCATTGGGCGGCAAGCTGTCGAACATCGCCGCAGCCAGCCTACCGATGCTCCAGCTGGTCCATCACTCCATTACAAAGAAGGGAAAATAACGATGTTGCAACCACTCCCCACCGCGCTCAGCCAAGACCATCTGTGCGACCTGGACCAGCAGAAGTTCATCGACGATTTCAATCGCCGTCCGTTTAAGATCGGGCATCAATTGAACGATCATCCGTTGTTCGCATTGGAATCGTTGATCGCATTGTCGAAAGACCTGCCAGCCGACCGCGTCGAATACAACGCTGGCAACCTGCCGGTATCACAAGACCCGACATCGACGCCGAAAAACGGGCTGTCGGTGGAAGAGACGATCCAACGGATCCAGCAGTGCCAATCTTGGTTGGTGCTAAAAAACGTTGAACTGAACAACGAATATGGCGACCTGTTGGATCAATGCCTCGACCAGGTCAAACCGCTGGCAGCGTTGGTATCCGAAGGGATGACGCACAAGCAGGGCTTCATCTTCATTTCGTCTCCCGGTTCGGTGACTCCATTCCATATCGATCCGGAGAATAACTTTCTTCTGCAGATCCGCGGCACGAAGAAGGTCTGGATGTTCGGGCAGAACGATCGCGAAGTCCTCCCCGAAACGCAGGTCGAAGACTTCTTCTCCGGCGCTCACCGGAACATGCAGTTCGAAGAACGGTTCCGCGAGCGTGGCCAGCAGTTCGATCTGTCGCCCGGCGAGGGTTTGCACTTCCCCGTCGTTGCGCCGCATTACGTCGAAAATGGCCCCGAGGTCTCGGTCTCGTTCAGCATCACCTTCCAGACCCAAGACTCCTCGGATCGGCAAACCCTTCATCGCTTCAACCGCCACTTGCGACGGATCGGTTTGACGCCGTCGAACGTCGGTGAGCGTCCCGGTCGCGACAACGCAAAATTGACGATGTTGCGGACGCTGCGGAAGGTGAAGAACATCGTGCGCCGTCCCGCCGACGCGTAATAACCGTCGGGCCATTGGCCCTTTGAGGGGCGAGTTGTGTGTCGGGCCGCCGTTACCCAGGCCTTCTGCCTGGGCTATGCAAATTGTTGGACCTTCGGCCCGCGGGATCCAGGAGAAACCCGGCGTCCCAACCCCTGCTCCGGCCAACCGTTTGTTAATTCGAACGCCGGCCCCGACGGGGGCGCACGTCGATCTGCGATCCCTTCGGGAGCGTCGCGCGCCGTGGTATCGTGTTCCGGAGGTGCGCCGCTGCGCGTCGACCTCCGGCTACCACCTGAGATCCCTGCGGGATCCCTTTGGCAATCGCGGACTCGGTCGCACCGCCATCGACCGCCGGGCCGTTGGCCCTTTGGGTGTATTTGCGCGCCTTCTTTTCACCCAGGCCTTCTGCCTGGGCCATGCAAATTGCTGGACCTTCGGCCCGCGATGGGAGCCGAAATCCCATTCGCAGGCCTGGAGCCTGGGTTACAAAACCTTGCTGGGCCGTTCAGCCCGCCAACACGCGCTAGGCGGCTTTGGCTGTGGCAACTTCTTGTGTCACGCCCGCGACTAGACGGATCGTTCGGTTGGCGAACGACGCGGTCTGGGCATCGTGAGTGACCATCACGATCGTGCGGCCGTCGTTGTGGAACTCGGTCAGATATTCCATCACTTGCACGCGGGTCTCGGCGTCGAGGTTTCCCGTCGGTTCGTCGGCTAAGATGATCTGAGGATCGTTGGCCAACGTCCGCGCCAGTGCGACGCGTTGTTGTTGCCCTTGGCTCATCTCCGACGGACGGTGATCGCTGCGGTCGGCGAGTCCGACGCGATCCAACAGCTCCAACGCGTGCGCTCGCTGCCGTTGAGCGCTCAGTCCCGACAGCATCAGTGGGATCTGCACGTTTTCACATGCGGAGAGCCAATGGATCAGATTGAACGACTGGAACACGAAGCCGATCTTTTCGCGTCGCAGCTCCGCTCGGCTCTCGATCGACAGATCGTACAGCGACTGGCCATCGAGCATGATCTGACCGGTCGTGGGAGCCAACATGCCTCCCAACACCGACAGCAACGTCGTCTTTCCGCTGCCGCTGGGACCAACGATCGCGATGAAGTCGTTGTCGGCGATTTCGAGATTGGAGTCGTCCAGAGCGGTCACGATTTGACCGCGACGCTGGTACGTATGAGTGACCGATTGCAAGCGATACATGACAGTCCTTCCTTGAAAATGAGAGCGTTGAATTGGGGTGATGGTTCGCGAGACTCGCGAATCAGGCGTCGTTGAACACCAGGCAGGGATCGACTCCCGCGGCGCGGCGAGCTGGCAGCAGGCTAGCCAACACGGCGACGATCGTGGCGGTGGCCATCCCGACGCCAAGCAGGCTGGGCATCGGTTGGACGTGAACGCCCAACAATTGAGGACCTAAGATCGCGGCCAGGATCGTTCCGGCAGCGAACCCGCCGACACCGCCGGCCAAGCCCAACAACGTCGCTTTGCCCAAGAACATCTTTGTGACGAAGCCGCGCGATGCACCCAGCGCCATCAGCGTGCCGATCTCTTTGCGGCGTTCGGTCACGTTGGCGTACATCACGCTGGCGATGCTCGCTCCGCCGACCAACAACAGGATCGAAAAGAAGACCCACGACAATCGCGACATCAGACCGTTGACGGCGATCTGCGTTTCGACCACTTGCGCGATTGTGATCACTCGTGTGTCGGGCAGTTCTGCCGACAGCTTGCCGATCAATCCGCCGGCGGCTTCCTCACAGCAAGCCATGATCTCGATCACGTTCACAACCGGGCCCGCTTCGGAAAGATCTTGCACGCTGTGCAGGTGAGCGAAGACGCGGCCGTCGTCGATCGTTCCGGTGGCTGGCAGAATCGTCAGCACCTTAAATTCTTCGCCCAACAACGGCAGCTTGTCGCCAACGCTGGCTCCCAATTGCGTGGCGATGTCGCGTCCCAAGATCACGTCGCGATCGCCCAGTTCCTCGATCGTGCGATTGGTCGCCAAGGAATCGGGATCGTTGTCGCCGCTCGATGGAACGGAAGCTTTGGGAGCACAGCAACCGGCGTCGGTGCCGACGGCATTGGTCAACATTCCCAGCCCCTGCCAAGCCGATTTCGCTTGGAATTCGCTGCGTGGCAAAATCCCGGTCAGCGTCACGGGAATCGAATCGACATCCGCAGCCACGCACAACTTGGGCGCCAAATTTTCGACGCCCGCCATCCGGGCCAAAGCCAACCGCGTGACATACTCTTCAGGCATCGTGTGACCATGCATGTCGGCCGAATAATAATCTTGCAAGCTGACGTTCGGTGGCAGCACCAGCACGTTGGCTCCCAGCGATTCCATGTCGCCAGCAATCTTCCGCTCCGAGAAAACGGTGATGTTCTGGATCGCGACCAGCGCCGTCACGCCAAGCGTTACCGCTAGCAGGCTGGTCAACATCGGTGTCGGCCGCTGCCACAGTTCTTTCCAAATCATGGACTTCAGTTGCATGGATTCCGTTCCTTGAGAGTGCTTTACGTTTTACGTATTTCGTGGGAGTGTTTTCTAACGCCGCGGAGCCGCATCCTGCCCGCCAAACGCAAACGGTTTGGCGGATCATCGAGCGAGGAGGCCGCGGCGTTTCGAGCGACGCAGATGCTAGTGCTGCGTCAACACTAGAATTCAGGGTAGTGGACGAGGTCACGAGTCCTTTCGCGACAGAGATTATGGGACTCGTGACCTCGTCCACTACCATCAGTCCTCAAATCAAAGTTTGACAAACCACTAGCGGCGAGCGGGTTGGGAAGCGCCAGCCGATTTGTGATGCTTGCAATTTTCGTCGTCACAGCATTTGCCAGCCGCCGCTAGCTTTTCAGCTAGCGTGCTGTGCGTGACGCTGCCATTGAAGATCCCAATCATCACGCCCGGAGGTGCCATGAAGGCGACTACCGAGGTCGGTTGATCGGTGCGAACCTTTAATTGATTCAGAAACTTTGCTTCGCCCGGATCGTTGGCTTCCACGGTGACAACGGTCGAGCGATCTTGATAGAGCGAATCGGCCATAAACTGGCGAACTCCCATCGGGATCGCGGCGCCGGCCGTGGGCTGAGCACACAGCAGGACGATCTTCTTATCCTGCAACGCCTTGAGGCACTTGGCTTGTCCAGGGGAGACGATCGCCGAGGTTAATTGGTGCCCGGTGACGCGCTGCGGGAAGACGCTGCAGACCGCGCCGTTGGGCGCCAACACGGCGACGGCGGGCATCGGCAAACGCGTGGCATCAAATCGTTTCACGAGATCGCGTTCGGCGACATCGGTGATCTGCACGGGCAGGATCGCCGCATCGCGTCGCTCGGCAAAGGTCGATTGCAACACGCCGTGCATGCTTTGCGTGGCGGCATCGTTGTTGCGATAGAACAGGATGTAGGCGAACTGTTGATTATTGGCGACGGTGTCAAGCATCTGCTCGACAGGGCTGGCACCACGAGCGGTTGAACTCTGGACAAGGCAAGTGGCGATCAGAGTCAACGTCAGTGCGAACTTGGTGACATTCCGTGTCATGGTTAGCATCCTTCATTAGCTGCCGAGGTGTCGATCCGACCAGAATCCGCTCGGCAATCGGATTCTGGTCAAAATAGTGTGCTGAGAATCGACGCTAGCGATTCCCAAGTGGCTAAGGCTCTCTAACTTCTAGTGACCGTGATCGTGGTGGCCCTCTCCATCGTGGTCGTGATGGATCGTCCCGCGATACGATTTGCCATTGATGCTCAACACCAATCGCGGCTCGGCTCCCTCTTCATCCAAGTGTGCCGCTAATTCTTTATCGGTCGAAACGAACCGCGAGGATTGGCCTTCTGGATCGTTCTCATCGGGGGATGCTGCTAGCGGAAACTGTTCAGGCGTTCCATCGTGCGTCGCGTTGATCGTGATCTCCGTCGCCGCGATCGGCACCTGCGCCGTGGCTGCCGAATCGAGCACGTAGATCGTGACCGTCCCTGCAGCGTCGTCGTGAACCAGTTCGGCGTGATATTCCTCGTTCCCCAGTTCGATCAATGAACCGTGATGCGGGCCCTCGGTGGGATGAGCATGAGCTGCCTCTCCTTGATGTGCGTCGGCCGCCTCGGAATCGGCGGTTGGTGCGGGTTTGCAGCCGGTCAGGCTGATGGCAAGACATGCGAAGCCGATGGCGAACGTGGTCGTCAGTTTCTTCATAGTGTGCTCCAGTGAATACGCTATTTTTCAGTTGGGGGTGAGAGCAAAACGCAACAGGATTTGCTAGCCAATAGGTTGCTAGCGATTGGTTCAACCAACGCGTTGCTCGTATTGAGCGACCGCATCGGCAAGGGGTGAAAATTCGTAGCGGAAATAAACAAGTGTTGGGTTAGGTGGCCACCGGTGTCGTGAGCGGTGGATGGTTCGTTGTTGATTCGTGGTTCAAATCATCCGACTCTTCCGTCAGCTCCAATTCGTTGCCCGATTCCTCGACGACGCGGCGGGCTTCATCGATTCCGAACAGCCAGAACAGAGCGGGGTGAACAAAAAAGTCGAGCATGGTCGAACTGATCAATCCGCCCAGGATGACTGTCGCCACCGGGTAGAGGATCTCTTTGCCCGGTTCGCCAGCCGCCATGACCAGCGGAACCAGTCCGATCCCCGAGGTCAGCGCGGTCATCAAGACGGGAGCCAAACGTTCCAAGCCGGCGCGGACGATCATCTCTTGCGTCCAGTCTTCGCCTTCGTGGCGGACCAGGTGCAGGTAGTGGTTGAGCAGCAGGATTCCGTTTCGCGACGCGATTCCGGCTAGCGAAATGAAGCCGACCATCGCGGCGACGGTCAGCGTTTGACCGGTCACCACCAACGCAAGCACCGACCCGATGAAAGCCATCGGCAGGGCGGCCATCACTTGCAGCGAAAGGTTGACGCTGCGGAACATCGTGAACAGGACCAAGAAGACGCCGACCAATGAGACGGCAAACAGGGCTCCGATCACGCGCGATGCCGATTGCTGGCTTTCAAACTGGCCGCTGTACTGGACGAAATAGCCCGGCGGCAGCGAAGCGACGACCGGCGCGACCCGTTGCTGAATGTCTTGCACCACATCGACCACGCCGCGATCGGCGACGTTGCATTGCAGTACGATCCGTCGACGAACGTTCTCGCGGTTAATCGTGTTGGGCCCCCCCGATTCGTAGATCTTCGCGACAGCTTCCAACGGCAGCATGCCGCCATCCTTCAAGTTGATCGTCAAGCGTCGCAATGACTGCAGATTTTCGCGGTAGTCTTCGTCCAATCGGATCAGCAGATCGAAGGTCCGCTGGCCGATCAGGACTTCGGAAACGACCTGTCCATTCATCGCGGTCTCGATAAATTCGTTCACCTCCGCGGGCGTCAGACCATGGACCAGCAGTTTGTCGCGGTCCAGTTCGATCCGCAATTGTGGGATCGTCACCTGAGGTTCGACCATCAGGTCTTTGACTCCCGCAACCGTCCCGATCGCCGACTGCATCTCCTCCGCCTTGCGACGCAGCGTATCGAGATCGTCGCCATAGATTTTGATCCCGATCTGAGCTTTGACGCCCGAGAGCATGTGGGAGATCAGGTGGGCGATCGGTTGTTCGACGGCGGTCACGATGCCGGGGATATCGGCCATCGCTTCGCGGATCTCTTCCAGTTGCGACTCGCGCGGCCGAGGCGATTCGGGATCCAGTTCCAGGATGAACTCGCTCATGTTCACTCCTTCAGCATGCTCGTCCAGTTCGGCTCGACCGGTCCGGCGCACGAACTGTTGGACATCGTCGATCTGTTGCAGCCGCTGTTCGACGCGTTGGGCGATCTGATTCGATGTCTCCAACGAAGTCCCCGGCGGAAGCACGACGTTCAACTGAACCGCTCCCTCATTAAAGGGCGGCAGAAAATCGCGTTCCAGGCTGTACGCAAACAGCCCCGCCAACGCGACCAGCACCGCGGTGACCGTTAGGTTCAATCGCGGCAGTCGCAGGCTGAACCGAATCACGCGGTCGCCGATCCATTTGATCCCTCGCAGCAGCAAGCCGTCCCGCTCTTGTTCGGTCAACTTTTGCTTGCCCAGCAACCAATAGGAGAGCACCGGCGTGACGGTTAACGAGACCAGTAGCGACGACAAGATCGAGACGATGTAGGCGATCCCCAGTGGCGCGAACAGCCGCCCCTCCATGCCCGAGAGTGCAAACAACGGAATGAAGACCAGGATCACGATCATCGTGCCGAAGACGATCGAGTTGCGGATCTCGACGCTGGCGCGGAACACGACCAACAGCGGCGGCTTCGGATTCGCAAGGGCTCGGTTTTCTTTCAGCCGCCGGAAAATGTTTTCAACGTCGACGATCGCGTCGTCGACTAATTCGCCGATCGCCACCGCCAGCCCGCCGAGGGTCATCGTGTTGATCGAGATCCCGAAGAACGAAAAGACGATCGCTGTCATCACCAACGACAACGGGATTGCGGTCAGCGTGATGAAGGTCGTGCGAACGTTCATCAAGAACAAAAACAGGATGATCACGACCAGGAATCCGCCGTCGCGAAGCGCTTCGACAACGTTGGCGATCGCCCGATCGATAAACGACTTCTGCGTGTACAACGGTTCGATTCGCAGCCCCTCGGGCAACGAAGGACGTAGATCGTCGATCGCCGCCAGGACGTCATCGGTCACGCGGCGCGTGTCGGCTCCGGGCTGCTTGTTGATCGTCAGGATGACTGCAGGGCCGCCGGAAAACTCTCCCTCGCCATCGCGCAGATAGGCTGCGCTGTCGCCGCGGCGAACCTGCGGCCCAGCGACGACAGTGGCAATCTGGCCCAACGCGATCGGTCGGCCTTCCCGCATCGTGACGACAACTTTTTGCAGATCCTCGATCGATTGAACGCGTCCCAACGCACGGACCAGCAATTCGTTGGGCCCCTGTTCATCCAAGTAGCCGCCGGTCGCGTTTTCGTTGCTGTTCTGGACCGCTTGTTTCACTTCGTGTAGCGCCACGCCAAATCGCAGCATCGCATCGGGATCGACCAACACTTGGAACTGCTTGCGGCCGCCCCCCATCGTGAAGACTTGCGAGACGCCGGGGATCGTCAGCAACCGCTGCCGCACGACCCAGTCGCCCAGCGTGCGCAGCTCCAACGGCGGCGTGCTGGCATCTTCGCTCCACATCCCCAGCATCAGGATCTGCCCCATGATCGATGAGATCGGTGCCAGCGTTGGTTTGACGCCTTCGGGCATCCGCTCTTGAACCAATTGCAGCCGTTCGTTGACGATCTGGCGGTCGTTGTAGATATCGGTACCCCAGTCGAATTCGACATAGATCACCGAGATCCCGACGCCCGACGCGCTGCGAACCGCTTGCACGCCGTTGGCACCGTTCATCGTCGTTTCGATCGGAAACGTGATCAGCGTCTCGACCTCTTCGGGGGCAAGCCCCGGTGCTTCGGTCATGATCACGACTCGCGGTCGGTTCAGATCCGGAAACACATCGATCTGTGAATGCATCGCTTGCCAGGTTCCATAACCGACAAGAAACAATGCAGCGGCGATCACCAGCAACCGCTGGTGGAGCGCGAATCGGATGATTGCGTTTAACATGTGCGATGCCCTTTAGTGGTTGTGGCCTGCGTGCGGATCAACTCCGCCGCCAGCTTTGTTCTTCAGGGCCATTTGCATCTGATGTGCACCACGCATCGCGACCACGTCGCCGGGGAACAGTGAGCCATCGTTGTCGATCACCGCTGAATATTGATCGCGGTATTTGACGTGGACGGGGATCCGATCGAAGTGGTTTCCGTTCTGCTGGAAGACGAAAAACTCCGCTCCTTCGCGAGCGACCGCTTCGACCGGCAAGACGATCTGTTGTGGCCATTCTTCGACCGGCACCCGCAACTGCAGACGCTGACCAGGAAGATATCGCCACTCGATATAGCGGTTGCCGTCGGCGCGTTGATCCTTCGTCACCTGATTGGTCAACCGGACGTAGAAGTTCAACGTTCGCGAATCGGGATCGACGCGATTGTCTAAATAGACGATCCGCAGTCCCGCCACGATCTGCTTTTTGTCATTGGGTTGGTCGAAGACGGCGTCGACAGTCCAATCGTTCTGCGACGCGCGACGCAGTTGATCGATGTCCTGTTCGAAGGCCAGACCTTCGATAAACAGTTCGTCGTATTCGGCCAGGATGCACAGCGTCTCGCCAGCACTGACCGACTGGCCCTTGTGGACCGCCAGTTCTTGCAGGATCAAAGGTCCAGCCACCGCGGGCAACCCGTCGGCCGGTTGCGCGGCTTGGCGATTGTGCGTGTACGCGGCAGCTTGGATTGGATTCATCGACAGCCGCAATTCCTCTTCGGGATGGTTGTCGACCGAGGGAGCGTAGATCTGCAGCTCTCGCAACAAACGACGTTCGCTAGCGATCTGTTCGACTTGTTTATCCGACAGTCCGTGCAGTCGCAGCGATTCCCGTTGGGCGCTGAGCGCGGCTTCCAATTTGTCTTTCGCATACTCCCGTTCCAGCAACACCTTGCCCGCCACGGCGCCGCTGCGGGTGACGTCTTGCAGCCGAGCGATCTCACGCTTCTCGACATCCCATTCGCCAAGCGTCTGGACGAATTCGGTCTGAGCTTGCACAAGGTCTTCATGGGTCAAGCGGACCTGAAACAGTAGAGCTCCCGGCTCGATCGCTTCGCCTTGAACCGCGTGGACATGAGTGATCACGCCGGTCATCGGCGTGGCGACTTGGACGCGCGATCGCCCCGGTCGCTCGACGACCACGGCCGGAACGGTGATCGATTTGCGATACGTCTCCAATCGGATGGGTTGGATCGTTTCATCCGATAGTCCGATGTTGCGGATCGCTTGCGCCGAGAGCTCCAAGGAGGAGGCTTCGTCGTGACCGGCGTGCGCATGCCCCGAGTGATCGTGCCCGGCGTGCGGATCGGCGACGGCAGATTCGCCTCCATGCTCCGATTCGGGACCGCCCGACCGGAAGACCGCCACGGTTCGACCGACCCACGACTGCGTCGCGGGGAACCATCGCTGCCAGGTGAAACCTGCGACCAGGACCACTAGCAACAGGCCGCCGAGCCAGGCCCACTGGGCGAGTTTTTTTGATTGGGGAATACGGAACTTCATCGCAATGATTCCAACGAAACATCCAGCCGAAGAGCATTTACTTATCCCGAGACCGACTCGTCGCGTTGGCCGCGACATGCGCCGCGGTTCGTCGAAGTAACAGTCCAAGGATTGGTAGAGAGACAACACGCAAGCGTGGCGATTGATGAACGAGAAGTGAGATTGCGATCCGACCGTTTTTGCACGCGCAAGCGATACCACACATCAACCTTAGTGGAAGGTCATTGGCATGATCGACAGCGGCACACAACAAAAGCGAGCGGAAGGAAATCCCATCGATCGGTTCACGATCGACGAGGTCCGCGTTATAGTCGCCAGACCTGCGTCAGCGTACGCAGTGGCAGATTGCCGAAGAAGAGATCCGGCGGATCGTTGTTATCGTAGCGGTTGATCAACGACGCTTGAGCCGAATGGGCAGCGGTGTAATCGAGCGCGGGAACCCAAGTGGTTACCGAGAACAACAGGCTGACATCGAGATTGCGAACGACCGAGATCAGACTGCAATCGATTTCATCGCAAGGAGGATGAGGAGCGTCTTGGCTCTGTTGATCGCTTTGGCCATCGTTGCATCGATTGCCAGCATCGTGGTGATGCCCATGGCAATGATCCATCGACTGAGAAACCGCCGAAACCTCCTGCGACGCGCAAGCATGTTCGTGATGCACACAACACCCCAACAGTGCGTGAAGCACAATGGCGACCGTGGTCGATAGGGTGAGGATGTTCTGAATCATGGCTAGCTTCATCTGAAGTCGATTCGGCACTGAAGTCGGGTCGCCGACACACGTTAATTTGTATCGGTTATCAGGCGATTGGTCTACATTACTTCTCGTTAAAACAAGAAGTATCTAAACGGCGTAAACAACGTCGCGACAACAAATTGCCAGCATTTGCGACCGATCTGGTGTGCGATCTATCCTTTCGCTGAATCGGCAGGCAGATTGTCCGAAGCGGCCGCCAGTGAATCCTCTTGCGTCGCTTCGATCAGTTTTGGTTGTCGCACGATCACCACGTGCTCGTCGCCGGTGATCAGTCGCGCACTTCGATTGAACGTGGCGTAATTCCAAGCCCACTGAAACAGGATCAGCACCCGGTTTTGAAATTGCACGATCAACAACAAGTGGACGAACAGCCACAATAGCCAAGCAAAAAATCCGCAAAACTGACGCTTGCCGATCTGTACCACCGCGGCAGCGCGACCGATCGTCGCCATCGTCCCTTTGTTGTGGTACTTAAATGGTTCCGACTGGCCTGTCACAGCGACTCGTGCCGCGATCGCGTCGGCGACATAACCGCCCTGCTGCATCGCCACGGCGGCGAGCCCCGGCAGCGGCTTCCCTTCTTCATCCAAACACGTGGCGATATCCCCGACGGCAAAGATGTTTTTGTGCCCCGTCACGTTCAGAAACCCATCGACGGGGATGTGCCCCGCGCGATCGGTCTCTAAGCCACAAGCGGCGGCTAGTCGCTTGCCCAGCGGGTTCGCTTGCACGCCCGCTCCCCACAACACCGTCCGCGTCGGCACGATGGTTTCACAGCCCTCGGAGCTCATGCGGACATGATCGGCAGTGATCTCGTTGACTCGCGTATGCGTATGGACTTCGATATGGAACTGGCGGATTTTATCAGCCGCTCGCTGGCTCAACGCCTCGTCGTAATGATTCAACACATGCGGTGCCCCTTCGATGATCATGATCCGCGCGTCTTGAGGACGGATGTTGCGAAAGTCGCGGGCGAGCGTGTGTTCGGCGATTTCCGAAAGCGTCCCCGCCAATTCGACTCCCGTCGGGCCGCCACCGACAACAACGAACGTCATCAACGCTTTTCGAGCCTCCGGATCGGGCTCCCGCTCGGCAGCTTCAAACGCCAGGTAGATGCGGCGGCGAATTTCAGTCGCATCGCCAAGCGTCTTCAGTCCCGGCGCGAATTCGGCCCATTGGTCGTTCCCGAAGTAGCTGTGCGTCGCTCCGGCGGCCAACACCAGCGTGTCGTACGTGAGTTCACCATCGGCCAAGACCAAGCGGTTGTTGGCGACATCAAAATCAGTCACCTCCGCCAGCAGCACCTGGCAATTCGCTTGCTTCCGCAGAATCGCACGCAGCGGCGTGGCGATGTTCGCCGGCGACAAACCGCCCGTCGCCACTTGGTACAACAGCGGTTGAAACAGGTGGTAATTATGGCGGTCGACAAGCGTCACACGAACGTTTGACTTACGAAGCTGCTTGGCCGCTTGCAGGCCGCCGAAACCGCCGCCGACGATGACGACATGAGGTTGGGTGTTCATCGCTTGAAAACTGCTGGGTCGATGGTTCAACAACGGCAACGCCAAAGACGTTGATTATCCGAAACACAATCGCCCATAGGTTAGCTGATAAACGTTTGCATCGCGATAACCACTGCCGCGCCGGCCAAGTAACCGGCAACCGCCCAAGGGGCGATCCGTTTCAAGTACCACATAAAATCGACGTGCTCGATTCCCATCGCCGCCACCCCCGCAGCCGATCCGATGATCAAACAGCTGCCGCCGGTTCCCGCACAATAGGCCAGCAACATCCAAAACGGATGATTCATCGGCAGGTCGTACATCTCAATTCCCGCCGCGACCAACGGAACGTTGTCGACGACCGAAGAGACGAGCCCGATCACAACCGCCACCACGTCGCGATTGGGGAGGACCGAATCGAGCCACGCTGCGGCCGACGCCAGCGTACCGGTGGCTCCCAAGGCACCAACGGCCAACAAAATCCCGAGAAAGAACAAGATGCTCGACATGTCGACTCTTCGCAGCGCGGGCAGCACCCCCGTACTCGATCGCGTCTGTTCATCCAACGTATGCCCGACCAATTCCGAGACAACCCACAACACCGACAGACTCAACATCATGCCCATGTAAGGAGGCAGATGCGTGATCGTTTTGAAGATCGGAACGCCGATCAGCCCCATCACGCCCAGGATTAGAAACAGCCACTGGTGCCAGGGGCGAATGTCTTTATCGACGTGTGATTCGTCGACCTCCGGCGGTTGAAACTTGCCAGGCATCGAACGCGTCAACCCGATCAGGGGAACGATCAAACAGACCAGCGATCCGACGAACAGTTCGCGCATCACTTCGACGGTCCCCAGCTTGTGCTTGATCCACAACATCGTCGTCGTCACGTCGCCGATCACCGTCCAAGCACCGCCCGCATTGGCGGCGATCACAACCAAGCCGACGAACCGCAACCGGTCCTCCCGGTCGCCGATCAGTTTCCGCAACAGCGAGACCATCACGATCGTGGTCGTCAGATTGTCGAGGATCGCCGAGAGGACAAACGTCAGCAGACCAACCGTCCACAGCAGCGTCCGCTTGTCGCGAGTTCGGATGCGATCGGTGATCAACGCAAACCCTTCGTGCGAATCGACAAGCTCGACGATCGTCATCGCTCCCATCAGAAAGAAGAGGATGCTGGCGATCTCGCCGGTCTGGATCAGGTGCTGGGCATCGATCGCATAGTGCAGCCGCACATTCTCCACCTGTTCGGCGATCGCTTCCTGGCGAAACCAATCGGGAATCGCATCGCGAGGCAACAAGTCGTTGACCTCAACCGTATAGATCGACCAGCAAGCAACGCCGATGAACAGCGCGGTGGCGGCTTTGTTGATCTTCAATTTGTGCTCGAACGCGATCGCTAAATAGCCAAGGACAAAAATGCAAAGAATGAGGGTAAGCATAGGTGGTGGTTGTGGGTGGATATCGATCGACATTCGAGCCTGTAGAACCTACGGCAATCAAATGACCATGGGTTTCGAGGCATCACACTGGAAACCTCTTTTCTTTTCCGCTTTGCGCAAGCCCCGATGCCAAACGCAACGGAATGCTTCCACGGGAAGAAATCGGCTGCGAACAGGACGCCATCGCGATAACTCGGACTGACGCGTAAATCTCCGACAGCTCCTCCAACAAGCACTCCCCGAATGGGAGAATCTCGCCGACACCGACGCCGACCTCACGCTCCAACGGAGCAATATCGAGGGGGCGTGACACGCAGCAATGAATTGGTTCGCAGCCGTTCGAGCGTTACGTCGCGTCAGTGACGACGCCGTCTATAAAGCACGAAACGTGCCAAGTGCTTTTGATATGAGCAGGTCCCGCGAGATTGTCAATTCCAGTGGAAGCTCGCATCGCTGCTGAAAACAATCTGGCCGCCGCGATCAGCAAATGCGCGCCCCGAGCGCGGAGAGAGAATCGATACGAAGCGTCGTTGGAAGGCATCCTCGGTGTCGTGTCTCTCTTCGGCGCATAGGATTTGCAATCGCGAAGTATCGAAGTGGACGGCCTCGGACGGCAACTTGCCCAGGGCGGACTTGTCATTTTGAGTCAAAACGCATACCAATGGTTTATGCATCCAGAATCTTCCCGTCAGCGTTTCGACCAGTACCGCCAAGAATTTCGAGAAAAACGAAGCTCCGGTGGCAACCCTCACTCGGCGAGTCCAAGCCCTCACGGCGGTCGCGGCACCAACCGCCAGCGTTCCTTTTACCAGCTGTTCACCGAATTCTGGGGACTGCTGGGGCAATATCGTGGGCGGGTGATCCTGGGGCTGGCGACGTTATCGGTGGCCACGCTGCTGCGTCTGGTTCCGCCCGCGGCGACCAAACTGGCGATCGATTGCGTGCTGACCGATCCGGCCAAACCATTGCCCGGTTTCCTACAAGGGTTCGCCTGGCCCGAGGAGAAGATGTCGCTGCTGGTAGCGATCGCGTTAGGAGCCGCATTTTTTACAGCGTGCGCCACGGTGATCCAATTGTGGGGCCGCTGGCTGGCGACGAAGACCGTCAATCAGGTTCAAATCTCGATCCGTCGCAAGGTCTTCGATCACGCGATCCGATTGCCGTTGACCCGAGTCTACAAACTGAAGAGCGGCGGGGCGGCGAGCCTGATCCGCGAGGATGCTGGCGGGATCGCCGATCTGATCTTCAGCATGCTGTACAACCCGTGGCGTGCGATCATCCAGTTCGTGGGCAGCTTGATCATCTTGATGTTGGTCGACTGGAAACTGATGCTCGGCGGGCTGCTGCTGTTGCCCGGCGTCTACATCACCCATCGCACATGGATCAACCGGATCCGGCCGATGTTCAAAGACATCCGCAAGCAGCGACAGCACATCGACGCCGGGGCGACCGAAACGTTTGGCGGGATCCGCATCGTCCGCACCTTCGCTCGCGCCCGCAGCGAATCGAACCGCTTCGTCCGCGAGGGGACGATGCTGGTTCGGCAACAATTGTTCACATGGTGGTGGAGCCGCGCGATCGAGATCATTTGGGAGGTCGTCATTCCGCTGGCGTCGACGGGGCTGCTGCTGTACGGCGGTTCGCAGATCATCAACGGCGAACTAACGCTCGGCGACCTGATGATGTTCCTGGTCTATCTGACGATGCTGTTGGACCCGATCGCCGCGCTAGCCGGCAGCGCGGTTACGTTCCAGAACAACCTGGCGGGGCTGGATCGCGTGCTGGATGTTCTGGAAAGCCCTCGCGAACTGCCGACCAATCCGACGGCGGTCAGTCTGCGAAAAGAGGAGGTTGCAGGTGCGATCACGCTCGAAAACGTCGGCTTCCGCTATCCCGATACCGAATCGATGGTCTTGCAGGACGTTTGCCTGGAGATCCAACCTGGGCAAACGGTCGCATTGGTCGGACGCAGTGGCGCCGGGAAGACGACGCTGACGAATCTGATCGCCCGGTTTTACGATCCCGTTTCCGGTGCGATCCGTTTGGATGGCCGCGATCTGCGCGACATTCGCTTGGAGAGCTTCCGCAAGCTGTTGGGGATCGTCGAACAAGATGTCTTTCTGTTCGACGGGACGATTCGCGACAACATCGGTTACGCCCGACGCGATGCCTCGCTGGCCGAAGTGCAAGCGGCGGCGCAGGCGGCTGCGGCGGCGGAGTTTATCGAAAAGCTGCCCGAAGGCTACGAGAGCTGGATCGGCGAACGGGGCGTCAAGCTGAGCGGAGGGCAGCGACAACGGCTGGCGATCGCTCGAGCGATCCTCGCCGATCCGAAGATCTTGATCCTGGACGAAGCGACCAGCAATCTGGACAGCGAAAGCGAACGACTGATTCAGGACAGTCTCGGCTATCTGCTGCAGAACCGGACCTCGATCGTGATCGCTCACCGCTTGAGTACGATCATTCACGCCGACAAGATCGTCGTGATGGAAGAGGGACGCGTGGTGCAAGTCGGCACGCACCAAGAACTGATGTCGCAAAACGGTCGCTACCAAGAAATGGTCCATCTACAGATGCAACCGATGCCGCACGCCAATGGCTCTGCGACGAGCACCCCTCTTTGATCGAGTCCCTGATCCGCTATAGAGCAGTCGTTCCGTGACCGCTCCTATTCGTTCATCGATTCCGCTGCACCGCCGCGGTTTGCTGTGTGCAAAACGCGACGTGCCTAGGTGAATTAGCTCGCTCTGGCGAGCGAAGGTTTAGTAGCCGCCGAACGGATTGTCTTTATCGCCGCCCGATCCGCCACGCTTGTTGGCTTTCAGGTATTCGAAAACGTTGCGGCGATATTCGTTCGCCCGCTCGCTTCCGTTTCGCCAATATTCGTCCTCGTCCTCGTCATCGGATCCGTCATCCATTCCGCCATTGGTTGTATATCCATCCATGGGGGGATCGACGACCACCGGTGGCTCTTCAGCCACCGGTGGTTCGGCGACCGGTGGGTGGTCAACCACGGGGGGATCGACGACCACTGGCGGCTCTTCAGCTACCGGTGGCTCTTCGACAGGTGGTTGGCCAACCATAGGAGGATCGACGACCACGGGTGGCTCTTCAGCTACCGGCGGCTCGACGACAGGTGGATGATTAACCACGGGGGGATCGACGACCACAGGTGGCTCTTGAGCTACCGGAGGTTCGACGACAGGTGGGTAAGCAACCACGGGAGGATCGACGACCACGGGTGGCTCTTCAGCTACCGGTGGATCGACGACGGGAGGGTGATCAACTACGGGGGGATCGACGACCACTGGCGGCTCTTCAGCTACCGGAGGTTCGACGATGGGTGGGTGATCAACCACGGGGGGATCGACGACAACGGGTGGCTCTTCAGCTACTGGAGGTTCGACGACGGGAGGGTGATCAACCATCGGGGGATCGACGACCACTGGCGGCTCTTCAGCTACTGGAGGTTCGACGACGGGAGGGTGATCAACCATCGGAGGATCAACGACCACTGGCGGCTCTTCAGCTACCGGTGGTTCTTCAACGACTGGTGGTGTCGGGTTGAGGATATCGGAAACGAGTACGGTTTGATCGCTGAATCGTAGCGTTTCGACAGATCGGATCAGGTCATCGCCATCGGGACCGCTGATCTGCAGCGTTCCGTTGCCGAGGTCGACGATCGAATAATCGTCGCGGTTGCCGCTGAAGTCGGCTAGGTCGTTGCCTTCGCCGCCGTCGATCAAGTCATCGCCAAGGCCGCCCTGGAGGACATCGTTTCCGGCACCTCCCTTCACTAGGTCGTCACCCTCTTCCCCCTTGAGCAGGTCGGCACCTTCGCCACCTTCGAGCTTATCATCGCCAGCTCCGCCCTTGATCAGATCGTCGCCACTGCCGCCGTCGATCGTGTCATTGCCGGCGCCACCCTTGAGCAAATCCGAACCCGCGTTGCCGTTAATCGTGTCAGCACCTTCACCGCCAACCAACAAGTCGTGCCCATCGGTACCTTCGATCGCGTTAATGACATCGTCCTGACCAGCATCGTCCTGACCAGCATCGTCCTGACCAGCATCATCCTGTCCAGCATCGTCCTGTCCAGCGTCATCGAAGATGTCGCATGCGTCGTCGCCCTCTTTGCCGAACAGATCGTGGCCGCTGGCACCACAACCGTGGCCCCCATCGCTGCCACAAGATGGCATCTCATCGTTGGGTTCGGGCATGTCGCTGTCGACGATATCGCCAGCGCTGCCGCAGGACGCTGACATCAGCAACATGGGCTCAGTTGTTTCGGTGCCGTCGCCGAGTGCGCGCGGTTTCGGTAGCTCGGGAGCTTCGGTTTCGTTGGAGATATTTCCGAGATACAGATTCTTGATGGACTGAACGAACCGCTTCATATTGTTTTGCCCTTGAACTCGATTGAATAGACATTGATTGGATTAGGCATCGCGGCATCCGATCGAGCGCCCGCCTGGACGCACCTCGCATCAAATGAACCCGCTACGGTGAACGCTAGGTCTCGTTCCGCAGCCGGGAGCCATGCGAGGAATCGGTTCGGCTTGAGAAAATAATTGCACAGCGCTGCGATCGACCGAACCGTTGCAGATCTGCCCGGACAAACTAGGGGAGGGCTCAGCATCGGTTCAAACCCAAGCGATGCGCGAACACCCCTCCCCGAACATCGCTGCGCTCGTTCGACCCTCCCCTTCAAACTTCGTTTGAGGGAGGGTGAAGTCTGTCGCCCGGCAGCGACCGGCACTGCACCCGCCCGGCGAAGCTGGGAGGGTCGAAAAACGTGCGTTTAGCAAGTTTTTCGGGGAGGGCGCGAGCATCGGTTCAAGACGCAGCGATGCGCGAACTTCCCTCCCCAAACTTCGCTTCGCTTGTTCGACCCTCCCCTTCAAACTTCGTTTGAGGGAGGGTGAAGTCTGTCGCCCGGCAGCGACCGGCGCTGCACCCGCCCGGCGAAGCTGAGAGGTTCGAAAAACGTGCGTTTAGCAAGTTTTTCGGGGAGGGCTCCACACGCGGTTCAAGACGCAGCAATGCGTGCAACTCCCCTCCCCGAACATCGCTTCGCTCGTTCGCCCCTCCCCTTCAAACTTCGTTTGGGGGAGGGTGAAAGATGACGCTGTGTTACGGTTGTGGGTTAGGCGTCGCTGGCTTGGGCTGCGGCGGCTAGGGCGGAGCCGGGTTCGATCAGGCTGCCCGATTGGCGCAGGATCGTTTCTAGTGCGGCCAGGATCAGGGTTACGTTCCGCGCCGTGCAACTGTGGCCCATTAGGCCGATTCGCCATGCGGTCCCTTTAAATGGCCCCAGTCCTGCGCCGATCTCGATCCCATATTCGGTCAGCAACTGACGACGGACCGCCGCATCGTCGACGCCATCGGGGACGCGGACACAGTTCAAGTTGGGCAGACTGTGCTGTGGAATGTAGGTCAGGCCGAGCGCTTCGAGTCCGGCGCGCAAGCGTCGATGCATCGCTTGATGCCGCTCGAAACGAGCGACCAGGCCCTCTTCGACGATGATCTGCAAGGCTTCTCGCAAAGCGTAGGTCATGTTGATCGGTGCGGTGTGGTGGTAGCTGCGGTCGCTGCCCCAGTAGTTGCGGATCATCGATAGATCCAAATACCAGCTGCCGACTTTCGATTTGCGGCGGTCCATGATCTCGACAGCGCGTTGGCTGAACGTCACGGGAGCCAGGCCGGGCGGGCAGGAGAGGTTCTTCTGCGTCCCCGAGAAACAAGCGTCGATCCCCAGTCGGTCAACCGGCACTTCCATGCCGCCTAAACTGGTCACCGCGTCGACGACCAGCAGCGCATCGTGCGCGTGGACGATCTCGGCGATTTCATCCAGCGGTTGCAACAGGCCGGTGCTCGTTTCAGCTTGCACGATCCCAACCGCTTTGGTCTGCGGCGCGGCCTTCAGCGCCGCTTCAACCTGCTCCGGCCGGATCGCTTCTCCCCACGGCACCTCGACAAGATCAACCGACGCCCCGTAGCGGCCTGCGACATCGGCCATCCGACCCCCAAAGACGCCCGACACGCAGGCGATCATCCGATCGCCCCGCTCGATTAGATTCGTGACACACGCCTCCATCCCAGCCGATCCGGTGCCGGAGATCGCCAGCGTCATTTCGTTTTCGGTCTGAAACACCTGACGCATCAACTGCCGCGTTTGATCCATCAACTGCAGATAAGCGGGATCCAAATGTCCGATCGTCGGCGCGGCCAGGGCGTTCAAAATACGGGCGGGAACATCGCTGGGGCCGGGGCCCATCAAGACGCGTTGCGGGGGATCGAGTTTGCTGAGTAGATCGGACATGGTCAGGGCGGTCCTGTGGTCGCAAGGGGAGTGTCGAGCGGTGCGTCACGCGGCGATTCCGCATTTCGCACTCCACGCCGTATCGTAACAAAGGTTCACCTGCCGGTCGTCTCCACGCCGTTTTGGCATTCGATTCGCACCGCACCCCACCGAATGGTTACACTGGAAGCAGTGATTGCCTACGGATTCTGGCGGGTTCGCGGTTATCGGAAACGCGAGGCCCGCCTGCTCTTCGGCTAACTCCTCGTGCACGAACATGCGAATCGTTCATAAGCTGCTGCTCGCGTCGTTGATCCCAGCCATGCTGATTTGGATCGTCGGCAGCTACGCAACCAATGTCAGCGAACGAAGTCTGCGGCATGCGATCGAAACCACTTCGTTGATGCGAGCCAGCGCGGTGATCGATGAGATCGATCGAGTCGTTCAATCGCGGTCGGCCGACTGGAAAGCTTATTCGCAAAGCGGCTTGGTTCAGCAGACGTTGCAGGCTTCCAATCGCGAGTTTTCCGAACTCGACGAGCCTGAGCAAACGATCGCCCAGCGCGATCGCCAATGGACCGACGCCCCGCCAAACGTCGAAACCGAGTTGATGCAGACGCTGATGCTCAACGCCCTGTCGCGAGATCTCCGCCTGCGACTGCAGAAGCTGAACGAGGGGAGCGGGTATCTGATCTTTGGCGAGGTCTTCGTCACCAATCGCTGGGGCGTCAACGCAGCGCTAACCAATCGAACCTCCGACTACCGCCAAAACGATGAAGACTGGTGGAAACATGCGGTTCGCAAAGGTGTCTTTATCGACGACGTGCGGTTCGACGAGAGCGCGGGGATCTATTCGGTCGACATCTGCCAACGGATCGACGATGAACAGGGCGAATTGTTGGGCGTGATCAAGATCGTGATGAATATCCAAACGGTGTTGGATGTCTTCGACGCACGCGTTCAGCGGCATAGCCCCGACGAGCGCTTGGTGTTATTCACCGCCAAGGGAAAGATCATTCGCGCCAGCGATATGGATCTGGAACCGCTGGCCGATGGCACCGCATTTTTGGAGCATCTTGTCGTCGCGGACAAATCGAACAGCAGCGTCTTCTACCGACGCGACCCGATCAGCGATGAACGTTACCTTTCCGCCTTTGCGATTTCCCGCGGCTTCGCCGACTATGCAGGGCTCGGCTGGATCGTGCTCGACGAACGGGCCGAATCGATTGTCTTCGCCCCGGTCGACACGTTGCGGCAACGGATCGTTTGGTTGTCGCTGATGGCAACCTTCGTTGCGATGCTGATTGGCACCCTGACCGCGATTTCGATGTCGCGGCGATTGCATCGGTTGTCCGATGCGGCCGAGGCGATCGGTCGGGGCGAGTTGCAGACGACGGTCGCGATCACCGGCAAGGACGAAGTTGCTGGACTGGCGGCTCAGTTTAATGCGATGAGTGGCGAGTTGGCGCAGGCGAACCGCGAACTGGTTGTCGCCCGCGACGAAGCCCGTGACGCCAACAAAGCCAAGAGTTCGTTCTTGGCAAACATGAGTCACGAGATTCGCACTCCGATGAATGGGATCATTGGGATGAGCGATCTGATGGCGGGATCGAAGCTCAGCGGCGAGCAGCGGGAATATTTGAAGATGATCCAGCATTCGGCCGATGCCCTGCTGCGCTTGCTGAACGACATTCTCGATTTTTCAAAGATCGAAGCCGGTCGTTTGGAACTGGAGGAGATCGAATTCAGTCTGCGCGATTGCGTCGGTCTGACCGGCCAGGCGCTGGCGATCCGAGCGGCTGAAAAGGACCTGGAGCTTGCTTGCCGGGTCGAGCCGGAGATTCCCGATACGTTGCGAGGGGATCCCGGACGATTGCGGCAGATCCTCGTGAACCTAGTCGGCAATGCGATCAAGTTCACGAGTGCCGGGGAAGTGATCATCGACGTCGGCTTGGAATCGCGATGCGACGACCATGTGCGGATCCACGCCCGCGTGATCGATTCGGGCGTTGGCATCCCCGAGGACAAGCTGGCGCACATCTTCGAAGCGTTCAGCCAAGCCGATACGTCGACGACGCGGAGGTTTGGCGGGACCGGGCTCGGCCTGACGATCTCGTCTCAATTGGTCGAACTGGCCGGAGGCAAGATCTGGGTCGAAAGCGAAGTGGGGACCGGAACGACGTTCCATTTCACGGCCGAGTTCGAAGTGCTGGAAGATCGGCAGCCGGTTGCACGCTTCGACGCGCTGCCCGATCGCCCGCTGCGGGTTCTTGTCGTCGACGACAATGCAACCAACCGCCGCGTCTTTGTCGAGATGCTCAAGAGCTGGGGGATCGAATCGGTTGCGTTGGATTCGCCGCTGGCCGGGCTCGACGCATTGCAAGAATCGGTTCGGACGGGGCCGCCGTTCGACTTGGTGCTGCTCGATTACATGATGCCCGAATTGGATGGGTTTGCTTTCGTCGAGCGCTGCCGCAGCGACAGCGCGATCCGCGACACAAAGATTCTGATGATCTCGTCCGCTTCGCAAGCGGGACACGCCAAGCGATGCGAACAGTTGGGCGTGATCCGCTACATGACCAAGCCGGTGATCCAGTCCGAACTGCTGCAGACCCTGATCGACATCTTCGCCGAACAATGCAGGAGCGGTGCGGGGGCGGTGACGCCCGAGTCCGATGAAACGACCGACGAGGAAACCAGTGGCGTTCCACTAAAAATCCTGCTGGCCGAAGACGGGCTGGTCAACCAACGGGTGGCGGTTGGACTGCTGAAACGCCAAGGGCATCAGGTGATCGTCGCCGCCGACGGCCTTGAAGCGATCCAAGCCTGGGAGCGGGAGGACTTTGATTTGATCCTGATGGATGTGCAGATGCCCGAGATCGATGGGCTGCAGGCTGCCGAAATGATTCGCGAGAAGGAACAGGGAAGCGGCGGCCACATCCCGATCATCGCGATGACGGCTAGCGCGATGAAGGGGGATCGGGAGCGATGCCTCGCCGCTGGCATGGACGATTACGTAACCAAGCCGATCGTTTCGGCGGAACTGTTTGAAACGATCCGCCGGCAAACGCAGCCTTCCAGCAGCTGAAGCGGTGCTTTGCATGCCTGCGAACACACCAAATAGGTGACGTGCTAGCAAATTGATATCAATGCTTGCACGGGGAACTTTAAGGTTTCTTGGCGGGAATCTGAATCTTTTTTGCCGACTCGCAAGTCTTGAAAACTTCACGGTTTGAGCGATCTTGTTGCGGTAACTACGACCGTCACCGCCACGTTTCTCGGCGACAATGACGTTGGACGCGGTCGCGTCTCCGCGTAGACTCCCCGCTCTTCAAAACCGAACCCCGATGGATCGAGGTCTTTGAGCATGGAAGCTCGCTTTCTACGCAGTCTCTTCGTTGTCGCAACCCTCCTAGCCGTGCCCGCTTTTGGCGCCGGCTACCGAACGCAGAACTTCATCGTACAGGCCAGCACCCCGCAGTTTGCCAAGCAGGTTGGCGACGCGGCGGAGCAGTTTCGATCTCAATTGGCGATCGATTGGCTAGGCAGCGAACTGCCACCATGGCCCGCTCCCTGTCCGATCCGGGTGCAAGACGCACCGCATCTGGGCGCTGGCGGAGCGACCGAATACACCCCCACACGCCGCGGCGTCCGCGATTTCCGGATGTCGATCCAAGGATCGCAAGTCCGAATCATGGACAGCGTGTTGCCGCACGAAGTCACCCACACCGTCCTGGCGACGCACTTCGGCCAACCGCTGCCACGCTGGGCCGATGAAGGGGCCAGCACAACCGTGGAACACCACAGCGAACGGCAGCGACACGAAGAGATGCTTCGCGAGTTTTTGAGCAACAACCGTGGGATTCCGATGAACCGAATGTTCATGATGCGGGAATACCCCAGCGATATCCTGCCGCTGTACGCTCAAGGCTTTTCGGTTTCGCGATTCCTGATCGAACAAGGCGGCCGCCGCAAGTTTGTCGACTTTGTCGGCGAGACGCTGCAAGGGAGCCAATGGACTCATGCAGTCCGCCGCCACTACGGATACGAGAGCCTGTCCGAACTGCAAGACACCTGGCTCGCCTGGGTCGCCAGTGGCAGCGGCCCCGTCGACGCGTACGTGAAGAACCGTGGCCCCGCCGCAGCCGACGTGGCACAAGTCGCCGCCGTCGCGCCGACTGGCGACATGTCGCAATCGAACGGCGTCACGCAGATCGCCGCCGCCACACCAAGCCCGCAACGCCAAGGAATCCAAGCGACCCTGGCATCGGCTGACGCAAGCGGATGGTACATGCGACGTCGCCAAGAGGTCGCCGCTGGCGAAGTCGCCGAGCCCGAACCGCCGCAAAGCTTCAACAAGAAATCGATCCGCGATCACGGCCTCGCTCGTCCGCAACCGATGCAGACGATCGCACCTCAAGGCGTCCCATGGGGCCCCGAGCAAGGAACCGTCTGGCGATAACGGGCGCCACGTTGATCGCCTTTCGCTCCGCGAAAGTGCGGCGAGCGATAGGCGTTCTTCTTAAACCAGTTCTTGCTGTGTACGCACTTTCGCGGAGCGAAAGGCGACAATCGGCCTAATCGGCTAACAAGCGGTTGACGGCGCCGGTCAGGACGCCTTCGACTTGTGGAGCGACTCGCGAGGCGCGTTCGCTCGTCTCGTAGCCTCCTTGGCCATAAGCGATCTCGGTGCCGATATAGCCGGGAGCGTAATCGCCGTAGGCCGCCATCGCCACGAACAGGTCGGGGCGTTGCTTCTGAGCTGCCAGTTGGTATTCGACGAACAGTTCGCCCGGCATGTGTAGCACGCGCGCCTTGCCGATCCGCAAGCAAGCGATCTCGATCGGCCAATCTCCCGCTTCGCAGCGACGCAGCCAAACCAGGTTCCTAGCGGCCGCTTGCCGTACCGGGCCTGCGGCCGTTGTGTCCTCCAAGATCTTCTGCAACGGTTCGGCTTGCAGGTGTTTGCCGACGGGCAGTTGCACCGATTCGGTCTCCCATCCGATGTCGGCGGCAGCGATCGGCGTTCGCTTGGTCGCTTCCCAAGCCTTCTTCATTCCGGCTGCAACGCGGTCGGCTAGCACCTGCCGGTTTTCCTTCGAGCCATCGTTCCATTTCCCCGCACCGATGTTACCGCCGGCGCCGTTGAAGTGGATGTGCGGCACACCGGTCTCGGCCTGGCGAGCGTTTCGTGCCATGCCGGGGAAGTCGGGATTCGCCAGCCCGGTGCGATAGTAGCTTTGCGGGTGCGTGGCGTAGTAGGTCAGCACTGCCACGGCCGATTCACCGTTCCAGAAACTGATCATTTTCAACATCGGATCGATCGTCCCGACCGGGGCGTCTCGGATCACGGGGTTGCGTGTGGCGGAATAGCGAACGTATTTGACTTTGCCATCCTCCCCGAGGACGCGGCGGTTCGAAGCAACCTTTTCGATCTCTCCCTCGCCCACGCCAAGGTGCGTGACCGGCGTGGTGTCAGCTGTCGCTTCGGCGACCGCCTTGGCGGCGCGCTCGATCACCTGCTGTGCGAAATGCGAATCGTACCGAACCTTGGTGACGCCGTGCTGGGCGAGTAATTGAGCCGCGGTGAAATCGCAGGCGGGGGCGTCGTGTTGGTGCAAGGAATGTACCGCCACGCGATTGGGAGTCGTCCCGGCCGCTTTGGCCAGAGCGCGTCTAAATTCGCGATTCCCATCGTTCCCCACTCCGATCCAGTCGATCGCGCACAACACGATCGGTTCCCCCGATCCCAGCAGCACGATGCCGCTGCACGAAAGAGGCGTCTGCACGCCAATGGTCGGATCGTAGGCCAACGGGCTGCCGACCGGCGGCGAGGCATCGACGCTGAACCGGCCGACGCGCAGCGATGACTCATCCGCCGAAACAGGGCCACACAAAAAGAGACTCAGCAACATCAGCCACGCAGGGCTAGGGATCCGTTTCATCGCAGCACACACTCCAGGCAGGGAAGGGAAAGGGAAGGGAGGAAGGAAGGAAAAGGCAGGTTGTTTAACCGCGGTGGCAACGCCCCGCGCGCCATGCAGTACGACGCGCGGACCGCCGGGCACGCGGCTAGACGCAATGCCGTTCACGAAGCGTAGTGGACAAGGTTACGAGTCCTTTTGCATCAGACCAAATCGCAGGGACTCGTAACCTCGTCCACTCCATCCCGCCGCTCATTCTTTCGACCGTCCGCGGCTCCTTCGTTGAACGGTATTGCGGTTAAACGAGGGGGGATCGTAGGTTCATGACACACCAGCACGAAACGCAAGCGAGTGGTCAAAAACCCCGTGGTCGCGTTTCGTACTCGTGTTTCCAGCGTAATCGAATGCAGAACCACTCGCTCGCGTTTCGTGCTCGTATTTGGGCTTAGGCGCCGATTTGGGCTACCCAGACCAACAGGCCGATGATCGCGGCGCAAACCGCGATCGAGAGCACGAATCCGCCGATGTCTTTGCGGCCGGGACGCATGATCTCGATGTCGCCGCCAGGCACCAACCGACGATCGTCGAACCGAGTCGGATCGGCGTACGATGCTTCCAGCTTCGCCCGATCCTTCTCCGGATCGGGATCGACCTCGGTTTTCATCTTGGCGTAATAGCGGTCCAACTTCTCTTTGTCATCGCGTGGGGTCAGGTAGCTGACGACGATCAAGAACACAAACGGCATCAGTACCCGCGGCGGAAGACGCAGCGAGGCGAGGGTCGCTTTGGAGACGCTGCCAAGATCGATCCCCAGCAGATGGTAGACCATAAAATCGATGTTGAAGTTGCCTTTCCCCTCCATCGGTCCGGTCTGTTTTTGCACCAGCGTCTTCACGCCATCCGCTTCGGTTTCGGAAACGGTTTCCAGTTCCGCATCGCCGACGGGCGCGACTCCTTCGCTCCAGAAGATCGATGCGCCGCCGGTCTTATTGACTAGCGTGATCGGTTGCCCGATCTCCGCTTTGGGAGGCGCGGCGCCGATCGATTTCAGCACGTCGGCCAATCGCTCGGGATCGTCCGCGTGGCGTTCTTCGGCTTGAGCGACCGCCGTCTCCCAAGCTTCATGTTTGGCGACGTCGACCGGCGTGGCTTCCCTAACGCGGGTTGTGGTCACGATCTGAGTGGTCGTTGTCAGCGAAGGATCTTCGCGCATCGCAGGGTTCACGATCGGCAGGGCGATCGGCAGGATGAAGAAGACGACAGCGACAAAACTGATCGTCAACCAGACCGCCGTTCGGTTCGCTCTTCGCCAAACCATTCCGATCCAGAACGGAGCGGCAAACAGCAGCGGCAACTCGATCGCCATCTTGAACTGACCGAAGACGTTCGAGAAATAGATCGCCACGATCGACGCGCCTACGATGATGATCAGGCCGGTCATCCGCGCGACGCCGACACATTTCGCTTCGGTTGCGTCGGGTTCGATGTACGCTGCGTAAACGTTGCGGACGACCAAGCCCGAGGTGACGATCATATAAGCGTCCGCGGAACTCATCATCGCTGCCAACAAGCAGGCCAGCATCAATCCGACCAGACCGAGGTTCAACGGCCCCAGGATCTCGCGAGCCGCGACGCCCCAGACACGATCCGGATCGGCGGCGATCTCCGCATTGCCTGCGAGCAGCGCCAGGGCGATCAGCGCCGTCAACGCCCAACCGGCGGTGCACAAGCGTTTCAGTAAGTTACCGACGACCAGACCGATCCGAGCCTCATCTTCGCTCTTCGCCGAACCGCCACCGGTCGCGATGAAGTGCGGCTGAACAACGATCCCGACCAGGGCGAGCAACGTCAACGCGAAGATGTATTGCGGCGGGAACTCACCAGCACTCGGGCCGGCGAACAGACTGAAATTGTCGGCTGCAACGCGTTGATGCAGGATCGTAAAACCGTCCATGATCCCCATCGTCGCCGGATCGCCGAACTGTTTCACTAGTGCCAGCAGGCCAAAGGGGATCAACAGGATCGACAATAGGATGATGAAGATGCCTTGGATCAGATCGGTCCAATAGGCGGCGGTCAATCCGCCCAGCACGCCGTAGACGATCACGATCGCCGCGATCGTCGGGATCAGAATGTACTTCAGTTCGTATCCCCACAGCGTCTCGACACCCATCAACGGCACCGAAAACTTGGCGATCGCCGAGAGCATCGTCGACAGGTAGAACATATAGAAGACGATCGCGAACAGCGTGTACGCGGCGCCGAGGGCTTTGGAGTTATAGCGTTCGACAAACCAATCGCCGAGGGTCAGGTGCCGCATCCGGCGATACCAAACGGCGGTGAACCAATAGATCGGCGTCACGAACAACCACATCAGCGCCGACCAAACGCCCGACAGCCCGCTGGTCCAACCGGTCCGGCCGACTTGCACCGGTTCATGAGCTCCGGTGCCGGCACCAAAGGCGGCGAAGGTTTGCAGCAATTTGCCAAACCCGCGGCCGCCCATGAAATAATCTTCTTGCCCTTTGACACGTCGCATGGCCCACAAGCCGATGCCGATCATGGTGCCAAAGTAGACGATCAAAACAATGATATCGATAACAGTCATGCGGCGAACTCGTGCAGGCGGGAGGGGGTTTGCTGTGAGGAGAGGCGGGACACTTGGGGACGAGTATAGCGTACCGATCGTGCAAGTGCAGTCGTTCATTTTTTGGGAACCGTGGCGAAGCGGAGATTCGTTTTAGGGTACCCGCCGGTTGGCTTTAGTGTCCCGTTGACCGAGCCGATTCGGCGCGATCGCGCTGCCGCCGGTTCGCCGCAGCCCAAACGTTGCGTCTCCTTTTCGCGGGGACTTGCCAGTCGAGCCGACTTGCTGAAGACTTGAGTTAATGGACGGGGTCCGATCCGCCACACTCCCCATCGCTGAACTCTGCCCTCTCAAGAAAGCTGCCGCCATGACCAATCGACTCGCTCAATCCAACAGTCCTTATCTGTTGCAGCATCAAGACAATCCCGTCGATTGGTATCCGTGGGGTGAGGAAGCGTTACAGCGAGCCAAAGACGAACACAAGCCGATCTTTCTGTCGATCGGATATGCGGCGTGCCATTGGTGCCACGTGATGGAGCACGAGAGCTTTGAACAGCCGCGGATCGCGGAGCTGTTGAACGATCGCTTCGTCTGCATCAAAGTCGATCGCGAGGAGCGGCCCGACATCGATCAGATCTACATGCACGCGGTCCAAGCGATGACCGGCCAAGGAGGCTGGCCGATGAGCATGTTCCTGACTCCCGAGGGGAAACCGTTCTACGGCGGAACCTATTTCCCGCCGACCAGTCGATCGGGCATGCCGGGCTTCGATACGATCGTCAACGCAGTCGCCGACGCTTGGGAAAACAAGCAGTCCGATGTTTTGTGCCAAGCCGATCAGATGACGAATCACCTGCAAGAGTCGCTGCAGCCGCAGCCCGATGGCAAGCCCGAACTGTTCTCGCGCTGGATCGCGGCGGCTTGCAAAGCCAAAGCGGAAACCTTCGACGCTCAAAACGGCGGCTTCGGATCGCGCCCCAAATTCCCGCATCCGATGGATCTGGAACTGATGCTGCGTCACTGGCATGCGACCGGCGAGGACCGCTGGCTGAACATCGTCACCGTCACGCTTTCGAAGATGGCCGATGGCGGGATCTACGATCACCTGGGCGGCGGATTCGCGCGGTACAGCGTCGATGAGCGATGGTTGGTCCCGCACTTCGAAAAGATGCTCTACGACAACGCGCTGCTGGCCGGCATCTATCTACGCGGCTATCAAGCGACCGGCAACCAGCGGTTTGCTCAAGTCGCACGCGAGTCGCTCGAATATCTGATCCGCGACATGCTGGATCCCTGCGGCGCGATCCACTGCACCGAAGATGCCGACAGCGAGGGCGAGGAAGGCAAATATTATGTCTGGACACCCGACGAGGTCGTCAAGTTTTTGGGCGAAGCGAGGGGCGAGCGGTTCTGCCAAATCTACGACATCACTCAAGAGGGAAACTTTGAAGGCAAGAGCATCCTCAACCTGCGGCGTCCGCTGGAATTGATCGCCAGCAGCCAGGGGCTCGATTACGAAACACTCCGCAACGAACTGGCCGAAGATCGCGGGCGGCTGCTGGAGGTTCGCGAGTCGCGCGTCCGACCAGGCCGCGACGATAAGGTGCTTGTCAGCTGGAACGCGCTGGCGATCGACGCGTTGGCGCTGGCTAGCGGCGTGCTGGGCGATGCGCGGATGCTGGAGGTCGCTCAAGGAGCGGCCGAATTCATCTGGACTCAGATGCGAACCGATCAAGGACGACTGCTGCACGCCTACCGGCAAGGCACGTCGCATCTCGATGCATACGTCGATGATTACGCGACGCTGATCACGGCGTTGGTTTCGCTGTTCGAAGCCGATGGCGACAGCAAGTGGCTCGCCCGCGCCAGCGAATTGGCCGACCAGATGCTCGACCATTTCAGCGACACCACCGCCGGCGGTTTCTTCTACACCGCGGACGATCACGAATCGCTGATCCTGCGTACCAAAGACTATCACGACAGCAGCGTTCCCAGCGGCAATGGCGAAGCGGCGTATGCGTTGATCCGCTTGGCGCGTCTGACCGGCAACGAACGTTTTGAAGCGGCGGCGAACCTGACGCTGCGATCGGCCGTGACCGTGATGACCGAACAAGCGATGGCCGCCAGCCGATTGTTGATCGCGCTGGATATCTGTCTGAACCCGACGCAGCAGTTTGTGTTAGTCGACCCGTCGGCGGAATCGCTGACGAAGCTGAAATCGGCCTACTTCCAGGCCTATCGCCCGCGAGCCGTCTTGGCTGCGGAAGTCGCTACCGGAAGCGAACCGAGCCGCGACCTGACCATCGGAAATCTGTTCCGTGGCAAAACCGCAGTCGATGGAGATCCGACGCTCTACCAATGCGAAAGTTTTACCTGCAAGGAACCGGCCACCGGCACCGCAGCGATTCTCGACGCATTGGGCTCCAAGAACTAATAAGAGCGAAACGACTTGCCAGTCCCAACCCGCTGCCTACAGTCAATTGTTGGCGGTGCGAGATACCATCGCTTTCGCAAGGCACAGACGCGGCACCCTTCTTGGACTGGTCGAAAGATGCAAGACAAAAATTTCGTCATCGTTGGTGGCAGTCATGGGATCGGTGCAGGGATCGTCCGCCGCTGCGTGGAAAGAGGGGCCAAGGTGACGGTGCTTTCGCGTGGCATCGGCGAGCTGGCCGATCTGCCCGGCGTTCGGCACGTTCCGCTCGACGTGACGCAGCGGGGGCCGACGGCGGATGAGCTGCCCGATTCCATCGACGCTTTGGCCTACTGCCCGGGATCGATCAACCTGGGACCGCTGCGATCGGTCACCGAGCAGACGCTGCGAGATGATTTTGAGCTCAACGTCGTCGGTGCCGTTAGATGCATGCAAGCCTGCTTGGCCGGACTGAAATCGGGAGCTTCCGCCAGCGTCGTCCTGTTCAGCACCGTCGCCGTCCAACAGGGGCTCGCCATGCACACCTCCGTGGCGGCAGCCAAAGGAGCGATCGAAGGTTTAACTCGCACTTGGGCTGCCGAACTCGCCCCCAAGGTTCGCGTCAACTGCATCGCCCCGGCCCTGACCGCAACGCAACTGAGCGAACGTCTGCTGGCCACCGACGAGAAACGTCAGGCGATGGCGGCCATGTATCCTCTAGGCCGCCACGGCGAAGTCGACGACATCGCTGCGGCAGCCGAATTCTTGCTCTCCGACGCCAGCAGCTGGATCACCGGCCAAGTTCTAGGAGTCGACGGCGGGCTATCGTCGCTACGTAAATAGTACGCCCCTCGGAGCTTAGGCTTGAAAAAGCACTGGCGAGCCAGTGGCACCCGGCACTCGATGGGGGCGGGCGGCTGAAATTTTGTGCCGTGGCAAAATTGCCGGTCGGTGGAAGTCGGGAGGGGATTCGATTACGTGACCGTATCGTCCGCAAGGCCAATGATACGGGAAGGGAGTTCGCGATTAAGTCGCTTAGTTATGGAAGAATGAACTGCTGGTGGCCTAGCTGGCTGAGCGGCTCGATGGAGTCGTGCGGGTGTTTTTTGTCGATCGGGGGCTACAAAAAGTTACCCCTCGCTGCCCCCGTTGCTACAATGACTGCAGCACCCTGACAGCGGTGCTCCTCGCCTAAAGTTCATTCGACACTCTCCCACCTTTTGGATGTCTCCGGAATGCGTTTTTCACGCCGCGCCCTGCGCTCTGCTTGTCTGGCAAGTTTGCTGCTCCCCTTCTCTCCGCTCGCCTGTGCCGACGATATCGTGGAAACACGCAAGGTTACGAAGGCCGACATGCCGCGGATCCCGCACACCGAACCGGCTGACGCGTTGGCGGGATTCCGACTTGCCGACGACTTCAAGCTGGAGATGGTTGCGTCCGAACCGATGGTGGGCGACCCCGTCGATGCCTGCTTCGATGAATACGGGCGGATGTTTGTCGCCGAAATGCACGGTTATCCGTTTTCCCAAGAGCCGACCAAACTGAACCCCGAAGGGGGCGGACTGGTCGACGCCGGGATCATCCGGATGTTGGAGGATACCGATGGCGACGGCGTGATGGACAAGAGTGTCGTCTTTGCCGATGGGCTCAGCTGGCCGACATCGCTGTGCTGCTACAACGGCGGCATCTTCGTTCTGGCCCCAAAATACCTGCTGTATCTAAAAGACACCGACGGTGATGGCAAAGCCGATGTACGCGAAGAGATCTTGGCCGGGTTTGGCCGCGGCAACGTGCAAGCGGTCACCAACGGTCTGAAGTGGGACCTGGACAATCAAATCTATTTTGCGGCCGGTCGCAATCCGATGTCGTTGACGCATCGCGGCGAACCCTTGTTTCCGATCAGCGGTGCCGATCTGCGGCTGAATCCGAAGACCGAAAAATTTGAACCGGTCACCGGCGGTTCGCAGTTTGGCCACAGCATCGACGACTGGGGGACGCGGTTCGTCTGCAGCAACAGCGACCACATCCAACAGGTTGTCTATCCACGCGATTACCTGGAACGGAATCCTTATTTTGTCGCCTCGGGGATGATCCGCAGCATCGCCCAAGATGGAGCGAGCGCCCGCGTGTTCCGCCGCAGTCCGCCCGAACCGTGGCGAATCATTCGCCAGAAATGGCGAGCGGCCGACAAGGGCTACAAGCTGATTGTCAAAGAAGACGGCGAGTGGGAGTTCATTCCGCTGGATCCGTCGAAGCCAAAGAATGCCGTTCCCACCGAACACCCGATCGGATATTTCACCTCGGCAACCGGCATCACCATCTATCGCGGCAACGCCTACCCCGAACGCTATCGCGGCAACGCCTTTGTCGGCGATGTCGGCGGCAACCTGGTTCACCGCAAGACGGTCGACACGTCGTCGGTCGTCTATCGCGCCAAGCGTGCCGACGAGGGGATTGAGATCGTGGCGTCGTCGGACAACTGGTTCCGTCCCGTCAACTTCGTCAACGCTCCCGACGGCAGCCTGTACGTGCTGGACATGTACCGCGAAACGATCGAGCATCCCTATTCGATCCCCCAGGAGATCAAGCAGTTTTTGCATCTGACCAGCGGCAACGATCGCGGCCGGATCTATCGCTTGGTCAGCCCCGACATGAAGCGCAATCCGGTTGTCAAAATCGGCGACCTGCCGCCAGCCGAACTGGTTCAACAATTGGCGTCCGACAACAGCTGGAACCGCGAAACGGCGCAGCGTTTGATCTGGGAACGCCAGGACAAAACACTCGTTCCGCAATTGCGAGAACTGCTGAAAACATCGGACAAGCCACTGGCTCGGCTGCACGCAATGTACTGCTTGGCCGGACTCGATTGGTTGACCGAAGCCGACGTTCGCGGCGGGCTGAAAGATTCCGAAGGACGCGTGCGAGCGCATGCGATTCGATTGTCCGAACCGATGCTGGCGACATCGCCTGCGGTTTTGGACGACCTGCTGTCGCTGTGCGACGACACCAACGATCACGTCCGTTTCCAACTGGCCTTCTCGCTGGGCGAATCGAAAGATCCCAAAGCGATCGACGGCTTGGCCCGCTTGGCTCGCAACCCAAACAATTCGGCTGAGGTCGTCGCGGCGTTAATGTCGTCGGTCGGTGGCACCGCCGACCAATTGGCCGGCTCGCTGATCCGCGACGCCGACTTTGCGAAACAGAAGCAGGCCACTTCGATCATCTCGCAACTAGCCCTGATCGTCGGTGCCACTCCCGAAGCCGATGGCACGCTGAACCTGATCGGCGAATGCTCCAAGCCAGGTGTTCCCGCATCGGTTCAACGGACCGTGATGGCTTCGCTGGGCGAAGGGCTGAAGCGACGTGGCAGCTCGTTCGCCAAGCTGATCCCTACCGCCGCAGCCGACGATGCTCGTGTTCAAGCGTTTGCCGCGATGATGCAACAAGCAAACGATCGCGCAACCGATGAAGACGAATCGATGGCCGATCGCACCGCCGCGGTCCAGTTGCTCGCCTTTGCCGACTTGGAAACCGCGACGGAAACTCTGCCGGCGATGCTCGATCCGCAGTACCCGCAGAGCCTGCAACTGGCGGCTGTTCAATCGATGGCTCAATTGAATTCCGACATGTTGGCCAGCGAGATGCTGGAAGGCTGGCGCGGACACAGCCCACAGATCCGCCAAGCGGTTCTGGTCGCGCTGTCAGACAAGCCAGCGTGGCTCGGAAAATTGCTGGACAGTGTGGAAGCCAAGGCAATCAAGCCGGGCGAACTGCCTGCGGAGACGAAGCAATTGGTGATGGCGCATCCGAACAAGCAGCTGCAAGCTCGCGGCAAAGCATTGTTCGCCGGAGCGGTCAACAGCGACCGAGCCAAGGTTGTCGACCAGTATCAAGATGTGCTGAATCTCGAAGGGGATGCGACCCGTGGGCTGGCGATCTTCAAGCAGAAATGTGCGGTCTGCCACCAGGTTGGCAAGCTGGGGCACCAGGTTGCTCCGAGCCTTGAATCGGTGAAAAACAAATCGACAGCCGATCTGCTGATCGCGATTTTGGATCCCAACCGCGAGGCCCAACCGAACTTCAACACCTACATCGTGCAAACGATCGACGGTCGCGTGCTGACCGGGATGATCGGGGCGGAATCGTCCAGCAGCATCACGCTCAAGCGGGCTGAAGGGAAGGAAGACGTGATCCTTCGCAGCAACATCGACCTGATGCAAGCGACGGGTGTGTCGTTGATGCCCGAGGGACTGGAAACCGATCTCAAACGCCAGGACTTGGCCGATGTGATTTCGTTTGTAAAGACGAGCCAGCCCTAGCGAAACGGGAAACATCTTGAGAGAATGGGCGCGACTTTCCTCTACATTTGGAACCCACGCCCATGAGCGATCAGATCAATCTCGACGGACCTGCAATCGACCAATCGACCGAAGATCCGCAACCCGAGCCGTTTCAAATTCGTGTTGCCAATCGGGTCGATCGGTTGCCGCCGTACATGTTTGGGCGGATCAACGCGATGCTTTATCAAAAGCGTCGCGACGGTAGCGACGTGATCGATATGGGGATGGGCAATCCTTCGGATCCGCCGCAGACCGACGTCGTCGAGAAACTGACCGAAGCGGCTCAGGACGAACGCAACCACGGCTACAGCAAATCGAACGGTTTGCTGAATCTTCGCCGCGAGGTCTGCAATAAGTACCAGCGCAAGTACGACGTGGAGCTGGAAGCCGACCACGAAGTCATCGCTTGCTTGGGAAGCAAGGAGGGATTTTCGCACATGTGCCTGGCTCTAATGGGGCCTGGTGACACCGCAATCATCCCATCTCCCTATTTCCCGATCCACATGTACGCGGTCATCTTGGCGTCGGGAAACGTCGTCACGCTGGACGTCTTCGACCCCGAGAAATTTCTTCGCAACGTCGAATACACCTGCCAGACCTTCACGCCGCGGCCGAAGTTGTTGATCATCAACTACCCGCACAATCCGTCGGCGGCGACGATCGAGCCCGATTTCTTCGTTGAGGTGGTGCGTCTGGCCAAGAAGTATGGGTTCATGGTGATCCACGACTTCGCCTACGCCGACATCGGCTTCGACGGCTACCAACCGCCCAGCTTCCTGTCGGCTCCCGGGGCCAAGGATGTTGGCGTCGAGTTCACGACGATGAGCAAGGGCTACAACATGGCTGGCTGGCGCGTCGGCTTCTGTGCTGGCAACGCCGACATGATCCGCGCCCTGGGAACGATCAAAGGCTACTACGATTACGGCATGTTCCAGGCGGTGCAGATCGCCGCGATCGTGGCGATGCGCGATACCGAAGATGCGGTCGCTGAGCAGGCGCTCGTCTACCAAAGTCGCCGCGACGCGTTGGTCGATGGCCTGCGCCGGATCGGATGGGAGATCGACCCACCCAAGGCGGGGATGTTCGTTTGGGCGAAGGTTCCCGAGCAGTGGCGTCATATGAGCACGATGGATTTCGCCATGATGCTGCTGGAGAAGGGGGACGTTGCTGTCAGCCCGGGCAGCGGTTTTGGTCCCGCTGGGGAAGGGTATCTGCGGATGTCGCTGGTCGAAAACGAACAGCGATTGCGTCAGGCGGTTCGCCAGATCTCGCGATGCTTGGACAAGCAGAGCGCCCTGAGCTCCAGTTCTTCAACTTAGCGTTGAAGGCAAACTTTGATCCGGGGAGAGCACCTCGTTCGACAACTCCTCGGTGAAACACAGCCGATTGCAAATCGGCGACCGAATTGCTCGCAATCCGGCGTTTTCCGGCATCGCTGACGCGGCATGCTTCACGCAAAATTAGCGCAGCGACGGGTGCATTCTGACGGGACAACGGTGTAAAGTTCAGTTCTCTTTGCATCGACGAAAACCCCAAAAACGTCCCCCATAACGTCCCAGAAACCGGAAAGAACGAACGATGAAGTACGCAAGTGGCAGAACAACCATCCAGGCAATGTTGTGCATTGGATTCCTGGCGCTGACGGGATGCGATTCGAGCAAACCGGCCGCAAAATCCGACGCGGATGCTCCAGTGGCTACCGATGGCGATCCTACCGCCGCTGTCTCGCAACTAACCGGCAAGATCGCCGTCGAGGGTTCGAGCACCGTTGCACCGATCACCACTCAGGCGAAAGAACGCTTCAACGAACAGCATCCCGACGTCACGATCTCGGTCATCGGCGAAGGAACCAGCAACGGTTTTAAATCGTTCGTCAAGAAAGAGACCGACATTCAAGACGCATCGCGTCCGATCAAACAGAAGGAACTCGATAGCTGCAAGGAAAGTGGGCTGGAGTTCATCGAAGTCCCCGTCGCTTACGACGGTTTGACGATCGCCGTCCATCCCAAAAACAGCTTCGTCAAATCGCTGACCGTCGACCAACTGCAGAAGATCTTCCGCTCGGGCGATTCGGCCAAGACTTGGAAAGATGTCGATGCATCGTGGCCCGACAAGAAGATCTCGATCTTCTCGCCAGGAACCGGATCGGGCACCTACGATTACTTCAGCGAAGTTGTAATCGGCAAAGAAGGATCGCTGCGCGACGACGGGCAAATCAATCTGAACGAAGATGACAACATCCTGGTTCGTGGCGTCGCAGGGGATGAATTTGCCATTGGATACTTCGGGTACTCGTACTACGAACGCAACAAGAAGGACCTGCAAGCGGTTCCGATCATCAACCCAGCTGGGGATGCCGTTTTGCCGACTGCCGAATCGATCGAATCGGGAGAGTACGCCCCCTTCAGCCGTCCGCTGTTGATCTACCTGAACGTCGAATCTTTGGACAAGGTCGAGGTCGAAACATTCATCGAATCGTACATGACGAACATTCGTGAAATTGTCGCCGCGGCGAACTATGTACCACTTCCCGAAAGCGTCTATACTGCCGCGACGCAAAACATCGAAAACCGCGTTGTCGGAACCCATTACCTGACGGCTGAAGGTGAAAAACGCGAGGGATCGATCCTCAACGTCTTTAAGCCTGAAAATTTGAAAAAGTAATTGTGTCGAGTGGAACACCAATCGAGTTGCCCAGTGCGTTGCGTGAGCGACGCATGCGGCCCAGTGCAACGAGCAAGCGAAACCAAACGTTTGTCGTCTCTTTATTAGTCCTATGCGCGACGCTCTCGATCGCAACCACGGTTGGCATCGTCACGATCTTGTTGACCGAATCGTATGGCTTTTTCTCCCGGATCGATCTCAGCGACTTTCTGCTGGGGACTGAGTGGACAATCGGTCGCTCGAAAAACGAAGCCGATTACAAATACGGAATCTGGCCGCTGATCTTGGGAACGCTGCGGATCACGCTGATCGCGATGGCGATCTCGATTCCGCTGGGGCTGACCACCGCGGTCTATTTGAGCGAATATGCACCGCGATGGATCCGAGCGATCCTCAAACCGGTGCTTGAAATCCTGGCAGGCATGCCGACGGTCGTGTTGGGCTATTTTGCCGTTGTCGTGATCACGCCAACGCTGCTCGAACCGCTCGGCTTCAAACCCTACAACGCGATGGCAGCGGGAATCGCGGTCGGCATCTTATGCCTGCCATTGGTCAGTTCGCTGGCCGAAGACGCATTGCAAGCCGTCCCCCGCAGCCTGCGTGAAGCGGTCTACGGGCTCGGCGGAACGCGATTCGACAGCGTGGTCAAGGTGGTGATACCGGCAGCGATGTCGGGAATTGTGTCGGCCTTCTTATTGGCATTCGCCCGCGCAATCGGCGAAACGATGATCGTCGCGTTGGCCGCCGGTTCGATCCCGACATTTACGATGGATCCACGAGGCCCCTCGCAAACGATGACTGGATTTATCGTTGAGGTCTTCCAAAGCGAAGACGTGATCCCCGGCACGATCGCGTATTATTCGATCTATGCCGTCGCCCTGACGCTCTTCTTACTGACCTTCATTACAACCTTGATCGGACAATTCGTGCGCCGCCGATATCGTGAGGCTTACGAATGAACCAGCCTGAATTCCAAGTCCCCGCCAGCGATCCGCGACGCGCAAAAAACCGCCAAGCGATCAGCAAGATCTTCCGCGTCGCCTGCATGTTGGTCGCCGTTCAAGCCGTCGTGATCTTGATCGTTCTGCTGACGACCGTTTTTGTCCGCGGTGTCGACCAACTCTCTTGGGACTTCCTGACCGGCGTCCATCGCGACGACAACCCCGACGGCTCGGGGCTTTGGCCAGCGATCATTGGATCGATCGTAATCTGTCTGATCTGCGGTGCTGCGGCGCTCCCCATCGGCATCGGCACGGCAATTTTCTTGGAAGAGTTCAAGCCCCGAAACAAGACGCTCCGCATCCTGCACAACTTGGTTCAATTGAACATTACGAACCTCGCTGGCGTCCCTTCGATCGTCTACGGGATCTTGGGGCTCACCGCATTCGTCTACATGTTTGGACTATTTGGCACCTACGAAGCCAACAAGGCGGCCGAACTGGAATTTGGCGCCCAGCGTTACTATCAAGTGCGAACGTTGGCCAAAACCTTCGTCTGGATTCCCGCGACCGACAAGACGGTTCGCGTGTTGCGAATCGAAGAACCGATCACAGCGCGTTATCCCGATGGCGGTGACTTCAAACTCAACCTGATCGATCGCGGGGCGACTAAACCGAGCGATCCCACGGTGCTGGGGCAGACGGTCTATCGCGGATCGAAAGCCAGCATCTTTGCCAAGCACCCTTGGCATTACCTGCGTTTGCCGTTCCATAAGAGCGTGCTTTCGGCGGGCCTCACCCTGGCACTGGTTGTGCTTCCGATCGTCATCATCTCGTCGCAAGAATCGATCCGCGCGGTTCCCGACACGATGCGCGATGCCGGACTGGGACTGGGATGCACCCGCTGGCAGATGGTCCGCACGATCGTGTTGCCCGCATCGATTCCGGGAATTATGACCGGGGCGATATTGGCGATGAGCCGCGCCGTTGGAGAGGCGGCGCCGTTGCTGGCGGTGATGGGGGGCGTTGTCGGAAAGCGACATGCACCCGAAAATTTGATGGACAATGCCGCTGCGATGCCGATCACAATTTACAACTGGGCCCGCGACGACAACCCCGGTTTTTGGGAACTTTCGGCAACGGCGATCATCGTCCTGCTGTGCCTGTTGTTGACGATGAATTCGATCGCCATCTTACTTCGCTACTGGGCGGAAAAGAAGTTTGCGTCCCGCTGATCCCGATCGGTGGCGTCGCGTGCATCGACGAACCTAGCCTAAAATTACACTGCATTTTCAATGTCTGACGCCGCAATCAAGCCCCAACACGACGCCACCCCCGCCATGATCAAAGGCTCCAGCGAACCGAAGGGCGAAAGTACGGAAACCGCCATCACCGCCAAGAACTTCAGTGCGTGGTATGGCGATTTCCAAGCGTTGCACGACATCACGCTGGAGATCCCTAAAAACCGCGTGACGGCGTTTATCGGCCCGAGCGGTTGCGGCAAAAGCACCTTCCTGCGGTGGATCAATCGCATGAACGACACCGTTGCAATCGCCCACGCCAGCGGCACCCTGCACATGGGCGACACCGACCTGTTAGCGGCCCGCACCGATGTCGTCGACCTGCGCCGGAAGATTGGAATCGTCTTCCAAAAACCCAATCCGTTCCCCAAGACGATTTTTGAAAACGTCGCCTTCGGCCCTCGCTTGCACATGCGGATCTCCCGTCGCGAACTGGAAGAACTCGTCGAATGGGCACTTCGCAAAGCCGCTGTTTGGAACGAGGTGAAGGACCGGCTGAATGGACCTGCTTTCGGTTTGTCGGGGGGCCAACAGCAACGACTGTGCATCGCCCGCGCGATCGCAACTGGACCCGAAGTGCTGCTGATGGATGAACCCTGTTCGGCATTGGACCCGGCCAGCACGTTGGCGATCGAAGACCTGATCTACGAATTGCGGGAACAATATTCGATCGTGATCGTGACCCACAACATGCAACAGGCGTCGCGTTGCAGCGACAAAACGGCCTTCTTCTTCGAGGGCAAACTGATCGAACTCGGATCGACCCTGCAGGTCTTCACCAAGCCAACACACAAACAAACCGAAGACTATGTCAGCGGTAAATTCGGTTAAGCTCGACGCCACATCGCCCCTGGCGCACGCGAGCCCTCCCCCCACCGATCCTCTTGTCAACGAAGGTTAATAACGTGTCGGACGAACTGAAGAACAAACTCCGCCGCACCCGGCACCTGCAGCGCAGCCTCGATCGCCTGCAATCCGATCTGCTGTCGCTGTTCGGCATCGTCGAACAAATGATCAACAAATCGGTCCGTTCGCTATACCAGCGTGACATCGGGCTTGCCGACGAAGTTATCACATCGGATGAAATCGTCGACCAACGCGAGGTGGCGATCGAAGACGATTGCCTGAAATTGTTGGCCCTTCATCAACCGGTCGCCAGCGACTTGCGCTGGACCACGACGGTCCTGAAAGTGAACAGCGACCTGGAACGGATTGCCGACCTCGCCTGCAACATTGCCGAACGGGCCAAGGCGCTGACCCATTTCCCGATGTTCCCGATCCCCGACGACTTCGAAATGATGGTCAGCGAAGCGACGACCATGGTCAGCCGAGCGCTCGATTCGTTCGTCGAAAGCAACACCGCACTTGCCCTCAGCGTGATGCGGACCGACGAACGTGTCGACGAATTGAACCGCAAACTGATCTTCGAACTGCGCGAGATCATGAAACGCGATCCCGAATCGGTCGAACCGGCGCTGCACTGCTTCAGCGCCGCCCGCCACTTGGAACGGATCGCGGATCTCGCCGAAAACATCGCCGAAGATGTGGTTTTCTTGGTCGACGGCGAAATCATTCGCCACAAGCCCGAAGAACACGGCCGCACCACACCGCGAGCCAACGGAAAGTAGCCCCGACGCGGCCGACGAGCCACTCCCTCGAGCGGCTCCGCCGACTTCCATTCACCGCTACGCCTGCTTCACACCGATGTTGATGTAGGCGTGAACGTGAGGGGCACCGCGGAAATGGCAAACGAGGTTCGGGCCTTCGATCCGCCACAGGTCCCAAACTTTATCGTTCAACAAGTCCTCATCTTGATAGAACGCCATTCGCAATTGATCGACGCCACCGTTGGCATTTAAGATCGACATCGCTTCCTCGACATCGGTCTCGCGGTAGGGTGCGATGATCGTCCGCAGCGTCTGTTCGACCAGCTGCTTCTGCTCGCCAGAGAGATCGGCGACCGCAACCCCTTCGAACGTCCCTTCGCTCCCCTGCAGCTCAACCTCCCACTCCCCGGGAAAGCCTTCCACAAGTGCCGACTTCGATTGCTCGGCGTCCAACGACTTGAAGACCTCGTTGGCAACCGCTGTCTGGTATCCGAACAGGCTCCGTTTCGGGTTTCCGACACCATGGCCGTAAACCAACGGACCGCCAAAGGCAGCGCCGGGAACGCTGTTCCCATCGGCACGCAGCGTCAGGTGGCGCCCCGTCAGTTCCCACTGGAACTGGTCGGTCGATGGATCGCCAAAGATCGCGATCGCATAATTGTGAACCCCTTGGTGGTCGGAGGTCATCTGACGCTGGAACCTTTCGTAGCCATCCTCGGTGGTCACGCCGCGGATCACGCGGTCGATCAGGTCGCGTTGCTTGTCGCTGTAGAAGGTGTCGCCGATCTTGTGTTTGGTGACGTGCCAGTTGGCGCTGATCTCGGTTCGCTTGGAGTGATTGAAATCGAAGCAGATCTCGCCTCGCTGAGCATCCGACAACGAAGCGTACAATTCACCAACGGCACTCTCGGCGGGCTGCCGCGCCGCCGGGGCGCCGTGAGCAAACCGAGCGATCGAACCGGCCAAAGGAGCTGCCACGGTGGCAGCGCTGGCGATCCGAACGAATGAGCGACGATCGAGGGCGTTGGGTTGCCTGGTCATACGACGGTGAACTCCTAACTGGATGGATGGAGGCGGGAAAGCGAGAGAATCTATTTTACGGCTGCTCCTCACGCCTTGCATCTTTTTTCGGTCCATCGAGAGCGCAACCGACACAAATTCATCGGTGCCGGCCCCCATCCTTCCTCGGTTCCCGCAAACAAGGCCGTCGACGTTGAATAAATCGCACGCCCCAACGGTTTGTTGCTTGCAATTGAGGATCAATCGAACAAGCTAAACGGGTGGGGAGGCGCTGAGCCTCCAAACCCTACGCGTGACTCAAAGCGCGTTTGTTTTTGGAGAGAGCGCGTTTTAGGCCAAGACCGATGAGAACCGTTGATCAAATCCTGAGCGATGCGGCCGATGGAAATCGGCCAGCGACCGCAGAGAGCGAACTGCCGTTACCCCGATTCTCGCGAACCCGACATATCGAAAGCGTGCGTGCGCTGTCGCAGATCAACGGTTGGCGAACGACAGGCTTCCTTGTCTTCCATTGGGCGCTGATCATCGCGGCGATGCTCGCCGCCGGCTATAGCGGCCATTGGGCGGTTTATCTGGTCGCCGCGTTTGTTGTCGCCAGCCGGATGCAGGCCTTCGGCGTCATGCTTCACGACGGAGCCCATTACCTGCTGTACAAAAACCGCAGCGTCAACGATGTCGTCAGCGATCTGTTCATCGCCTTTCCGATCGGGATGAGCACCACGTTGTATCGCCGCACCCACTTCCGCCACCACCGATTTGCCAACACCGAAGAGGACCAAGACCTCGCCGCACAGCGTGAAGAACACGAATGGTTTGAATGGCCCAAAACCCGCTGGGGCTGCTTCGTCACGATGCTTCGCAGCTTGCTGGGAATCAATGCCCACCGCAGCTGGATCCTCTTCAAGCACTGGGCCCCGTGGTACCATTTAATGAAGCCCGTTGATGCCGCGTTCCCGATGCGCGCTCGCGTGCTGTACGTGCTGTCAATGATCTTCGTCTATTCCTTCTTCGCCATCGCGATCAAGATTTCGCCACAGATCACCTTCTCCCTGATGGCACTTTACGTTCTCTCGGGCATCACGCTACTGAACCTGATCAATCGCGTACGCGCCACCGCGGAACATCTGGGAACAGAGCAAACGCACGAACTGAACGCTACGCGAACGGTGATTCCAAATCTGTGCGAACGGATCATGATCGCCCCCCATGGCGTCAACTACCACCTGGAACACCATCTGTTCCCATCGGTTCCCGGTTGCAACCTCGCCAAATTGCACAACGAATTGATGCAGGACGAAGAATTCCGCGAGCACGCCCACGTGACGAAGTCCTACGCGGGCGTGATCCGCGAACTGATGACACCGCGACAGAACGATGAATCACCCAGCCCGACTGGCTAGCTTCTCGAAGCTCAAGATCAGGTATCGGATCATCTTTTTGCGTGACGCTTTCTGCAGCCAACCGGTCGCCTGCAGGAACAGCTCGGCGTGCTTCTGGTCGTGCCAGCGCCGCGCCCCTTCACACAAGAAGTCGTACGTCGGCAGCGTCTGCTCCGTCACATCGTCGCAGACCAGCAACCGCATCCCATGCTCGGCGGCTAACTGCTCATAGCCTTCCAGGCTACACGACATGTCCACGTCGCCGTAGGTCCACTGAATCGCTTCGCTCATCGGGCCCGCTCCGCCATCCATAAAGGCAGCCATTCGTGGCTGGGGGACAAAATCGGAGAGGCTCAGCACGCCACCGGGACGCAAAACCCGCGACGCTTCGGCGAAGAATCGCGGCCGGTCAAAGTGAAAGATACATTCCACCGCTAGGACGGCATCAAATCCCGCGTCGTCCAACGGCAACGATGCCGCGTCGGCACAGATCCACTGGATTTGGTTGCCCGCCGCCGGGACCACCAGCTCCTCGGCCCGTTGCAATTGACGCGAATCGATATTGATTCCGGTCATCGCCAGCGATTGATAACGCTCGTTCAGGCTTGCGATCGTGCCGCCGAAACCACAGCCGACGTCCGCGATTCGGGCGGGCGGTTGGATCTTGGCCGCGTCGCAGATCCGCTGGCACATCCGTTCGGCGGCTTGCAAATAGTCGGCGGCCGTTCCGTCGGCGGCATTCGATTCCCACAGCCCCCAATGAACATGCCTGCCAAACGCAGTCACCGCTTCGTGATCGCCCGATGCGATCCGATCGAACAGAACATCGAAGTAGGGCGGATTGGGAGATTCGGATGCGTTCACGATAGGAGAATTCAAGGGCAAGGGATGGCGTACCGACCGGACCTAGTGTATCGATAATACTTGAAGACGACACCCTCGCCCCCTACGAGAAACGACTGCCATGCCGACATCGATTCCATTGGACACCCAACAAGCCGTCGACCGCGTGATCCGATTGATGGCAATCCCTGGCATCAGCGGCCACGAGACCGCGGTCTCTGAAGCGATCATCGCCGAACTGACCGACGCCGGCGCCGCGATCGCTCAGTTCAGCTACGACGATGCCAACACGCGAACTCGATTGGCCGGTGCCGTCGGCAACCTGATCTTTCATCTGCCTGGCAAGCCGGAACTGCCGACACGCCTACTGACCGCACACATGGACACCGTGCCGATCTGCGAAGGAGCTCAACCGGCACGGCAAGGCAACCAAGTCGTCTCGACCGACCCGACGACCGGACTGGGGGCCGACGATCGCGCCGGCTGCGCGGCGATCCTGACCGCCGCACTCGAAGCGATTCAATTGCAAGGCGAACATCCGCCCCTGGTCTTCGCGTGGTTGATTCAAGAAGAAGTTGGCCTGCAGGGCGCACGGCATCTCGACATTGGCAAGATCGGCCACGTCGACCTCGCTTTCAACTTTGATGGCGGCACCGTCGACAAACTAACCATCGGCGCGACCGGCGGCGAGCGGATGGAGATCAAGATCCTCGGCCGGCCCAGTCACGCGGGCGTCGCTCCCGAACAAGGGATCAGCGCGATCGCCATCGCAAGCCTCGCGATCGCTCGCCTGCACAACGACGGCTGGCACGGCCGCGTCGAGAAACCCGAGGGACGCGGCACCAGCAACGTCGGCGTGATGCAAGGCGGCCAGGCGACAAACGTCGTCACTCCGGAAGTCAATGTGCGCGTCGAAGCCCGCAGCCACGATTCGGCGATGCGAACGCGGATCGTCGACGAAATTCGATCGGCCTTTGAATGGGCGGCCACGCAGGTCACCGCCGCCGATGGCACTGTCGGCCAGATCGAATTCCATTCCCACCTGGAATACGACTCGTTCCGCATCGACGACAAGTCCCCAAGCGTCCGGATGGCTGCGGCAGCCGTCGAACAACTGGGCCGCAAACCCTACACCGAACTGGCCGGTGGCGGACTCGATGCCAACTGGCTCTACAAACACGGCATCCCGGCGGTCACGCTGGGCTGTGGCCAAAAGAACATCCACACCGCAAACGAAACGTTGGAAATCGACGACTATTTGGACGCCTGCCGCGTCGCGATCGCTTTGGCCTGCGGCACGACGAGTGGCGTGTAGCGATGGAACTCGACGACGAATTGTGCCTCTGCTTTCACGTCACGAAACGGAAAGTCGTCAACCACATCCGGATCCACAAACCGGTCAAAGCGAGCCAGTTGAGCGAGTGTTTTGGCGCGGGGACCGGTTGCGGCTGGTGCCGTCCGTTCCTGCAGCGGTTACTGGAACAATCGACCCAACAGATCGAGCACCCCGACGACGGCCTCCCCGACACCACGTCTTACGCATCGGGGCGTCAACAGCATCGCAAGAACAAAGGACTCACTTGATGATCGGTCAAAACCTGATTCGCATTGGGATGTTGTTGGTCTTGGCGTCAGCCGTCTTTGCGGCTCCGTCGCAAGCCGACGACGATGTCGCCGCGAGCATTCAGCGACTGGCCACGCCATACATCGAATCCAAACAAGCCGTTGGGCTTTCGATTGGCGTCTTGAAAGGCGACCAGGCGACGACGCAGCACTTTGGGCAAAATCGAACCGGCGGCCCTGCGCCCGATGACAACACGATCTACGAGATCGCATCGATCTCCAAAGTCTTCACCGGCTTGCTGTTAGCCGATGCCGTCGCTCGCAAGCAGTTGCAACTCGACCAAGCCGCACAAGAACTGTTGCCCAAGGGGGTTGCGATGCCCGCGGGCGAAACACGGCCGATTCAATTGGACGATCTCGCCACGCACCGCTCGGGGCTGCCACGATTACCTAACAACATGCCCAGCCTGCAGACCGACAACCCCTACGCCGACTACACGACAGCGTTGGCTTACGAATTTTTGAGCTCCCACGATCTGCGACGCGAACCCGACGCGGCGCACGAATACTCCAACCTCGGCTTTGCCCTGCTGGGAAGTGTTGTCGCCGATCGAGCCCAGCTCTCCTACGACCAACTGTTGCAGCAACGGATCGCCGAGCCGTTACAGATGACGGACACGCGAGTGGAAATGACGGCTTCGATGCGCAAGCGTCTGGCAACACCCCACACCGCCGACGGCACCGTGACCGCCAACTGGGACTTTGCCGACATGCCCGGAGCAGGCGGAATCCGCAGCAGTCTTGCCGACATGATGCGATTTGCAGCGGCAAACCTGAATCCTGAATCGAGCAAGCTCGGGCCGGCGATCGAAATCGCATGGCGCGTCCACCGCAAGGGCGTAGGCCAAGAACCGGCGATGGGACTCGGCTGGCACATCGCTGGGGACGGTTCAACACGTTGGCACAACGGCCAGACCGGTGGCTACCACAGCATGCTGATGATCCACCGGCAAGCCGGCATCGCGGTCGTCGTCTTATCGAACACCGCCAGCAAAAAGATCGACACGTTGGCCGTAGAATTGCTGCAAGCAATGGCTCAACATTAAGCGAAAGACGACGCAAATCATGACACCCCGGTAGCGGGTGTCATGTTAGAAACGTGTTAGAAGTTGTCTCGAACCTGCAATCGACTGCCGATGGGGTCAACCACCGGCTTCGAAATAGCGGCATCCGTTTAGCGGGGAGCCAGCATGCAGATAATACGGCGACCGTTACGCTGGGGAGCGGATTCGACCTTGCCGACTTCAGCCAACTGCTCCAGAACCAGCTCCATCACCTTTTCGCCCTCATCGATGTGAGCGTTTTCACGACCACGGAAGAGGACCGAGACTTGGACCTTATCTTTATGCCCCAAGAATTTTTCGGCCTGACGAATCTTGGTGTCGATGTCGTTTTGGCCGGTTTTTGGCCGCAGACGAATCTCTTTGGTCTTCGTCTGGTGCGAAGTGTGTGAGTTTTTCTTTTTGTTCTTGTCGTATTTGTATTTGCCGTAATCCATGATTCGGCAAACCGGCGGCCGTTCGTTGGGAGCGACCTCAACCAAATCGAGACCGGCGTCTCGCGCTCGCGTTAGCGCATCTTCAGTAGAAATGACGCCCAACTGGTCCCCTTCAGGACCGACAACGCGAATTGGAGAAATACGAATTTGGGTATTGATCCGGGTCGAATCACGCTCGACCTGCGGTTGCATACCTCTTCTTGCTAGTGCCATTCACAAACCTCGGCCAAACCTTATTCAGCCCATGGGGAAACAAACATCCTCGCTGTCATCGCGACAGCCGACATAAAACCCTTAGCATTCCAATTGTACCAACAGTCGCTGCAAGGGCATTTCAAAAGTATCTGCCCTCGGGAAGGGCTCAGTCAACAGCATTTTTAACGATTTCATCAGATTTAACGGCATAACACCCCGCCAGATCCCCTTCCCAGCCCTTGACGGCGAACGATCCTGAAGCAAGACTACCGGTCCGGCCGATAGTTGTTTTGACCGATCACTGCCTCCGGGCACCGTCGAAACCCCTAACGGATCCCCTTGAGGGCGATTAGCTCAGTTGGTTAGAGCGCTACGTTGACATCGTAGAGGTCGTTGGTTCGAATCCAATATCGCCCACTTTCTTCGCAGCAGTCGTCGAACTGCGGCCCAAAACACTCAAAAGAAAAAGCCCTGGCTTGTTGCAAGTTAGGGCTTTTTTCGTTTCAGCATCTGCGGCAGATTGGACTCGGTGCGTTTCGAGACTTTTCTGTTTCAGGAAGGAAACGCTGCCAGCAGGAGACTTTGCTTACGCCGCGATCAAACTGTCCAGCAACTTGCTTCGCTCGGCGGGCCAGAAGGACCGCACGATTCGATTTTCTGGTTGATGATTTCTCTGCAGCGGGGGATAATTCTATTGGAATTGACCCGTATGCCGAACAGTCACCTAGTGTGTGCGTTTCCGTAAGGAATAGGCGACGTTTTTTTTTGTGCGCGCTCAGGTATCGTCTGTTGCTGTCGGCCAAACCCGCACCTCTAATTCGTTGTGCTCGATCAGGCGTCGAAACGGGTTTCGGTTCTCCGCCGAACTGCTGTAGCACCTGGCAACGGCGCCGCAAACCTGGGCGAGAGGCAGGGACCGTCTATCTTTTTGGGGTGAGCGCCACCCCGTCCAGCGAGCGAGTTTTGTACCACTTGAAAAGAAGCTCTGTCGCCGAATTGCTTTGATCGAGATGCGTCCCCGCTGGGGACGGCGGTCGATTGCGCGATCGAGTCCGGTGGTATTCGCTACGCTCAAACCACCGGCTACCTTCTGCATCCGCTTCGCGGTCCGTGGAATCTGGTAGCGAATTGATTCAGGTGGTATTCGCCACGCTCCCAGCCGTTGGCTCGCTTCTGCGAACCGTGCGGGATCGTTGGATTCAACACGCCTGTTGGTTCGGTGGAGGCGTTATCGATCGTGCACGCGACTTCCGTTAAACTTGGGCGGGCGTTTTGCGCCCCGATTACCTCAGCTCACGACCCCCTCAGGATCTCTCCCCATGCGATACGTGTTTGTCGTTCTGTTCGCCTCCCTGATCAGCTTGCACTCGGCGACTGCTGAAGTCCAAACCAAGACCGTCCAGTACACCGATGGCGATGTTACGCTGGAAGGTTTTGTCGCTTGGGATCCCGAAAAAGCGGAGGCAAATGCTCCCGGCGTGCTGGTCGTGCATCAGTGGATGGGGCTGACCGATTACGAAAAGGGACGCTGCAAACAATTGGCCGAACTGGGCTACGTCGCGTTCGCGGCAGATATCTACGGCAAAGGGATCCGTCCCGACAACCGGCAGGACGCCGCAAAGCAGGCGGGGATCTACAAAAATGACCGCGATCTGTATCGCCGCCGCTTGAACCTGGGGCTCGATCAACTGCTGAAAATCGAGAGCGTTTCGGCCGACAAAGTCGCCGCGATCGGGTACTGCTTCGGCGGCACCGGCGCTTTGGAACTGGCTCGCAGCGGCGCAAAGATCGGTGGCGTCGTCAGCTTCCACGGCGGGTTGGATTCCCCGACGCCAGCGGACGGAAAAAACATCGGAGCCAAATTGCTGATCTGCCACGGAGCGGACGATCCGTTTGTTCCGGCTGCCGATATCGAAGCCTTTAAAGCGGAATTAAACGCCGCCGACGTCGATTGGCAGATGGTTTATTACTCCGGCGCCGTCCATTCGTTCACTCAGCCCATGGCGGGCAACGACAATTCGGCCGGTGCGGCTTACAATCCGCGCGCCGACAAACGATCATGGAATGCAATGCGAGTCTTCTTCACGGAACTATTCGCCGGCAAATAGCAGCCACTGTTCCTCCCACCTACATCCCCGCACGAGATCCCGCCCATGCCTCTGCCTACCAAGTTGCTCCGCGTTGCAGCGTTTCTGATTCTTGTCACCACAACCTGCGTCGCGGACGATCTGCGGGTCGGAGTGGCCGACGTCGATATCACGCCATTGGAGTCGTATCCGATGGCGGGATATTTTCACGAGCGGTTGTCGACCGGCCAGCGGGATCCGTTGCGAGCCAAGGCGATCGTGATGCGTGACGGCGATACCGCTTGTGCTGTCGCGTTCTGCGACATGGTCGGCGTCGCACGCGACCTGTACGAAGAGGTCCGCGGTCAGGCGGCTAAAGCGACGGGGATCGATCCGAGCCAGATCGTTGTTTCGGCAACCCATTCGCACACCGCGCCCGACTACTTTGCCGAACTGTATCGGGTTCAACAGCAGCCCGATTCCGAAGCTGCCAAAAAGAGCTATGCAAAACACTTGAGCAACCAGATCGTCGCGGCGATCGTGCAGGCCAACGCCGCCGCAGTTCCGGTCAGCATCGCCTGTGGGCAAACCAATCAGGAGACTCCCGTCGCGTTCAATCGACGGTTTGTGATGCGCGACGGCAGCGTCGCCACATGGCAGAACTACCGCAATCCCAAAGTGGTCCGCGCTGCCGGTCCGATCGATCCGGAGATCGGGTTGCTGATGTTTCGCTCGGCCGCCGACGATCAACCGCTGGGCGTCATGAGCAACTTTGCGTTGCACTTGGATACTGTCGGCGGAACCCAGTGGAGTGCCGATTTCCCGTTTTACATCGAACAAGCGCTACGCAAGCAATTGGGCGAACAAACCATCTCGCTGTTTGGAACGGGAACCTGCGGCGACATCAATCACTCCAACCCCAACCAAAAGGAACGGAACAAGTGCGATATGATCGGCGGTTCGCTGGCGACAACGATCGTCGACGCCTTGCCGACACTCACCAAAATCGAATCGCCGCGTCTGCAGGTTTCGCATGCCGTGGTCCAGCTGCCGCTACAAGAGGTTTCGCCACAAGAAATCGAACGAGCCCGGCAATTGGTCCCCGCCGCTGAAGCGGGTGAAAAGATCGCGATGTTGGATCTCGTCGCCGCTTACAAAGCGTTGCAGTTGGATCAACTGCGGCACCCGAACCCCGTCTCCGATGTCACGCCTCGCCGCCAGCTACACAGCCTACGTGGTGTCGGCGCGTCGCTGCCGGTCGATGTGACCACAATCGCGTTGGGAGATCAAGCGGCGATCGTCTTTTTGCCCGGCGAGGTCTTCGTCGATATCGGTCTGGCGATCAAACGTGGCTCGCCTTACCCAACGACGCTGGTCGTCGAGCTGTCCAATTGTATCGAAACGATGTACATCCCCACGCGCGGCGCTTACGCGGGGGGCGGATACGAAGTCATCAACTCTTCGGTCGCCGCGGGCAGCGGAGAGATGTTGATCGAATCGGCACTGACCCAGTTGCGACAATTGGCGACGCCAGCCCAATAGCGACCCCTTGCCGCGACACGGCTATAATTTGCGTGATCGTCCGCCGGACGATTGTGCTCACCCCCAACAACCCCAAGAGTCATTCCCATGTTGCGTACCCTTTTCCTGCTGCTGTTGGCATCGATACCTCTGTCGGCCGGAGCGGCCGAAAAACTGAAGGCCCTGATCGTCGATGGTCAAAACAACCACGGGGCTTGGCCCAAGACAACGGTCATGATGAAGCGGTATCTCGAAGAGACCGAACGTTTCACCGTCGACGTGCAACGGACCCAATACACCTGGAACGGCGGCAAACTGTTGGACGAATATCCGTTGAACGACGGACGCAAGTACCAAAGCCTCAGCAAGCCGAAGTCCGACCCCGACTTCAAGCCAACCTTTTCCGATTACGACGTCGTGGTCAACAACTTCGGCCACAGCGCTGCGGCTTGGCCCAAGGAGACGCAGGTGGCGTTGGACAAATTTGTCCATTCCGGCGGCGGGCTGGTTGTGGTGCATGCGGCGGACAACGCGTTCTCCGAGTGGCCACAGTACAACCAGATGATTGGGCTGGGCGGCTGGGGCGGCCGCAACGAGAAATCGGGGCCTTACGTGTTTATCGACGCCGATGGCAAAACCGTTCGCGATACGTCGCCTGGGCGAGGTGGAAATCACGGCCCGCAGCACGAATACCAGATCGTCGTCCGCAATCCGGACCATCCGATCACCCGCGGCTTGCCCCGTTCGTGGATGCACACCAAAGATGAACTGTATCAACAATTGCGTGGCCCAGCCGACAAGATGACGATCCTGGCAACCGCCTTTGCCGCGGAAGACTTCAAAGGGACCGGACGCCACGAACCGATGATGATGACGATCGATTACGGCAAGGGACGCGTCTACCACACGCCGATGGGACACGCCGATTATTCGATGGAATGCGTCGGGTTCATCACGACACTGATCCGCGGAACCGAATGGGCCGCGACCGGTGACGTCACCCTGACCGAAGTCCCCAAGGACTTCCCGAGCTTCGACAAGGCGAGCAAGCGGTCGTTCGAATGAGTCAACGGTATTTTGTTCCCGATCTGATCGGCCACCCAAGCGTTGCCCTGACCGACGATGAAGCGCATCATGCCGCCGGCGTGATGCGGGTCAAGCCGGGGGCGACGCTGACCTTGTTCGACGGCCAGAACAACGAAGCCCAAGCGACCGTCGAATCGGTATCTCGCAAGCGCGTGGAATGCCGGATCGATGAGATCGGCGAGGTCGATCGCGAATCGCCCCGGATGCTGTTGATCGCTGTGGCGCTTCCCAAGGGGGATCGCGCTCGCAGCGTGATCGAAAAAGCTGTCGAGCTGGGAGCGCACGGCTTCGTGCCGATCGTCTGCCGCCGTTCGGTCGCTCGCCCCAGCGATGGCCAACGGAAACGGCTCGAACGTTACGTGATCGACGCCAGCAAACAGTGCGGGCGGAATCGATTGATGCAGATCGCCCCGGCGATCGCTTGGTCCGAGTTTGTCACCGCCGACACGAGCGCGTTGTTCGACGGTACGACGATCGATCCGCTGGCCGATGTGCAGCGGATCGTGGCCGACCCGACAGGCGTTTCAGCCGACCCGAGCGGCCAGCACCCGGTGTTGTTTGCCGTCGGTCCCGAAGGAGGCTTTGATCCCGAAGAGATCGAATCGGCGCTGGAGGCGGGATGGTCGACGATTTCGCTGGGGCCGCGGATCTTGCGAGTCGAAACGGCGGTCGGCGCCCTGCTGGCGATCGCTCAGTGAACCAGTTGCGGTTCGTTGAACGACGCAACATTCGGCGGTCCCATCAACGATTGACGTAGCGTTCCGGTCGCGCGGCCGAGATCGATCTGGGCAACGCCGTAATTGATCTGCGACTGCAGAAGCGAATTCTCCGACGCTTGCAGGCGATCCTGAGCGCGGAGGATGTTGTCCAGATAGAGATCGGTAAAGCTGGTTCCGTCGGCGAGGTACCGCATCCGAGCGTTGACGTAGTTGAGGTCTTCGTGCGCCGAGACGAGGGCGCGGCCTTTGAGATCGAGATCGGTGGCGGCCTGGGCTGTCGCCAGCCAGCGGTCGCGAACCTCCAAAGCGATATCGGCCGCGACGCCCTGCAGATCGGCTTCGAAGCGTTTTAGATTGGCGATCGTTTGGCGTTGGCGCGCGTTTGCGGCGCGGTTGTAAACGGGGACTTCAAACGTCAACCCGCCGCTGAATCCTGGATTGGAATCGACGAACTGATCGCGGAAGGCGTCGCCAAAATTCTTGTCGCCGCGAAGCGATGCCGAATAGGTCGACAGCACGAGGTTCAGGACAGGCAGCAATTCGTTGTCGGCGACGTTGTTTTCGATCGCCGCCGATTGAATCTGCTTCAGTGCCCGCCGCACCTCGGGGCGATAGGCCAGCCCGACTTCGACATCCTGCTGCACGTCGCTCGCTTCACCCGTTTCGGGCGGCAGCGTCGTGGTGACGAATTCAAAGCCTTGCTGTTGAGCGTAGTTGGAACCAAAGATCTCGCGGAGCAAAGCTTCTTGAGCCCGAACGACATCGTATTCCGCCGACACCGTCGCCGCGTAACGCGATGCGACAGCGCTGCGGATGCGGTTCATGTTGTCCTTACCGGCATCGATCTGCTGACGCTTCTCGACGATCTTCAACAGCTTGTCGGCGCGGTGCCACGACGCACGGGTTTGGACAAACCGGCCGCGGACGCCAACCAGGTTCCAATACGCCACGGCGACCACTTGCAACTGCTGCTCGATCCCGGCCTGCAGATCTTCGACGGAAACCTGATGGGCGAACTTCGACAGTTCGACCGGACTGGTGTTCACTTGGTAACCAGCACCGCGCAACAACGGTTGGGTGTAATCGATCGACAGGCGTTGGTTGGCTTGATCCGGCGGGGTGAAAAAGCTGGAGTTGGAGTCGCGGAAACCTGTGCGATGCGCGATCTCGAGATCGCCGCCGAGTCGATTTCGCTGACGGCCGCCGAAGCGGGTGCCGTAATCGTTGACTTCCAAACGGCTGGCGGCACCGGCCAGCGCGTCGCCTACGGGGTCGTCATCGTGAGCCCAGATCGATTCGACAAACACCGTCCAGTCGAATCCGGCATCTAGCCGAGCGACCTCGTAACCGCGACTGTCGACCTCCGCCGTCAACGACAGCAGTTCGGGCGAGAACCGCAGCGCCGCGCGGTACGCATCTTCCAGCGTCATCGCTTGAGAGCGATCGAACCGCAACAGTGGTTTGCGAACTTCATCATCCCACCACTTGCCATCGCGTTGCAGCGACGGCTGGGGATCCACGCGATCGACGACGACGCTGGATTCTTCCGATGGTGGCGACGCATTGCGCGGCGGAGCGATCGCTTCGATCGGAGCGGTCGACGGCTGGTCCGCTGCCGGTGTCTTGGAGACGCTTTCCAAAAGCGCTTCGAACTGGGGCAACGGTTGCGATGGGGACGTTGCGGGTCGAGGGAGATCTTCGGCAACCGCATCGGTCCGGGGGGGAGCGATCGTCTCGCGTCGCATTGGCGGTACGTCGGGGATCGCGATTCCGGTGATCTCGCTGCCGAGCCGCGGATCGGAGCGAGGGGGCAGCGGCGCGACCTGCAACGGTTCGTGAGGCTGGTTGTCCAAATTGGGCAGCCGGAACGCGTCGTAGAGACTTGGGCCCGCTCCTTGCGATTCACCGATGATGTGCGGCAGTCGCGTGGGCTGTGGCTTCTCTACCTTCGGAAGCCGCTGGGTATGGATGACGCCTGGAGCCTCGTCGACCGCGTCGGGCGAGGTTGCTGGCACATCGGGCAGCGGTTGCTGCGAAGCGTCGGCGTTTTCCGCTGGCTGCAGCTGGATCGCCGGCAGGTCGACAAGCGGTGGCGGTTCGAGCGAATCGGTTGCGGGAACTTCTTCCGAAGGCAATGCTTCGGTTTCTACAGGCTGCGACGGAGCGGCTTCCTGCGGTGCATCTGCGATGTCTTGCGTGAGCACCGAATCGGGGGACCGATCGCTGGGAGAAGGCGTTTCGTCTTCGGGAGGCGTTGGTCCATTGAGAGCCATCGATAGCCGGACCGCTGCTGGAGTGATGGTGGCAGACGGTTGGGGCGCCTCCGGTTCGCGAACCCGTTGAACGATCTTGGGCAACGGTCTGCCAAGGGCGGTTGCCGCGTGGCGCGGCGGCGTGGGGGCGGGACGTCCCAGAGCGGCTCGTGCCGCAGCGGGCCCGTTGACGGGGGCGGCACGATTCCAAAGCTGCATGCTCTGGTCCGAACCGATCACCGGAGCCAACGGATAAACTGGATCGCCAGCCGCTGCAAAACCCAGCGGCAGAGCGATCGAGAGCGTCGCGATGATCTTATGAATAACCTGCATCGATAACCTGGCAGAATAGACCCAGCGGAACTTGGTGTCCGACAATCGTGTCCATTCTGTTATCGATTACCACGCGAACCGATTGCATCAATTCTACCGGGCAGATCGAAGAGCTTGCCCGGGAACTGAGGCGTGTCCGGTCTGCGGCAAGTTTGCCGGTTATCGCATCAAGCCATTGTCGCGCGAGGCAGATTGAGGAACCGAATCCGAACCGGTCGCCGCCTTGAGCGCCGCTTTGACCTGGCTGTCGGTCAAGATATCGGGCAGAACGATCGGATTCTTGGGATCGCCGGCCGGATAGATTGCCAGCAATGGAATCGACGCGCTCTTCAGCTCGCTGAGCTTCGCTTTGATCTCGTCGCTCGGTTGGCTCCAATCGGCTTTCATCGGAACGACGTCGTGCTGTTGCAACGCTTCGGCCATCGATTCGGTGTTCAGCACGCTGTTGAAATTGTAGATGCAGGTCGGGCACCAGTTGGCCGTAAAGTCGACCATCACGGTTTTGCCCTGCTTTTGCAATGCTATCAACTTCGCTTCGCTGTACGATTCCCACTTCATGATCTCCGCGGCGGGAACCAACAGGTGGAACATCAACAGGGTCAGCGCGATCGCTGCGCTCGCACCGGTGCACCAGGCGGTAAACCGCTTCTGCATCGATTCCCAGTTCGGCACGCGGCCGATGATCCAGCAACCGAACCAGACCGCGATCAGCATCCCAAACACAGCGGCCCGGTATTCATCGGGGACACCAGCGAACAGATAGACAACCGTTCCCAGCAGGAAGAACGAGAGCCCTTGCTTCAGGGTCTCCATCCATTCGCCCGGCTTGGGCAGCCAAGCGATCGTGCTGGGGAACAATCCGATCAGCAGATAGGGCAACGCCATCCCCAGTCCGATCGCCGTGAAGACGGCGACGACAACGACGTTCGACTGCGTCAACATGAACCCGAAGACAGGGCCCAGAAACGGACCGCTGCAGGGCGTGGCCAGGACCGTCGAAAAGACGCCCTTGGAAAACGCACCCGCGGGGCCTTCTTTACGCTGTAGCGCGCCGGCCGAACTGTTGGTCGCAAAACCGGGCAGTGGGATCTCCCACGTTCCCAGGAAACTGAGGGCCATCGCAAAGACGAAGACCATTAGCCCCAGCCGAAACTGGATGTAAGTGTATTGTTCACCCCACGAAAACGATTCGCCGTAAAAGGTGCGAAAGCCGATGGCGACGGCTGCCAGGCACCAAAAGACCGACAGCAACCCGAGGGTATACCAAAGGTTCAGCGAGAGGATTTTGCCGCGATCCTGGCCCGCTTGTTCGACAAACGACATCACCTTCAGCCCGATCACCGGCAGCACGCAAGGCATCAGGTTCAAGATCACGCCCCCCAACAAGCCAAAGGCGAGCGCCAGCGGGATGCTGAATCCGCTTCCCCCCTCGGACCCAACGCTGGCCGACAGGTCGTCGACCCAGTCGCCAACCGCGGCAGCTTCGGCGATCTCGCGATATTCGAGCGAGGTGATCGCGACGGGAACCGCCGCATCGGATGTTTCTTTGCCCAGCGTGATCGTCGCCGTCAAGCGAATGCCACGCCGTTCCAAGCAACTGCTGTCGGTACACGCTTGGTAGCCGACCATCGCTTCCAACGGATACTCACCCGCTTCGGCAGCCTTGTCGACTTGAATCGGCAGCGTCCAGGTCACATCTCCTTCGTGATACGCGATCTCGGCCAAGCCGGGAATCTGTTGATCGCTGAGTACCGGTTCGGTCGATGCCGTCGGCGAGCCAACCCGCAACGCATTTTTCTTGGTCACGAGGATGACCGTCGAGAAGTTGGCATCGACGGTCGAAGACTTGTACAAATGATAGCCATCATCGACGGTCGCGCGGACGATCAATTGAGCATCATCGCCGGGGCGAACCTTGCCCGGCAACAATTCGGCACTCCAGGAGACAACCGAGTTTTCGTCGCGGAACTCACCGCCGGCCATCGGCGGGGCGTAGCTGCCGGTGAACTTTGCCGTCAGCGTCTCTTCGACCGGCAGGCAGGTGGCGTCTTTGCAAGCTTGGGCGTCGACGATGATCTGCAACTCGCTGGACGACGGGTTGGCCGGATCGGCGAACTGGATCGGCGCCGTCCAGATGACCTCATCGACATGGTCTTCCACTGTCACGCCTTGGAAGATCTCGGGGGTCGATTTCTGTGGAGCGGTGTTGGGGGTGAACGGTCCGAGCAGTTTGACCGGGCTGCCTTCGCCCAGTTCCAGTCGCGTTCGTTTGGGGCCGCCGGCGGGCTGAGTGACCGAATAGAGATGCCAGTCCTTCGCCACAACCGCTTTGACATGAACGCGGCCGCGATCGGTTCCCTCGGCCTGTTCGTAGGTCGCTGTCAGTTGAACTTCTTTCTCGACAGCCCCCAACTTCAGGCCCGATGGCAATTGAGGGGCGAGGTTAAATCGTCGATCGGTTTGAGCCAGGGCAGGGACAGCCAGCGCGAGCAGGCAGATCAGCGTTGCCAATCGAGATCCGTGGTTTACCATAGTTTGACACTTCATATTGGGTTTTCCCCGAGACGACTGGATAGTCTGGGTGTTCGACGCTGCCCCTACAGAGACAGAAAATTTTACGGTGCCGACAAAAACAGGGTCAACAGCTTAGTCGGCGCGATCGAACGTTTTTAGTGTGCGTTAGCACACATTACGTTTCGTTCGCGGCCCCAAAAAATCCATAGAACTGCATCAACTGACATATATCTGCGCTGCGGGGGCTACGGGAACAGCATTTCCGCCCGATCGACCGCTTCTCGGAAGCGATCGGCCGCTTTTTCCGCTCCCGCATCAAACCTGCGGTTCTCTACGCATAGCCATTGGGTCCAATTTGCCGACGCTATCAAACAGGTGGCAGCATCCAATAAGGGGATTAGGCGTTCGGAAGTGGCATCCAACGGTTGGATCCGGCGGTACGCAGCGATAGCTGCATTATACCACTGCAGAGGTATTCCCCCACAGCTTCCCAGAAATCTGGCCAGGTCGGTCGCCGGCGTGTCGATTCGGACGGCGTCGTAGTCGACGATCGCGGAAACCGATTCCGTCGCGCTGCCTAGGTTGTCAAACAACAGATGTTCCAGGTGGACATCGCGCAGCACCCATTGGGTTTTCACGCCGACCGCCGTCGCTTCGTGTAAGCGATAGCGGATCGAAAGATGGTTCGCATTCCAGAGTGCCGTCGCGCGATGGGCCAGCGATTGCAGTGGCGGTGGCGAAGCGAGAGCCCGGGCAAATGGATTGTCTTGCAGCAGTTGGTCGATCCGCGTGATCCGAGCCAAGACCGCCGGAGCGACCTGGTCTTGGCAATCGACCGCGGCAAGGGATCGATGGATCGAGGCGATCGCTGCGGCCGCCTGCTCGATCCGCTCGACCGATAGTTCGTCGCGTGAAAGGCATCGCCCAGGCATCCAACGCGTCAGATCCCAGACACCGTTGTCGCTGACGATTCGCGCGGGAGCTCCCGGTTGGCAGCCGACCTCGGGGACCAGCACGCATCCGCCGGATCGAGCGGCGGTCATAAAGCGATGCACCTGATCGACGCGCGCGATCTCAGTTCCCAGCGGCCACCGTCGCAGACAATAGCTCGTCCCATCGACCTCGACGCGATAGACTCTCGCGCCGCTGAGTCCCCAGCCGCTGGCAGCCGGTTCGATCTGCGTCGCCCCTCGCGGCGCGAGCAACTGGTGGAGAATCGATGCGGGGATTTCGTTCATGCGAGTCAGGTCGGTTGCAGAGCCAGGACAAAGCCTTGATTCTATCGATCGCAACCGCCGTCGCTTAGACCAGTTCGCGGATCGGTTCGATTCCCTGAGCGACAGGGTACTGAGGTCGCCCGCGGAGATCGAACTCGCGGACCGTGTTCAGGTCGATGCCGAGGTTGTGGTACAGCGTCGCCAGTATCTCTTGGAATTGAATTGGCCGATCGACCGCGTATTCGCCCAAACGATTGGTCGAACCGATCACTTGGCCGGTTCGCATTCCACCGCAGGCCAAAAGGGCTGTCGAAACGCGAGGCCAGTGGTCGCGTCCCGCGTTGGCGTTGATCTTGGGCGTGCGACCAAATTCACCCCAACAGACGACCGAGACATCTTTGTCGAGATTGCGTTCAACGAGATCCTGGATCAGGGCGGCGAGAGCTTGGTCCAGCATCGGCATGTCCTGGCGAGCCCGTTTGAAATTGCCGCCGTGCCAATCCCAACGACTGAAATTCAACGAGACGACGCGGGCTCCCGCTTCGACCAACCGCCGCGCGATCAACAGATTCTCGACCATCTTCGGCGCCCCGTCGGCACGGAACTCTGAATCCCCGGTGCCATACCGCTCGACGATCGCGGGATCCTCTTTCGACAGATCCATCGCGTCGGCCAATTTGCTGCTGGTCAGGATTCCCAACGCTTGGTTGGTGAAGGCATCCATTCCGTCCATCGCGCCACTGCTGTCGAGTTCCCGCTGCAGAGAATCGATCGATTTCAGCAGGCCCGCGCGATCCTGCAGTCGTTCGAGCGTGATGTCTTTGAGAACCATGTTGTCGATCTTGGAGGTTTCGCCTTTGCCACCCATCAATCGAAAGGGGGCATGAGCCAAGCCCAAGAAGCCGCCGGCGCCCGGTTCGCCCCATGGGGTGTGACGCGTCTTGTACATCAGGCTCACGTGTGGCGGCATCGCGTTGCCCGCTGGGCCTTGCAGTTTGCTGACCCATGCGCCCATCGAAGGCCATCCGCCGGCTGGTTCATTGTTCCGAGCGTCCCAACCGGTGACGCACTGGTCGCTGTAGTGTGGTCCCTTAGCACCAACGACCGAACGGATGATCGCGCAATGCTCCATCTGCTTGGCCAGCTTGGGAAACAGTTCGCAGATTTCGATCCCCGGCACGCTGGTCCCGATCGGCCGGAACTCGCCGCGGATTTCGCTGGGGGCATCCTGCTTGAGATCCCACATGTCTTGATGGGGCGGCCCGCCGGGAAGGAAGATATTGATGACCGCTTTGTGCGAACGATGCCCTTCGCCTTTTGCCGCTTCGGCCTGCAACAACTGGGGCAACGAAAGCGTCCCGAGCGTCATCCCGCCGACCTTGATGAAGTTACGACGCGAGACACCATCACAATACTGACCAGCACCGCCGGATCGGCCGAGAATCGTTAACATCGCAGAAGGCTCCACAGGTAGGAACGAACAACATCGATGTCGTTCGCGCGTGGTTGAGGGTCGTTTGCGCTGACCGCACGTTGGGGGGCGGGCAACCTAACGCATATCGTAACGGCCACTTGCCCGCCGTACAACAAACGAAACTTGTAGATTCGTACGGTATTTTACGAGTGCTAGCATCGATCCCCCGGTTCGTAGCGAAACAACAGGGCATCCAGGAACACGCCCACGCCCCCCACCAAGCGACACGTAAACACCAGTCCAGGTATCCATGGATCACTAGCCAGGCTCGATAATTGACGCGGTGTCGCGTGCGTGCACAACTTACGCATGGGGGACGAAGCGTCCGCGCATTCGTCCGAATGCAGGGCTTCGGAGCGGACCGATTTTAAGCCCCATCGGGGACGCGAATGTTCGGTAAACGCTTTGGTTGCGATTGCAGATCCACGTCCCTTCCAACCGACACTCAATAAAAGATCGCAAGAGTGGGCAATCTGGCGGAAGTCCAACTGCCGAAGCGGTGGATTTGAAATGACCCTATTCGGGAGTTTTTCAGGTCGACAGGTTTCCTCGATCGCATTCGGATTTGCCTTCCACAGAGAAAGACTCTCGAAAAATGCAGTACGCTCCCCCTCCCAACCGCCGCTTCCCCGCCATCGTACCTTACGCATTGCTCAGCGGAATCGTCGTCCTATGTTGCGGCGGTTTCTACCTTCGCGAAGCGGGCCATCTGAAGAAGGCATTGTTAGCCAACGAGCGAACGGGGATCGATGCTTGGGCCCAGCACGTGCAATCCAATCTGCGTCCGGTCGCCGACGATCTACGCCAATGGGCCAACGACCCCAGCTTGTTCGACTTCGTGACCGAGGGGATTCCCGACGATCTACAGCGGGCGACGCAACAGGCAGTGGTCTTCAGTCGTCTGAAGCCCGAATACGACCAGATCCGCTATTTGGACCTGCAAGGGCACGAGGTCCTGCGGGTCAACCGACACGGTCAGGTCGTGCCCGGGGAGGAACTGCAAGACAAGTCGGCGCGCGATTACTTTCTCAAGGCATCGACGTTAGCGCGCGGGCAAATGTATTTGTCGGCGATCGATCTGAACGTCGAACACGGCCGCGTCGAACAACCGTTCCGTCCGATGCTGCGACTTGCGATGCCGATCTTCGACGACGCGGGAACACGTCGCGGTGTGTGCGTGATCAACTACTTTGCCGGTGGCGTGTTTCACTGCGTTGAAGAAGTGCGACCGGACGTCGCCCATCGGTTGCGTTTGCTGAATCAACGCGGCTATTGGCTGAAAGCTTCGGGCCCCGAACTGGAATGGGGATTCCTGTTCCCCGACCGCAAGATCCTGCCCTTGGCGAAAACCGATCCAACGCTGTGGAGACGGATTGAATCCGAACCGCGGGGCCAGGTCCGAGGGTCCACCGGAACATTGACGTGGCAAAAAGTCGACCTACAGAAAACGATCGCCTCCCCTTCCGATTCGGTGATCGCGGAAGAACAGTACTTGATCTTTGCATCGGAGCTCACCGATCAAGAGTATGCCGAACTGTTAGCTCACCCGCGGACCCTCGCGGGCCTGATCACGCTTGTGCTGCTGGGACTGACCACGGTTGCCTATACGATGTATCGGTCCAAGCAACAGGCGACCGATGCGATGCACAGCAGCCAGCAGGATCTAGAACAAACACTCGACTCGATGGACGATGCCCTGCAGGCACGCGAGGCGGCAGAAGCGGCCAATCAAGCGAAGAGCGAATTCCTCGCGTCGATGAGCCATGAACTACGGACTCCGCTCAACGGCATCTTGGGGATGAACGAACTGTTGTTGAACACCTCGTTGACCGATCGACAACGCCAATTTGTGCAAGCAGGCGACACCTGTGGCAAGGCGTTGATGCAGCAAATCAATGACATCCTCGACCTCTCGAAGATCGAAGCGGGCAAACTGGAATTGGATATCCAGACCTGCGATCTCGAATCGTTGGTCTTCTCGGTCGCAGAGGTCTTCTCCCACATGGCCCAGAAAAAGGGTTATTCACTAGATTGCCAGATCGATTCCTTGGCCTGCGTCAAGGTCCGATGCGATGGAAATCGGTTGCGGCAGATCCTGGTCAACCTAGTCAGCAATGCCGTTAAGTTCACCAAATCGGGTAGCGTCACGTTGCGGACGCAGTGCGTTCGCCGGCAAGGCAACGAAATGCGGCTGCGGTTTTCGGTGATCGATACCGGAATCGGGATCCCCAGCGATCGACTCGATCGGCTGTTCAAGCCTTTTTCGCAAGTCGACCGCTCCGCGTCACGTGAGTTTGGCGGGACCGGGCTTGGACTTTCGATCTGCAAACAACTCGTCGATTTCATCGGTGGAACGATCGGTGTCGATAGCGAAGTGGGTGTCGGTTCGACCTTCTGGTTTGAGATCGAAGTGGAAGCGAACGTCGAAACCGAAGTGATCGCTCAACGGCGGCGCGCACTGGCTGGGATCTGTGTCGTATCGGTCAATGAATCGATCGATTCGCGGCAACAACTTTATGAAAGCCTGCGGACCTGGGAGTGCCCTTTCGAACGCTTCACGTCGCTGGCCAAGGCCCAGCATGCGATCGAGCGGGCCGAACAGCAGGGGCGTCCCTTCTCGCGCGTGTTGGTCGATTGCCAAACGGTGACCGAAGAAGGGTTTGGAGAATTACAGCGTTTCGCCCAAAGCTGCCGCTTGCCGATCATCGGACTGGGGACCGATCTCGACGACGACGCGCGGAACCGCTTGGCGGAACTCGGAGTGGAAAATATTCTGCTGGATCCGATCCGACCCAGCACGCTGTTCGATGTACTGGCCGTCGCAATCGCCGTTCCCGCGGAACCCACCGCGCAGTCCACCGCGTCGCAACCTCACGCCCAGACGCCACAAAAATCGTTGTCGGCACACATTCTGGTGGCCGAAGACAACGACATCAATCAGATGTACATTCAAGAACTGCTGCATCGGATGGGCTGCTCCTGTGACATCGCCTACAACGGCGACGAAGCGTTGACAGCGCTCGAGACTCGCCACTACGACATGGTGTTGATGGATTGCCAGATGCCCGAAATGGATGGCTTTACCGCCAGCCGAGAAATCCGTCGGCGCGAGGCGACGGGCAAACGGGTCGGTCACCTACCGATCATTGCATTGACGGCCAACGCGATGAAGGGGGATCGCGAACGCTGCATCGATGCAGGCATGGACGAATACCTAAGCAAACCGATCAAGCTGGACAAATTACGAGACATGCTGACGCGGTTTACGATCTGAGTTTTGCGGGGCAAGCAAACAGAAAGCTTACCGAGGCCTCCGTTTCCAAGGCGAGCACATTTGGCCACGTTGCTCGTCCCCACATTTCGCAAAGGTGTTACAAAGTTTGAAATCGCGCGATGGAATCGGATCGCAAAAAAATTGCATGGGGTGAATGTGACCTAGTCTTCGAAAGACCCAAGGGAGCAGAACCACATGAACGTTTTGGTTGTTGACGACGATTACATTTCGCGAACTGCTGTTGCTCGAACGCTGGAAAAAGGGGGCTATCAAGTCACCACAGCGAACGACGGGCAGATGGCGCTCGACCTCTTTCATCAGCATCACTTCCAGATGGTTGTTACCGACTGGGAGATGCCTCGGATCAGTGGCATCGAATTGTGCAAAGCGATTCGCAAGCTGAGTCCGCGTCGCTACATCTATTGTATTATCGTCACAGCACGCGACCGCGCGGCCGATACCGCAGCGGGCTTCGCGGGAGGCACCGACGATTACATCACCAAACCGTTCAATCCCCATGAACTGCTGATGCGTGTAGGCGTAGGCCGCCGGATCGTTCAATTGGAATCGGCCAACATGACGATCTTCGCGTTGGCCAAACTGGCCGAATCGCGCGATCCAGAAACCGGTGCGCATCTCGAGCGAGTCCAACGCTATTGCCGAATTCTCGCCGAACACCTGCAAAGGAATCCCCGGTTTGCCGACAAGGTCAACGACGACTATGTCGATCTGATCTGCCGCACCAGTCCGTTGCACGATATCGGCAAGGTCTCCATCCCCGACAATATTTTGCTGAAGCCGGGACGCTTGACCAAAGAAGAATTCGATGTCATGAAGACCCACACCGTGCGCGGCGCCGAAACGATCGAATCGTTGCTGCACGAGTTTCCCAACACCTGCTTCCTGAAGATGGCGTTGAACATCATCATTTCACATCATGAAAAATGGGATGGCAGTGGATACCCACACGGATTAGTCGGCCAGCAGATCCCTTTGTGTGGACGAATCATGGCGATTGCTGATGTATACGACGCCCTGACCTCCAAGCGTGTTTATAAAGAAGCGTTCAGCCACGAACGCGCCAAATCGATCATCGTCGGCGATTCGGGAACACATTTTGATCCCGATATGGTCGATGCATTTGTGGCGATGGAAGAAGAATTCGTCACGATCGCATCGCGGTTTGCTGAACCCCTTTCACCGAACGTGACACCGCAAACGGACCTGTCTCCCGTGCCGACTCCAACAAGTGGTACGATCGAAAATGCGACGATCGCTCCGATTGCCTCCACTCCACCCAGCCTAGAACCCGCCTGAGCTGATCGCGGCACTGCCGTCATGGAACTCATCGAACGAAGTGTTGAGCACGATCACGTCGTTGGCGACTCGATCGCGACCGATCGCAGACTTGTTTGATCCTCGACACGGCAAAACAGGTCGACCAATGCCGCGTGCAGTTGCGTTTGCCCGATCGGTTTGGGCAGCGGGCGAACTTCCAACGTCTCTTCGGACAGCAAGGGGCTAACCGCTGACACGACCAACAGAATCGCAGCCTGCTGCGCCGCCAGCTGTTGCTGAATCACGGCGTTCAATGGTTGCTCATCCAGATCGTAAAACGCTTCGTCGGTGATCACAAGATCGTACTTCCGCCCCGCATCCGACGCTTGCCGCAGCCGATCCAATCCGATCTGGAGATCGGCTGCCGCATCGACCTCGATCCCCCAGTCGCGGATCGAATCGACCAGCATGCTTCGCACTGCAGCATGCGACTGAATCACCAATACGCGACGCGATTCGAAGCCGCGCAAAACGTGTTCGGCCACCGCGTCGTCGACGGTGTTGGTTCGACGCAAGTCGACCGTGAACCAGAACCGCGAACCGACTCCGACAGCGCTCTGCACACCGATCTGGCCTCCCATCGCTTCGACGATCGCTTGGCTGATCGACAGTCCCAATCCCGATCCTCCGTAGCGGCGGCTGATCGAACTGTCGACCTGAGAGAACGATTGAAAAACGCCATCCAGGCGATCGGCCGGAATCCCGATTCCGGTATCTTCGACCGAGAACAGCAGCCGCGCGTTGTCATCGCTTAAATGTTGCACCTTGGCGCGGAGCGTGATTTCGCCGCGCTCGGTGAATTTGATCGCGTTGGCCATCAGATTCACAAGCACTTGTCGCAACCGATGGCTATCTCCCGTCAGATGCAACGTGGTCGGATGGTCGAGATGGTGCAGCAGTTCGATATCTTTTTTCACCACGCGAGCGGGCATCGCTTCCATCAGGTCGTCGAACAATTGCAGCAGTTCAAACGGATGGTCATCCAGTTCCATACCCCCTGCTTCGATCCGCGACAGATCCAAGATGTCACTGATCAAAGTCAACAAGGCGTTGCCGCTGCTTTGGCATGCACTAACAAACCGTCGCTGGCGCGCATCCAAGGGCGAATCGGCTAACAACTCCGTCATCCCAATCACGCCGTTGAGTGGTGTACGCAGCTCGTGACTCATCGTCGCAAGGAATTCACTTTTGGCATTACTGGCTCGCTCGGCCTCTTCTTTCGCTGCAAGCAGCGACCGTTCGCTCTCCTTGCGTTGCGTGATGTCGAGCTGAGTGACGACAAAATTACAAAGCTCCCCCTCATCGTCAAAGACGGGATCAATTTTCGAATCGGTCCAATATCCACGACCGTCTTTAGCGTAGTGATAGATTTCCGTCGCCACACTCTGGCGTTTGCCCAGCGTTTCAATAATGTGAGCAATGGTATCCGGATCGGTGGCGGGACCATGTAAAACCATTTCCGGCCGCTTGCCGACCACTTCCGCCGAAGTGTAACCGGTCAACAGGGTAAACGCTTGGTTCACCCATTCGATCCGGCGAAACGCATCGGTGATGAAGACGGAGTGTTGGGTCTTGCTGGCAACCAACGACAACTTGGAAATCTCGCGATGGGAATCGTGCAGTTTGTCTTCGGCCCGTTTGCGTTCAACAAACAACGCAATCGTATCGGCGATCGCTGCGAGGCCCTCGAGCGTCTTCGCTTTTAGGGCACTCGTCGCAAACAGCGCCAAGACACCAACAACACGGTCCCCCACAATCAATGGGTAACCAGCAAACGCAACCATCCCCTCGCGTCCGGCCCACTCGGGCTGACCAATCTCGGGGTCGTTGGAGACATCGTTGGTCAGATGAGGTTGTCGTGTCGATGCGATCCGGCCAATTTTCAGACTGCCCACCGGAACGCGAGCGTGCCCGCCATCGATGTGAGTATAGATCCCCGCACTGGCTTGCAGATCGAGCATCATTTCGGTGTGATCGACTTTCCAGATCCGGGCGAAACTGGCCCCCAATCGATTCACCACCGCTTCGCAACACTGTTGCAACCCGGTACGCAAATCATCCGCGCGCGAGAGCGCAAGCCCAACGTCAGCCATCAAGTTGGCAACTTGGGTCCGTTCGGCAAGCCGGGCTTCGACTTGCTTCCGCTGCGAGATGTCGCGGACGAGCGCAACAAATCGTGGTGGTTCGTCGTGGGGCGCGACGTACTGGATCACAACGTCGACGGGAACCTCCACACCATCCTTGCGACGGTGCAGCGTTTCGAAACGTCGGGAGGATTGCGAATCGGAAATCAAATCATCGAAAAAATCGCTCAGCTGGGTGGAGGCAATCGAGACGTCGATGTCATAGATCGACATCTGCTTCAGTTCCTCGGCGGTGTAGCCGAGGTGTTCGGTCGCGCCGCGGTTGACGTAATAGAAGCGATAATGATCCGGCCGGAACATGAAGACGCAGTCATGGGTCTGGTCGAGCGTCGTCTTAAATTGATTCAGCTCCAATTCGTGTTGCTTCCACTTCGTCAGATCGACCTGTGTGCCGACCATCCGGTAGGGACGCTCCATGCCCGCGCGAATCACGGCGACCGCACGCGACAGCACGTGCAGGTACCGGCCGTCTTTATGTCCTATCCGACATTCGATTTCAAACGTATCTACCTGACCACTGATGCAACGCTCGATCGCTTCATGGACTCGAGGTTGTTCATCGGGATGAATCCGCGAAAACGCCCACTCACGATTGTTCTCGATCTCGTCTCTAGCAAACCCTAGCATTTCCAAGAAACGGGGCGAGTAGAAGATTTCGTCCGATTCGAGATTCCAATCCCAGATCCCGTCGTTGCTGCCGCGAACCGCCAAGTTCAATTGCTCGCGACTCAGCTGCAATTCGTCCTCCAACGCCAACTGCCGCGCCACCTGTTCCTCGGCAACGCGTTTGGCTGAGCGCAGCTCCGACGTGCGGACCGCGACCAAACGTTGAACATGTCGGGTTCGACGAGACAGATAGCAAACAAATCCGCTAGCCAACAACGAGACCAAAATCCCCGACGCCAGCGCCATCGTCGGAGTGCTGCTGCGACGTTTGCTGATGTAGTCTTTGTTCGCGGTGCAGTGCATCGTCCACTGCCGTCCGGCCAATTCAAAATCGCCAGCGTGCACCAACGAATTTGCCGATTGCAGGCCGTAGGGTCCGCAATTGGGACGCCCCATGCCATCGACTAAACGCGGCGCGCGGACATACGTGACGCGGTCCTCGGGCTTTGCTTCGGTCTCAAACAGCGTGATTTGGATCCCAACCGGAACCAGCGAACCGATCGCCTCTTCAAGCACCTGATCGATCCGTAGCTGCGCGACCACGTAACCTCGCAACACGGGCTCGTCGTCGGTCGACTCAAAGAAGATCGGATAGAACAATTGAACTCGCAACCCCGGTCGACCATCGGCAGGCAGTTCCGCCGCCGTTGCCGTGATCCGCGGCATGGCATCGGCGTCGTTCAGCGCCGCGCGAATGTGGGGACGCGCCAACAAGTCCTCCCCCAACACATCGGTCGGATCGCCCGGCGGATAGACAAACGTCACGGGCAGATACCGATCGCGTGCTTCCGCAATCCGATAGGTTCCGTCGGCCTGCCGCTCAAAAATTTCGTTAGCCGGAACGATCGGGTCTTCTTCAAATGGACGGCGAGTATATCCCGCCACGTTGCGAACCCATCGGACGCGGTCGATGCCGATGGCAGCCGGATCGACAGTCTCCAGAAACGCTTCGAATTCCGTCTGATCGACCACGGTGGAACTGTTGTACATTCCCTCGACCGACTCGATCAGGTCGATCGAACGCGCCACGCCCGCGTTAAAAACCGCAATCCGTTCGAGCGACGACGCATGAAACTCTTTGCCGATGGCGTGGTGTTCGATCGAGCGCATCGTCTGCCACAACGACCAACTGGCGAGTGCTCCCGAGACAAGGATCAACGCGGGCAGAATCCACTGCATCCATCGCGTGCCACGCAACTCGCTTGCTTCGGTGGGGCTTGTTGGAAAATTCATGACTTCGATGCGAAACAAAAAGCGTGATGGAACCCTAGCGATCGCGATCCGGTTTGCAGCCCGCCGCAGACACCGCGCGACCGACCGTACCACCGGATTCGATCCCCAGTGGCTCGCTGATCTGCTGCGCCGCGGGGTGGAATGCGATGGCACCGGTCGGTGCGCGAGCGACAATCCATCGCGTGATCCTTCGGGCGGATGCGATCACGGGGCCTTGCAGGACGACTTAAACGCCACCTATCCGTGGTGTTCCCTCGCACCGCTTTCGGTTCCTGAACGCACGTGTATCTCGAGCAAGCCGAATCCCGCCATAGTTCGGAGCCCTTCCGATTTATCGTCTCTGCTTCGGTCGGGTGCCTGTAAATCAGGCGCGATTCGGTTTGAGATTAAATTGCTATCGGCCTCATTGAGCGAAACCAGCCTCGCGACCGACACAGTCGCCCCAATCGTCAAACCGCCCAATTGGTTTTGCCCGTGGAAACAAAGCATGTTGAGAAGAAAAACGTATGGTTGCGGTGAGGTTCCTCTCAAGTCCATCCCTCGACAAACCAAACCACATGCCCATCCCAGACCGCCGCGATCCCCTCATGCAGGGCACGTCCCGCCTACTGCGTTTTGAGACGCGTCTGGCGCTATCGGCAAGTGCCACCGCCGATGTTCTGATGGACCTATGGGACATCGATCCGCTGTCGGGAGGACAGGCAGACGATGCCTCATCGTCGCAAACGTTGATGGACCAGGCACAGGACATTTTCCAAAACTATGGCCTCGATGGATCGGGGCAAACTGTCGCCGTGATCGACAGCGGAATCGCTTACGATCACGTCGCATTGGGCGGAGGTTTTGGCCCCGGATATCGCGTTGTTGGAGGCTGGGACTTTGCCGAAAACGACGCCAATCCCTACGACGATGGACCGTCGGGTTTTCATGGAACCCATGTCGCCGGAACGTTGGCTGGATCGAGCGATTCGTTTTCGGGAATCGCTCCCGGGGCGGACCTCGTCGCTCTCCGCGTGTTCGACGATTACGGTGGCGGCAACCTCGACTGGATCGAAGATGCGTTGGCCTGGGTACACGAAAATCGGTTCGCTTTCGAAAACCCAATCACGGCAGTCAATCTGTCGCTCGGGTCGGTCTTGCCAGCGGAGATGGCTTCGCAGATCCAAGCCCAGCTCGAAGACGAACTGAGCCTGTTAAAGGCTGACGGAATCATGGTCTTTGCCGCCGCCGGAAACGCCTTCGACGCCGACGCTCCGTCGCAGCTGGCCTATCCCGCTGCGAGCCCCAGCGTGACGCCGGTCGGCAGCATCGCGGGGGACGGTTCGCTCAGTTCCTTCTCCCAGCGAACCGACGGGATCCTGGTCGCCCCCGGCGAACTGGTCAACAGTTCGGTCCCCGATCACGTCCTCGGCCGCGATGGCCGCATCGACGACTTCGTCAACGCCACCGGTACCAGCATGGCCTCGCCACAGATCGCTGGCGCGGCGGTCTTGGTCCGCGAAGCGATGTTATCGGCGGGACTCGACGCCGACGGTGGCGCGGTCCTCGATCACCTTTACGACACCGCCGATCGATCGACCGACGACGCGACGGGGCTTACGTATTATCAAATCAATCTAACCCGCGCGATCGAACAATTGATCGTCGACGGCGGCGGTGAAGAACCCACCGAACCGCCTGCGCCAACCGACCCTCCCGTGATCGAACCCGAACCGATCGACGCCCCGGTGGAGGATCTCGGTTCGATCCAATGGACGCAGACCGAATTGGAAACCGGCCAGTGGTATACCGTCGACGCAGAGCGCGACGGCCTGCTGTCGATCGTTCGCGGCGATGAATCGGAAGCAGCGTTACCGATCGTGATCGAACGTGTCGTGGGAGATACGATCGTCGAATCGGGGAGCGCCACACAACGTCAATTCGACGTCAACGTGCAGGCTGGCGAAACGATCCGCTTCCGAATCGATTCCAGCGTCGGATCGACGCTGGCTGTCGAAATCGCCAACCTTGTCAGCGTTTCCGATGGGCAGGCGCGATTCACCGGAACCGATGCTTCGGACCAGGTCGAGATCGATTTGCGGAACGATGCGATGCTGAGGTTTGGAAATTTCGAATACCACTTTAGCCACGGCGAGATCTCCAATCTGCAGATCCTTGGCGGTGGCGGCAATGACACGGTCAACGTGATCGGATCGGAGGCTGTCGAAAAGGTAACCCTTCGCGTCGGCAGCGGCGAGATTGAAAACGCCTCCCTATTGGTTCAGATGTCGGCCGTAGAAAAGGTTTCCATCGAGGGGGGTGGAGGCTCCGACCGAGCCTACCTCTACGATTCCTCCGGCAACGACACGCTCTCGGCCAGCCCTGGCGATACAAAACTTTCGGGCGTCGGATTCGAGCACACCGTGACCGGGATCCGCAGCATCTACGTCCACGCCACCGCGGGTGGAAACGACACCGCATACCTATACGATTCGACGGGCGATGACCGCTTGGCGATTCGCCCCGAATTCACAAGCCTCCGAGGCGACGATTTCTTGAGCCTAGTCTACGGCTTCGATCGCGTTAACGCCTACGGCACCGCGGGGGGCAACGACACGGCCGATCTCTATGATTCGGCGGGGGACGATCGGATGAGTGCCAACGCGACGAACGCTTACATCAGCGGTCCGGGCTATTACAGTCAAGCGCGACACTTTGAATCGGTCGTGGGACACGCGACTGCGGGTGGTATCGACCACGCGACGATCTACGCCGATTCGGCCGATCAGACGCTGCACAACATCGGTGGCTTGGTTCAACTGGATGCTGGCGGAGGCGCGGTGCGCGCGGCTCAAGGCTTTGAAATTGCCGAGACCTTCCTGAACGGATCACCGATCATTGTCGCGCCCCAAGCGTTAGCTGTCGAGATCGACAGCGACCCGATCGAAGAACCGGAATACCGCGGCGTCGTGACGCTCGACGAAGACCCGACCGAACGATCGGTCTCCCAACGGGCCAACGAAATCATGGGTCTCGCCCAATCTCGGGTCCAAGGACCTAGCGACGATGAAGAGCGCGATCTGCTGGACCAATTGTTCGCCGAACTCTAACACGCTAGCGAAGCTTCGGATTTGCGCGCGTCGACGATGGGGAGAACTTAGGCCGATTGAGCTTGAACGCGAGCCATGGCGGCGCGGCGTTGGGCTTCGCGACGGCGATGCACCATGTCGTAGCGGGCCAGAACCAAGTGAGCGAGGTTGCCCATCCGTTGAGGTTCGTCGCGCGAGCTCGTTACAGCGAACGTAGGCTGGCCAGTGTAGCGAGAATCGACGGCCGAGCGACTGGGAACCGAAGCGACGGGAACGTTGGTGGGGACAGGAGCGTCGAACAGCATCAATTGAGTCATCGGATGGTCTCCAGTTCGTGGCACATGACAACAAAGCAAATGTCTTATGTCCACAATCATTGGCGACCGCCGTGACACGTCAGGTCACGCCGAACTGGAAGGCTGAGGAATTTCCGCCTGTAGCCCTAGCGATAATTCGATTTCCGCCTGGGGAATATCGAGCTTTTGCGAGATTTCTTCGGCCGAAAAGCCGATTGCAGCCAGCCGTCGGACCTTGCTGTAACTTGGCCCCGACGCCGCCGGTTTGCCGCTTTGCGCAGAATTTTCCAGCTGCAACGACCGCAGCTCTTCGACCCGCTGGTCGACGCGTCGAAGCAGCGATTCGACAACCAGGACCCGCGAATCGAGTTCGGCTTTCAGTTCGCGCTGCAGATCGAACATCGATGCCTGCCAACGCAGGACTTCCTTGGGGGCGTCTGCAAGCGGCGCTCCACGCACCGGCTTGTGGACTTCGGCTTGCTGTGCTTTCAGCTCCCGATCGACAGCCCGACTACGGCCCCGCATCTTGATGTTCCGCCGCACCAAGATCCATGCCAGCAGGATCATCCCCACAAGCAGCATCATTTGAGACAGGAACGATCCGGCTGCCAGCAACAACATCAAAGCACCATCGGAACGGAGATCGAAAACTCAACACGCGCACATCCCTAGTCATCGACGGTCAGCTAGCAACCGCGTGACCTCTCTGGCAAAGATTTCCGATCGCAGCGATTACGACAGTGGTGATGCGATGCGGTGACGTCGCTCTGCCAACGCAAACTCCCCGTCACAAGAGAGCCTCACTCGCCGCAACACCCCTCCCAACGGAGAGATGAGGGACATTCCGGTCGTAGCCGCTGGAGTGCCCTCACCACGTTTCCAGCCCAAGCCAATGCAACGGATCAGCCACGTGAGGGGCCGCACAAAAAATGCGCTGCCAAAACCAACAATCGACAGTGGGGTTCGGGTAAACTCGCGGTAACAACGGTCCTTCTCTCAAAGACCTTCCCCGCCATTCCCTCCCGCCTACTCGACACCTTATGTCTAACACTGCGCCCTACGTCAAATCGTTGACGTGCCTATTCATTGTGTTGCTCTCCACGGTCACGTTCGGTCAATCCGACGCGATTTACCAAGTTGGTTTTGCCAAAGTCGACATCACCCCCGACTATCCGGTGAGGCTGAACGGTTTTGGTTTTCGCCGCGAGGAATCCGAAGGCGTTTCGCAGTCGGTCTTTGCCCGCGCGATGGCGATCTCGCAGACCGACGCGCCGCCGCTGGTGATCATCGCCGTCGACAATCTCGGTTTGCGGTTGCCTCAAGTCGACCGGATCGCGGAACAACTGAAGCAGTCCCACGGGCTGCCGCGCGAGAACTTTGCCCTCACCTTCAGCCATTCGCACTGCGCCCCCAAAGTTAATGGCGCCAGCGACAACATCTTCAGCCAAGCGATCCCGCCGGAGCACCAGGAACATCTCGACCGCTACAGCGAAGAGATCATCGGCATGATCGTCCAGGCTGCCACCGAAGCGATCGATTCGCGTCAACCGGCGACCTTGCATCGATCGACAGGAACCGTTGGGTTTGCAAAAAATCGGCGGCCGATGGGCGGACCGACCGATCACGATCTGCCGACGTTGATCGCTCGCGATCCCAACACGCAAGCCGTCCGCGGCGTCTACGTTTCTTACGCCTGCCACTGCGTGACGCTGCGTTTCAATCAGATCAGCGGCGATTGGGCGGGATACGCCGCCGAAGGGATCGAACGCCAGTTTCCCGACAGCATCGCCCTGGTGTCGATCGGAGCCGGATCGGATCAAAACCCGATCGATATGTCGGTCGACGACGTCTCGATCGCGCAGCGACAGGGGGCGGAGATCGCCAGCGAAGTCAAACGCCTTGCCGAAACCAAAGCCCTGCCGATCAGCGGCCCGTTGAGTGCTCAACTGCAACGTATCTCGCTGCCGCTCAATCCGCTGCCGTCGCGAGAGGAACTGACCGAACTGGCCGAAAAGAGTTCCAATGTTGCGGTTCGCTACAACGCGACGACTCAGCTGGCAAAGCTCGATCGCGGCGAACCGCTGCTGACCGAGATCGATTACCCGATCCAGACCTTTGTGTTCGGGAACAGCTTGTGCATGAGCTTCTTAGCTGGCGAGGTCTGTGTCGACTATTCGATCCGTTTGAAAAACGAAATCGATCGCAAGCGTTATTGGTTGAACACCTACAGCAACGATTTTTGCAGCTACATCCCGTCGGAACGCCTCGTCGGTGAAGGGGGCTACGGCGGCGGAGCGGAAGTCCCTTACTTCGCTCTGCCAACCACATTGGCTGCCGGCTTGGAACAGCGGATCGTCGATGAGGTCCATCGCCAGGTTCCAGACGAATTTGTGATCCCCGAAGGTGTCCAAGGCGTGGCGCCGAAGTCGCCTCAAGATGCGCTGCAAAGCATGCAGACGCACGACGATCTGGAGATCGAACTCGTGGCCGCCGAGCCGTTGGTCCGCGATCCGGTCGCTATCGATTTTGGCGTCGACGGCAGCGTTTGGGTTGCTCAGATGAGCGACTACGGCCGCGGCGTCTACGAGAAATTTGAACATCACGGCCAAGTCCGCCGCCTGAGCGACACGACCGGCGACGGCCAATTCGATAAAGCGGTCACCTTTGTCGATGGGCTGCGTTTTCCGACCGATGTCAAGGTCTGGCGCGACGGACTGTTGATCTGCGATGCTCCCGATATCCTGCTGGCTCGCGACACCGACGGCGATGGCGTCGCCGATTCGGTCGACAAGCTCTTCTCGGGTTTCGAGATCGTCAACGCTCAGGCGCGAGTCAACAGTTTGCGGTGGGGCATCGATAACTGGATCTACGGTTCGTGTGGACTCTTCGGCGGAAAAATCCTCAGCCACAAGACGGGGCAGACGCACAACATCGTCGGCCGCGATTTCCGCATGAATCCCGATACCGGCGAGATCCAAGCGGTCGCCGGTCGCACGCAGCAAGGCCGCAGCCAAAACGACTGGGGCGATTGGTTTGGCTGCACCAACAGTTCGCTGCTGCTGCACTATGCAAGCGACGCACGCTACGACAGTCGCAATGCCTTGGTCTCGCTGCCGACTCCTTCGGGGCTCGCCGGCGGGGCGGAAACCCGACGCCTGTTCCCCCCCGAGGACCTTGTTCAATTTGCACTCAGCGGAGCGTCTGGAAACGCGACCGCCGCCTGCGGCTTGGACATCTACCGCGACAATCAACTGGGCGAAGAATACCTGAACAACGCTTTCACCTGCGAACCGGTAAATCAACTGGTTCACCGCAGCGTCCTGCAACCGACCGGCATCGATTATCAAGTTTCGCGTGGCGAGAACGAAACCGAATCGGAGTTCCTGACATCGACCGACCGCTGGTTTCGTCCGGTCCAAGCGCGGACCGGCCCCGACGGCAGCCTGTGGGTCGTCGACATGTACCGCTACGTGATCGAACACTCCCGTTGGATCCCGCAAGCGACGTTGGCGGAACTGGACGTTTACGCGGGGCAGTCGATGGGGCGGATCTATCGCGTTCGTCCCAAGTCGGATCAGCCCGCAGCCCCGGCATCGGAAGCCCCTTCGCCCGCGTTCGATCTGACGGGCAAGTCGGATCTGCAGTTGGCGACGCTGCTGAAGTCGAGCAATGGAACGGTCCGCGATCTGGCGCATCAGATGCTCCTCTGGAATTCCCCCTCCGATTCGGTCGCCGATCAATTGCGAGCGATCGTTGCCGAAGCCCCGTTGGCGGCGTCGCGGATTCACGCCATCGCTATCCTCTCGGCTTGGCAGACCTTGGACGCACCGACGCTGCTCGTGGCACTCGCCAACTCACACGATGAAGTCGTCCGCCACGGGATCCGCTTCGCCGAACCGATGCTCGACGACGACGCGGTGCTCCGCGACGCGGTGATCCGACACGCGGCCCACGCCAGCCCGCGCGTGCGGCGTCAAGTCGCCTGGTCGTTGGGCGAACTGAAGCACGCATCGGCGATTCCCGCTCTGACAGCGTTGGCATCCAAAACGGAAACCGATCGCTTCGTCCGCGCCGCCGCCATCTCGTCGCTCAATCCGACGAACGTCTCGGCGATGCTGGCCGCCTACGTCGCGTTGCCGCCTGCACAGCAACAGCCCGAATCGCTTCAGCAGATCTTGCGAACGGCGATCCGATTGGGAAACGCCGAGGGAATCGACGCCTCCGCATCGCAAGTCCTGCCCGCGATCGCCAGCGATGAGGCCGCGGCAAACCGCTTGCTGATCGAACTGCTCGATTCGGCAGACGCTCGCATCGGCGACGCCACGATCGCCTGGACGCCCGAGCTGAAACAAGCGGTTCAGGAAGCTCATCGCCGCGCGATTGAGACGCTCGATCCCACTGCGTTGGCATTGTTGGGCCGATACCGCGGCGCCGCGACGACTCAACTATTAACGTCCGGAGACCCGCCATCGGTAGCCGATGAATTGTCGATGGCAAACGTCCTCGACGCGATCAGCCAACGCGTCAGCGCGCGACATGCTGCACCGCTGCAAGTCGCCGCCATCAACGCGTTGGCCAAAACGCGGCATCCCGAGGCGGCGGAGTTGCTGTTGGAGCGATATCGCGAAGTCAGCGCGTCGGCGCAAACGGCGATCCTCGACCACTTGATCGCCCGCAACGACTGGTCCTTGACGCTCTTGGACACGATCGCCGAGGGAGATTTGCGAGCCAACATTCTCGACGCGGACCGCCGCGGCAAGCTGTTGTCGCACGCCGATGAAACGATCCGCCAGCGAGCCAAGAGCGCCTTGGAGATGGCTGGTTCGCCCAGCCGAGCTGCCATCCTCGACACGTTTCAAGCTTCTCTGAAGCTTGCCGGCGACGTCGACCGCGGCCGCGCCGTGTTCCGCAAACAATGTTCGGCCTGTCATCGCGTCGAGGATCATGGGTTTGTTGTGGGGCCCGACCTGACGGCACTCACCAACCGAGACCCGCAGTGGATGCTCTCGGCGATCCTGGATCCCAACCGCGAAGTCGATGCGCGTTATGTTTCTTGGTCGGCGCTTTCCGAGGATGGCCGCGTCCTGTCGGGCTTGGTCGTCGAAGAGAACGCCGCGATGATTCGGCTGCGTGAATCGGGAGGCAAGGAGCACGAACTGCTCCGCGAATCGATCGAACAGCTTCGTGCAAGCGATCGTTCGCTGATGCCCGAAGGGCTTGAAAAGGATATGACGACGCAGGAGGTCAGCGATCTGATCGCCTACGTGATCCATTCGATTGGCACCCCGGCACCGATGGCTGCGGA